>JBAXKQ010000036.1:0-21666 GCA_037135275.1 bacterium
CGTTCCGTGGCTGTTGCCGGTGAACACAAGCAGCGGCACGTGTTCCCTCGTGTGGTCTGTTCCCCTGAAGGTTGGATCGTTTCCGTGATCGGCCGTGATGATGAGCATGTCGCCGGGTGAGATGGTCGCAAGAATAGCGGCCACGGTCTTGTCTGCCCTTTCCAGTGCCCTGGCATAGCCGATGGCATCGCGCCTGTGGCCGTATTGCATGTCAAAGTCGATCAGGTTGGCGAAGATCAGCCCCTCAGCCCGTTCCCTGGCCAGCTCCTGCAGGAATTGCTCGGCCTCGGCGTTGTTCTCGCAGTGCATCGTGCGGGTTATGCCCCTGTGTGCGAATATGTCGTCAATCTTGCCGACAGAGGTGACTGCGATTCCCGCCCCGGACAGCCGGTCCAGGATTGTCTCGGATGGCAGGGGATAAGAATAGTCGCGGCGGTTGCCGGTGCGTGTGAAGCTGCCAGGCTCTCCGATGTAGGGTCTCGCGATCACGCGGCCGACCATATACGGATTGCACAGTGCGCGTGCGACTTCGCAGGCCCTGTACAGGCTTTCCAGCGGAATGACCTCTTCATGGGCGGCAATCTGGAAGACGGAATCGGCGCTCGTGTAGACGATCCAGCACTTTTCCTTTATCTGCCGCGGTCCGAGTTCCTGGATTATCGCCGTTCCGCTGGCTGCGATATTGCCGATCACGGGCCGTCCAGTCTGCCGTTCAAATTCCCTGATCAGTTCCGATGGAAACGACTGCGGTGTGGCTGGAAAGAGCCGGAAACCCCTGGGTAGGTGAAGGCCGGCCATCTCCCAGTGGCCGGTTGTAGTGTCCTTGCCAACCGACACCTCGCGCATTGCGCCGTAGCAGGCTGTGGGTGAGGTCTCCGGCGGTACGCCGGTGATGGGAAGACCACCCGGCAGCATGGCTGGGATATTACCGAGGCCCATTTGCGCAAGAGTCGGAACTGACAAGCCGCCGGCCGCAGCAGAGAGGTGCGCCAGGGTATTGGCACCAGAGTCTCCATAGTCAGCCGCGTCCGGCGCCTCGCCAATGCCCACAGAATCCAGTACGAGAAGAATGGCCTTCATTGCCCTGCAATGGTACCATCGTGGACAGGGAGTTCAAGGCTGTGCTTGGGGAGACAACCATGAAAGCGGCGTACCAGAGGCAACTGCCTGGCGGAAAGATAAGGTGTGATCTGTGCCCTCACCATTGTGTGATTGCTGAAGGCGCGACAGGCCTGTGCAAGGTGAGGGGGGTTCGTGGCGGGGAACTTTCGGCCTTGTGCTATGGTATGGTCTCGTCAGCTGCGCTGGATCCAATTGAGAAGAAGCCGCTCTATCATTTCTATCCCGGCAGCATGATCTTCAGCATCGGCGGATGGGGCTGCAACTTCTCATGCTCCTTCTGCCAGAACTGGTCCATCTCGCAGCAAGCTGAAAGTGATACGGCCGTTCAATCTCCCGCCGCGATAGTGCGCGAGGCCAACCGGCTTGGTTCAATTGGCCTTGCATACACGTACAATGAACCGCTCGTGGGCTTTGAATTTGCAGTGGATTGTGCGGTGGCGGCGAAGAATGCCGGACTGGCGAATGTCCTCGTGACCAACGGGTATGTCGCCAGGGAACCCGCCTCCGAGATCCTGCCGCTGATCGATGCTCTCAACATAGACATAAAGAGCATGGACGATTCGTTCTACCGTGAGCTGTGCAACGGCAGGCTGGGGCCTGTGCTGGAGTTTTCGAAGCAGGCGGTAGCCGCGGGCTGTCATGTCGAGATCACCAACCTTGTCATTCCGGGCAGGAATGATGAGGACAGGCATTTCGAAACCCTTGCGGGCTGGATCAGCACCAACCTCGGCCGGCTCACTCCACTTCACTTGAGCGCATATCACCCCGACTACAAGCTGGACATCGGCCCTACGCCGGTGGCAAACCTCGAGAATGCACACCGGATCTGCAGCCGGGCCCTCGACTATGTCTACGTTGGCAATGTGCGGTCGGGGAAGGGCCAGAACACCTCTTGTCCGGGATGTCACTCCGTGCTGGTGGAAAGACAGGGCTACAGGACAGAAGTCCGAGGCATCGCACAGGGCAAGTGCTCCGTGTGCGGTCGACCGGTTGATATGACAATCGGGGCAGAGCCTTGAGAGGCAGCTCAGGGCTGCGATGAGTCGCCGGCTGGAGCGGCCTCTATGGCGACATCGTTGGTGGCTGAGGCGTTTTCGAGCTCCTTGTCCTCAGCTACAACCTTTTCGCCCTCAAGCAGACGCTGCTGCCAGTCGATGAAGGTCCGCTTGGCCTTCTCCTCGCGTATCGTCTCGGTCAGGTACTGCATGTATGAGGGATCGGTGGTGGTCCTGCCATCCACGCGGCTCGCAACATAGGCGATCGTTATGCCGTTGGTCGACGGTATCGGCTCGGTAAGTTCCCGCTCATTGCACAAAGTGATAGCCCTCACCATCGAGGCTGAGAGGACTATGTTCGTTGGCTGGAAGATCCAGCTGAACGGTCCTGCCGATACTGTCTTCAAATTCTGGGAAGCCGCAGCATCCTGGAACGTCTTGCCGGACTTCAGTCCCGCCTGGAGCGCCTTGTGGATCTCCGCCGCCTTTTCCGCGACTGCCTTCGATGTCTTGTCGTTCCACGCCAGTTCAGAAGCAATGCTGGCGACTGAGTTGAAGTCAGGGACATGCTCTGCGCGCTTGTCGTCAAATGAGATCACGTAGACGTTATCATTCTCGACTATCGGGGCGCTGAAGTGGTCGTATGGCTCGTTCGGCCGGAGGCTCTCGAACGCCAGCTGGTTGAATGCCAGCGAGACATTGAGCCCGGGAACGCGTTCGTAGCGCGCGAAATACTGTGACGTGTTAACGCTGAGGTTGGTGGCCGCAGCGGCACGGTCCAACGTGATCAGCGCACCGTCACGGCCTGGATTCATCGTGTCAGCGAACTCAGCGGCTCTCTCCTCGGCTATACCCAACGCGTCCCTCCGGGCGAGAGTCCGTGTTATCTCTTCACTGACCTCGGCAAAGGGCCTGATGACCTCGAGATCATTGGTGTCCGTCGTGGTATAGAGGTTCACGTTCTTGTCGTAGTAGTTTGTCGCCGCCTCGGTGATCATGTTGGACATGATCGCGTCTTTGACCTCGTCAAACGTGCGCGCGGTTGTGACACCGTTCGTGGTCGTCTCGAACTCAGCCTTGTTGTTCTCGTAGTAGTCTAGCGCCCTGACAGAGGGGAGCGCCGCGGCGCTTGCCATGAAATTTGACACCGGGAATACGACGTACTTGACCCGCATTCGCTCGGGCTGGACGAAGTACTTGGGATTATTGTCGAAGAATTCACGTGCTTCCACGGCAGAGACTGCCACCGGCTTGTCAAGGGCTGATGCAGGTACGTTGACGCACTCGATGAGGAATGAATCAGTATACCTGGAAACCTCCCGGCTCATGTCGTAAGCCGGAAGCCACGCGGCAGCCGAGATGGCGCTTTCCAGCCTTGCGAGCACTAGTGAGCTTTCCATGTACGCGCGGAAGTCGGCGGCGGAAATATTCAGCTTGGGCAGCCTGCGATCGTAGAAATTCTCATATGCGTCCTGCTGGAATACACCGTCCCTGGTGAATTGCGTCAACTCCAGCTGGTAGGCCTCTTCCTTTGTGCCGGTTATGCCCAGCTTCTCGGCGTACCGGTGCGATGCAAGGCGGCGCCAGGCGGTCTTGCGGACATTGCGGTCGAAGTCAGGCGAATCATCGGTCTCGTTCATGGCGAGTATAAGGTGAACCCGGGCCATTGCCCTAGCTTTCTGCAGCTGGTAGTCGGTCAAAGGCAGTCCGCCGAGCGTGCCTATCTTTGAGCCGAAGGACTCGTCACCTGGCAACCCCATGAAGAGTTGGTGAAAACCTATCACGAAAGTGAACGTGACCAGTACCGCGACGAAAGCCATGATCGTCTTCTGCTTTCGCCTGCTCAGGCCGAAAGCAAACCTGTATCGCTTCGGGGCGGGGGGACGCGATGATTTCTTCTGTCGGTTGTCGTCGGTCTTTTCGAACATGATTGCCTTCTCTCCAGGTTTGTCGTCTCCCGGGATGGGTACAGCCCCGGCTCGCTTCTATCCATGCCATCCCGACAAAAAACTATGCATCCCGGGGCCTAGCACCCCAGAGATGCATGTGCTTCACCGGGACCGTTCTGCTGCTTACTGCCTGCCCACCGGTGTGACCGTTGGGACAGGTGGTGCCACCGTCAAGTGAGACCATTTCCTCTCCTTCGGGAGAGGGGGTGTGGGGCCGCCCACATCTTCCGCCTTGTCTGGCTGCTCAGCGTCAGGCTTCTGGAACGTCGCCTGCCACGGTGCCAGCTCTGCCTTCTGCGGATCGGCAAAAACGATCTTGTAGACAACATCCAGGATGGCGGGGTTGGTCTGCGAATCGCTGGCCATGATGGTCAACTCGTCGCCGGCGGACAGGATTATCTTCCTTTCCGACCCGTCCGTGTCCCGCACGGTGAGAGTGATCTCGCCGATTACGACCTTGATGCGGATGAAATCGTTCTTCGGGGTTTCGGCAACGGTCACGTGCTCATTTGCCCCAAGCCCTGTGATCGAGAAGTAGTCGCCCGCAATCTCCACGTCACCTTCCGTGCAGCGGAAGTTGGATGTCTTGAGGTCGCCGATGATCTTGTGCTCTATGGCGCACGTGCAGGCTATTGCATCCAGGATGGCGCTTGGCGTTTCGACGCTCAGGCGGTTCCGTTTGCGGAATCCCGGCTCCAGGTTGAACTCAATCTCACCCACGGATAACCGCAGGATCTTGTGTTTCTTGTTCTTCATCGACTCGTCGATCTTGACCGTGGTGTTCTGGCAGATGAGGCAGCCGTTGTCCTGCGAGAAAGAAAGTATGCACGATGAAGCCGCGGCCGACCTGATAACCGTTTCATATGGGCATACCATTCCTTCGGTAGCCACAGAAAACTCGTTGGTTCCGGGAAGCTGGACCTCGCAGGTTCCAGCGATCTTCACTATCGTGAACTGAGGCTCGAACGGGGTCGCGCCCGCAGTGCAGGCAACCGCAAGGAACGCAGCCGCCACAGTGAGCAATCTTGCCGGCTTCATATGATTCACTTCAACTCCCCTCTCGCGATTGCAGATACACCATCCGAGAATACCCAGATGGTCGTTATCTAGCAGTTTCTGCCGTCCAAAGTCAAGGCCTTTGCCCGATCTTAATCCCCGGGTACAACTTCTGCAGGGACAGTCCCGGGCTAGCGTGGGGGACGGTCATGCTTCAACGGCCGGCCCGGCCTGGGCGTGGGCGGCGCGCCCCGCGTTTAACTGCCACTCCACCGCCTTCACCACCTGTTCCACGGTGATCGCCGGCATGCAGTGGCTGGCCATGAAGCATTTTCGGTCGCCATAATGAGGACAAGTGTGGCTTGTTCTGTCGTACTTGCAGTCGGCGGGATACTCCGCCGGCTGCAGGATGGTATTGAATTTGCCGGTTGGGTCGTATGGACGGCAAAATACAGGGTTCGTGGGGCCGAAGAGCGATACTGTGCGGTTGGCCTTGAACCAACGCCCGTCCGGTGCCCTGGCCGCCATCGGAGTTTCCGCAGCTACCTCGCTTGCGGAACCGGCCATGTGCCCCGCAAAACTGTCATTGCCCACAGCGACGTCGAAAACGCCGGACTGGAGAAGGCAGGAGTCGGTAAGAATGTCCGTCCTGCCGATCAGGTTGACGAACTTCCTGTCGCCCATGTACGGCTGCGCGACTATCATGTCGTAGTTTCCGTTTGGCGGGAAATTCCGGGCCCCCATGACCACCACCTTGCAGCCCAGATCGCCTTGCAGTGTGTCGGCCAGGGCCCTGTAGTTCTTTGCCGGCCATATCTTTGAGAACTGCGCTGAACCCGGACTGAGGACGACAGTGCGGCCTGTCCTGAGGCCATGGGTTTCCTCGACGCTCCTTGCTTTTGCGACGACGTGTTCAGGAAACGACAGCCTGAAATCCACCGTGATCTTCTGAGCGCCAAAGAACCTGGCAATTCCCAGATACCCGTCGACCATGTGACTGGCAGGATCCCTTGGCGGCAGGCATGTCGCGAACGGGTGAAGCAGCCTGGCCAGAGTGTATTCACGCGCATCGTGCCGATCGGGCATGTAGATCTGGATGTCACGGTGCCAGGGGATAAAGAGGCCGGCCTTGCCCCGTCCTTTTATGTCGATGAATGTGCCAATGCCTGATTCAATGGCTTCATTCCTGACACTGCGAGCCACCGCCGCCCTGTTCCGGCGGGTGCCAACGTAAACCTTGTCAACCAGTGTGCCTTCCAGACCGAGCGCGAGCGGGCCCTGAATGTCGGATACCACGAGCGAGACACTCTTAAAACGGGAGCGCAGTGCCTTGATGGTTGGGATGATCCAAACGAAGTCTCCGAGCCAGCCTGAGTAGACCAGCAGCGCCTTTTCGCGATCCATTCGATCCCCCCCCCGCGTGTTTGGCCAGGTCTTGAATGACCGGCGCACATTTCAACGAGATTAATAGACCACGACGTCCGGCTATTCAAGATTGAAGTAGGAACAGGCTCCGGCACCGCCCGGTGTGCTTCCATGTCCGCCCTCCGGCGGTCCCGCCAGCCAGTCGATGGTGGGCACGTTACGGTCCCAGGGGCTCTTGACCTGTTTCAGGTCACTTCCCGTTGACGGCGATTCCCAATTCCATGAGCCCGCGAACTGTCTCATCCGGAGAAAGGCTTTGGAAGGAGTGCATACCGGCCGCCCTTGCCCCAGCAACGTTCTCTTCCCTGTCGTCGACGAAAAGTGTTTCCTCAGGTGCGGCCGCAATCTGTGCGAGCGCTTTCTGGTAGATCAGCGGATCCGGTTTGACGCATCCCATCAGGTGCGATGCCATAAGCGCCGAGAAGGACTTGGCAAGGTCGGTTGCAATGAAGTAATCCCAGTGCCCGAAGAAGGTGTTGGACAGCACCCCGAGTGAATAGCGGCCGGCCAGTGACTCGACGATGGCTGGAATCGCGGGGTATACGGCGGCTATCTCCGGCCCGAACAACGCTGTGATCGCTTGAGGTGTGACGGAGCCGCCAAACCGCCTGTTCAGCATTGCGGTGAACTGGTCAGCCTGAAACTCGCCGGTGCAGAGCCGTCGGGAGGCGTCAACCTCCAGGAGGAAGGAATGCAGTTCCTCGGTCTCTATTCCGAGGGATTTCGACAGCCTCTCTGTGCCGCCAGATGCGAGATCCACCAGCACGTTCCCCAGATCGAAAACAATCCACCTGATCTCAGGCACGGCCATGGCAGTCTCCCTGTTCAAGAATATTACCGACACATGCTACATGGATCAGGGCTCGTGCGTCCAGACCTTTGCCGCACCGATTCGACGTAACGGGGTCAGGGCAGGGAGGACAGAATATCGTGCAGCACTGGACCTGCCTGAACTTGCGCCGGCAGCTTGTGGGCGTTATCGTGGTGGGGTGAGGAAGCAGCTTTGGCCCGGCGCTCAATCCGGGCTTGCCGAGCCGGCCCGGCCGGAGTAGGTTTCACGACGCAGCGATTCAGTTGGAAGGGCACAGGAGCCGCGCGGGTCGCGGACGGCGCCCCTTGCCTTAGTCAATATGAGTGCGTCTGCGGTCCGATCTAAACCATTCCGGCCACGGCCGGTTTGTTGAGGTGTCGTTTCGGGGATGCCATGAGGACGCGCGCGCACATATTCGTCAGCGGGCGGGTGCAGGGTGTCGGATTCAGGATGTATGAAGTGGATAAGGCTGAGGATCTCAGCCTGGCCGGGTGGGTCAGAAATCTGGACGACGGCCGTGTAGAGATCGTGGCGGAAGGCGAAGAGGCCGATGTCGAGGCCTTCGCCGACTGGTGCAAGAGCGGCCCGGAATCGGCCGGGGTTTCGCACTCAAGGGTGTCATATTCCGAAGCCAATGATGAGTACGACGGATTCAACATCAGGTACACCAATGCCTGATATCATGGAGAAATGAAATGATTGATCTTCACACGCACTCCACGTTTTCTGACGGCAGCCTCAGTCCGGCCGAGCTTGCCGACCTGGCCATGAAGGAGGGGCTCGTGGCCGTCGCGCTCACTGATCACGACACCACCGACGGAGTCCCGGCGTTCCTGGTCGCCTGCGCCGAAAGGAAGATCACCGGCATCTCCGGTGTGGAGATCAGCGTTGATTTCAATCCGGGCACCATGCACATGCTTGGCTATCTCGTGGACCCGAAGAGCGGTCCGCTCGGCGATGCTCTGGGCAGGATGCGCGGCGGTCGCGACGACCGGAACAGCCAGATTCTGGGAAAGCTGAACAGGCTCGGCCTGGAGATCACCATGGAGGATGTCCGGAAGTTCGCCAGCGAAGATGTTGTGGGCCGTCCCCATTTTGCACAGGCACTCATGGAAAAGGGCTATGTGGGAACGTCGAAAGATGCATTCGATATGTATCTTGGAAAAGGGAAGCCCGCGTATGTCGACCGGTTCCGGCTGACTCCTGAGGTTGGTATTGAATCGATCAAGCAGGCAGGCGGGGTGCCGGTTTTAGGCCACCCGGCAACGCTTGGCCTGAAGGATAAGGAGCTTCGCGAATTCGTCGGCACGATGGCCGCCGCCGGATTGCAGGGCATTGAGGTGTTCTACGCGGAGCACAGCCCGGCGCAGATCGCCTTCTATTCCTCCATGGCGAAAGAATTCAAGCTGATCCTGACCGGCGGCTCGGACTTCCACGGAAAACTCAGCCCGGACATCAAGCTCGGTTGCGGGTTCGGGTCCTTGAGAGTGCAGGATGACCTCCTTGGACCGCTTTTTGCGGCCGCGGGGCGAAGCCTTCCCGGCCGGCCATGAAGCCATTTGGCCTCTATGTGCACGTCCCGTTTTGCGACGGTAAATGCAGCTATTGCGCCTTCTACTCCACACATTACGAGCCTGATCTCGCCGATCGTTATGTCGCGGCCGCAAGGCAGGAGCTGACGCAGTTCCAGGGCGTACCGGGAGCGGAAGACCGTGAATACGACACCGTGTATTTTGGCGGCGGCACCCCGACAATCCTGGCGGATCCACAGCTCGAGAGGCTTTGCGGTCTTGTCACCGCCGGCCGTGCGCGGCCGGTTGAGTGGACTGTGGAGGCCAATCCCGGGAGCTTGTCGCGGTCCGGTCTCGGCATTCTCAAACGGTCGGGAGTGAACCGCATCAGCCTCGGGGCGCAGTCGTTCGACGATTGCATCCTGCGAAAGCTTGGAAGGCGCCACACGGCTGGAGATATCGTCGCGGCCGTCGCCATGCTGCGTGAAGCCGGCTTCGACAATATCGGCATTGACCTGATCGCCTGCGTTCCAGGTGTTGACGTGGCGGGGTGGCGTGCCACACTTGACTCAACCCTGGCCCTTGAACCACAGCACATCTCAGTCTACGCCCTCACGGTTGAAGAAGGCACTGCCCTTGAAAGGAAGGCAATTGGCGGAGAGTGCAGGGTGCTGGATGACGAAGAGCAACTGGCGTTCATCCACATGACCGGGGAAATCCTGGCCAACGAGGGGTACGGCCGCTACGAGATATCCAACTATGCCCGGGCTGGTTTTGAATGCCGGCACAACGTTGCCTGCTGGCGCGGGGCTGAGTATGTCGGCCTCGGCCCGGCGGCAAGTTCGCACATGGGGAGTCGACGGTGGACCAATATCCGCGACCTTGATGTGTACCTTCGAAACATTGAGGCCGGAACACCCCCGGGGCGGGATTCGGAGGAGCTATCCAGAGTGGTCAAGGCTACTGAGATGGTGATATTCGGGCTTCGGCTGGCGGAAGGCGTTGACATTGGCGTGGTGGGCGCACGAGCCGGACTTGATTCGGCGCAGGAGAAGAAATTGATTGAAGTTTTGCGGTGTTTATCGGACACTGGTCTACTTGAGTCCCGGGCTGGCAGTTGGATTCTGACTGACCGGGGCCGCGATGTTGCAGACCATGTCGCGGTTGAGATCATTGGTTGGGAAGACGGGAACCCGGTGACTTGATGAGAGGTTTGCCAGATCTTGAGAAGAGTCTCTTCGACTTGATTCGCAGAACAAGCACCGACTTGCCCGCGGATGTGGAAGGCGCGATCAGGCGATCGCTCGCCAGGGAACGCAAGGGCAGCAGGGCAGCGTGGGCGCTTGGCTCAATCCTTGAGAACATTGCCTTGGCCCGCGCAAAAGACCAGCCGATCTGCCAGGATACAGGCGAACTGGTCTTCTGCTTCAATGTACCCATAGGCTTTGACGTAAATGCCCTCATCGCCGAGACACGATCAGCCGTTTCGCTCGCCACGCGGCGGGGCTATCTGCGGCAGAACACCCTCGATTCGGTCACGGGCGTACCCTACGAGACGAATATCGCCCACGGTCATCCAGTGTTCCAGTTCCATCACGGCGCAAGGCGGGTGATTGATGTAAGCCTGCTCATGAAGGGCGGCGGGAGCGAGAATGTCGGATGTCAGTACAGCCTGCCAGACGTGAACGTTGGTGCCGGCAGGGACCTTGACGGCGTGCGCCGGTGCGTGCTTGACGCCATCCAGAAGGCACAGGGCGATGGGTGCGCACCCGGTGTTGTCGGAGTTTGCGTTGGTGGTGACCGAGGCGGTGGCTATGAGCACTCCAGGGAGCAGTTCTTCAGGAAGCTCGACGACAAGTCGCCCGTCAGGGCGCTGGCCAAGCTTGAGAGCAAGATACTGAGGGAGGCAAACAGGCTCGGCATCGGCCCCATGGGCATGGGTGGCGCCGTCACCATCCTGGGCGCCAAGGTGGGGGCGCTGGGCAGGCTTCCGGCCTCGTTCTTCGTAAGCGTTTCCTTCATGTGCTGGGCGTTCCGGCGCAGGGGCGTTGTGTTGGGGCCAGGCGGCAGGATCGGAAGGTGGCTCTACCGATGATGACGAAGATCACCGGCCCGTTTACCGTTGATAAGCTGCGCGACCTGAAGATCGGGGAGAAGGTCAGCATCACTGGCAGGATTCTCAGCGGCAGGGACAAGCTGCACAAGCACCTGTTCGAGGGTGGTGCGAGCCCGGTTTCGCTGAAAGACGGCGGGATCTACCACTGCGGCCCGGTTGTTGTGCGCGATGACGGCAAGTGGCTTGTGAAGGCTTCCGGCCCGACCACTTCCATACGCGAAGAGGCCTACATGTCGGCCATTATCCAGAAGCACGGGGTGCGGGTAATCATAGGTAAGGGCGGCATGGGGCCGGCGACCGCGAAGGCGTGTGCCAGGTTCGGCTGTGTCTACCTGGAAGCCGTCGGCGGGACCGCGCAGGTGCTCAACCAACGTATTCAGAAGATCGGGAACGTCTACTTCCTCAGGGAATTCGGGACAACCGAGGCCATGTGGGAGTTGGATGTCGTGGATTTTCCGGCGATCGTGGCCATCGATGCCAGGGGCCGCAGTCTCCACAAGCGGATACAGTCGTCGTCGAAGCGCATTCTCAAAAAAATCCTGAAGCACTCGCCGCGGTTTGAGGCGTAAGGCGGCATCACCACGGTATGCAAATCGTTTTCATGGGATCCGGCAGCATCGCATGCCCTTCACTCAAGGCCTTGATGGCTTCCCGGGATGATGCCGTTGTCGGTGTCGTGGTCCGGCCCGAACGGCCGAAAGGCCGCGGGCTCAAGGTGGGTGTCTGCCCTGTGGCTGAGACCGCTGGCGCCAGGACCAGGATTCTGGCCCTGGAGAATGTCAACACACCAGGGAGCATCGAGCAACTTCGCGCGTTGAATCCTGACCTGCTGGTCATCGTGGCATTCGGGCAGATTCTCAAAACGCCGGTGCTCAGCCTCGCGCCGCACGGCTGCGTGAACCTGCACCCGTCGCTGCTGCCGAAGTATCGCGGCGCCGCGCCGGCCCAGTGGGCCGTGGCTAACGGTGATCGCGTGTCGGGGGTGACCACCATGTTCCTCAACGAGCGGATGGATGCAGGCGACATCATTCTGCAGAAAGAATCGCCAGTGCTCGATTCGGATACCGGTGGATCCCTCCTCGACCGGCTGGCTGCGGAGGGCGCTGCGCTGCTCACTGAAACACTAGCCCTCATTCGCGCAGGCAGTGTGAGACGGATCCCGCAGGATGACTCAATCGCTTCTCTTGCGCCGATGCTGAAGAAGTCGGATGGCCTGATAGACTGGACGATGCCTGCGGCGCGCATTCATAACAGGGTGCGTGCGTTCAATCCGTGGCCCGGCAGCTTCTGCAGCGCCCCTGGCGGCGGCGGGGCAATCCTCAAGGTTCTTGGAACGGCCGTGGAGGAGGGCAAGGGCCTGCCGCCTGGCGCTGTGATTGAGTGGCGTGGCCTCGGCCCCCTCGTCCAGGCCGGTGACAAGGCTGTGCGCCTCGTCACGGTCCAGCCCGAGAACAGGAAGGCGATGAGCGGAGGGGCTTATGTCTGCGGCCACCCGGCTGCGGAGAGACTGTAAAAGTCACAGGAAATGGGTCTGTGTTATCGGAATAGGCTCGATACAAGGAGTGGTTTGTCATGTCCAAGGCAGTGCATGTGAAACTTGGCAGCCGGTCGTATGACATCAATATAGGGCGCAACCTGGCAGTCGGCGCCTCGATCGCCCGCCGGCCCGGGCTCAAGGCGATGATCGTTTCGGATACCAATGTTGATCCCCTGTACGGCGCGCGCTGCGGGAAGGCGCTGCAAGCCCGCGGGGTCGAGATCACACGTGTCGTCGTCCGGGCCGGCGAGGCGGCCAAGTGCGCGCGGATGGCAGAGAAACTCTACGACAAGGCCGCGGAACTCAGGCTGGACCGGTCATCGTACGTCATTGCACTCGGAGGCGGGGTCGTGGGTGATCTTGCCGGATTCGTGGCCGCGACTTACCTGCGCGGCATCCGCTTTGTCCAAGTCCCAACGACCATGCTTGCGATGGTCGACAGCTCCGTTGGCGGCAAGACCGGCATCAACCTCAGGCAGGGAAAGAATCTTGTGGGCGCATTCCATCAGCCGGTTGAGGTGGATGCGGACCTCGCTACCCTGGAGACACTTCCGGAAAGGGAATATGTGTCAGGTCTTGCCGAAGTAGTGAAGTACGGAGTCATATGTGACGCCGCGTTCTTCAGGATGCTGGAGAAGAATGTCGACGGACTCATGGACCGGGATCCGCGCCTGCTGGAGGATGTCGTGGCACGCTGTTGCGCGATAAAGGCTTCTGTTGTCAGATCCGACGAGAGAGAGGAGAAGGGGGCAAGAGCGGTCCTCAACTTCGGCCATACGTTCGGGCATGCGCTGGAAAGAACGGCGGGCTACGGCGCCATGCTGCACGGAGAGGCCGTGTCTGTTGGAATGGCGTTTGCAGCGATACTGTCAATGAAGGACAAGGGACTTCCCCACGAGGAATCCTACAGAATCATGATCTTGCTCAAGCGACTGGGCCTGCCTGTGTCGGCCCCCGGCATGCGCCGGAAATGGCGGGCGCTGCGATCGTGCATGGCTGCCGACAAGAAGACCGTGGCAGGCGGTTTGCGTTTCGTTCTTGTTGAACGGATCGGTTCTGCCATAATCGGGTGCAGTGTTCCTGAGAGTCGGTTGGAAGAGGCATTCGCGGAGGTATCATGGCCGGAGTAAGCGAGGCTATTGTCAGGGAATACTTTGAGTCCCTTGGGTTCATGGTCAACCAGCCCTGCAAGTACGTCGTATCGGGCCGCCGGAAGATGGCCGAAGACGAGATGGACCTGGTGGTGTTCAATCCGCTGGTCAACGAGCAGCGGATTCCCGACCACCTGTTGTGGAGCACTGATGACCTTGCCGGCATTTCGAGGGCCGTGGTGGCGGTGCGCGGATGGCACAGTGAACGATTCTCCAAGAAGCTGTTCGAAAATACCCCTGAAATTCTCCGGTTTGCCGAGGAAGCCACCGTTCGCGTCGCCGGCCGCAAGCTGGGCTCGCCAAACGTCGCGAAGGTGCTTTGCCTGGCGGAACTGCCTGCGTCGGAAGACCTCAAGCAGAACACCCTCGATATGCTGAAGGGCAGGGGAATTGACGGCGTCCTGCTTTTCCGGACGATCCTCCATCACCTCGTTGTTCACGTGGACCGGAACAAGAACTACGAGAAGTCCGACCTGCAGCAGATGATCCGCATCCTCAAGAGCTACAACATGCTCAAGGGTGACCAGATGGATCTCTTTGACAAGAAGCCCCGCAAGCGCGGGGTGAAGGTCAAGGAATAGCGCGCCGACTGGCACCTGTGTGGCGGGTCTTTGCGCCCGGGGTGGCACGATCTCTACGCAGATCGATGGGGGGGGAAGTATGTTCGGGCACAAGCTGAGACTCAGCGACAGCCTGTACGAGCGCCTGAAGAAGGCGGCCGCGGCGAAGGGGTACTCGTCCGCGGAGGAATTCGCCCTGCACATTCTCGAGAAATCCTCAGCCGAAGTGGATGATTCCTCATCCGAGGAGGAGGTCCGGAACCGGCTCAAGGGACTTGGGTATCTGGACGGCTAGCACAGTCAGCGTGTCCAGTCGGTAATTCCATCCGCAGGCTGTTTCCTCGCGCCAGGCATTCAGCCTACTTCTTCTGCCTGTGGAGTTTTGGATCAACCACTGCCATCATGGCCTGGGTGTTGAGGTTGATATCGAGGAAGTCACGGATCTTGATCGCCTGGTGTTCCGGCATCCTGATGAGCTCGTTGTAGTCGCAGTAGAAGACGGTCACGTTCTCCTGCTCAGCCAGACGTCGCTCAAGCTTCAGGAGGTGGGCCTCGAAACAGCGGCGCATATCCTCATCCTTGCTCGTGTCGTGCACGTTCCTGACCCGCAGCATGGCTGCCTGTGAGGCGAGTATCTCTTCCATGTTTCTGGTCATGAAGATGATGTTGTAGCGCCGATCCCGCGGCAGATCATACAGCAGGATCGACACGACCTTGACGCATTTGCCGTTGGTTTCGTTCAGCCACGAGGCGTCCTCCCTGGTGTGCTTGACAGCCTCGAGCTCGAAGTACCCCTTCGGGTTGTTTTCGTCGGGCTGCCTTGTACCGTCGGTCAAGGCAGGCAGGCCTCCCGCCACCAGCATTTGCATCATAAGTGATGTGCCGGACCGGGGGAGCCCCGAAACGATCGTTATGGTGTCCTGTTTCATATCTCAACCCTGAACGGGCCCTTCAGTGCCCAGGCTAGGAGCATGGTCAGGACCACGTACACAAGCAGCCAGTGGAAGTTGAAGCCGGCGACTGCAAAGCTGGCTTGCTGGTAGACCACCTCGATCCTGGCCAGGGGACTGGCAGCAGGCAGTGGCGTCTCGGCCGGGGCGGCAAGTTGGCGCCAGAAACCGGCCTGCACCCGGACGGGTGACACGGGGCGGGGGGCTGTTCCCACGGCAACCGTCTTGCGCTCCCTGGCGCCATTGACCAGAACGTCAACGGATTCAAAGCCATTGTTTACGGCCCGTACCCGCCAGGCGGCCTCGCCACGCGAAGGAATCCGGACTACCGGCGTTTCCACCGTCACGCCTGCCGAGGCCTCGATCGCCAGGTCTGCATCAGCGGAGCGGGCATGTTCGGAGAACACGGCCTTCACCACTGCCGGTTCACCCGGTTGCAGCGGTTTGCAGGCAAACCAGACCGATACCTGTGCGAGAAGAAGGGCGAACGGCACAATGCCGAAGAGCATGGGGCGGACCATTGAGCCCATGTAGGCGGCATTGGCCAGCATCGTGCGGCCGAGGGCGCCGAGGTTGACGACGATGTCGTCCTTGAAGAGCATCAGTTCAAGCAGGCGTGCGATGGCCCGGTTCTTGTTCCTCCGTATGGCCCGCCGGTTGGACGTCGCCTTGAAAACAGACAGGAGGATGAGGGCGCTGATTATCGACACAGCAACCATGCCATACCAGTGATTCAGGCCCCGGAACGGGGCGAGGATCACCGAAAACAGTGCGTTCATCAGGATGTTCAAGTGTTCCATAGTCAACAACTGCGCAGAAACCTGGCCATTCATAGCGTTCAGTTGCTCCCAGGGCAAGACGGGAGTGGATCTATTTGGGGTAGTGGGCAGCGCATCTGGCCCGGCGCGAAACGCCAATTGTGCGTGCCGGTGGTGCGAAACATCTCTTGCCACCACAAAGCCTGTTGCGATATCGTTGTGTCGGGCATGGAGTCAGTCTATGCCTCAGCCGGGGGGACCAGATGAAACACGTGGACTATTCTGAGGCGCTTGAAGCGATCCTGCGGGAGGACGCCCGGTACGACCGCGATGCCTACGCGTTCGTCAAGGACTCGTGGGATTACACAGTCAAGATGCTCAAGCGCCAGCCGGGTGCGCCCCAGCATGTCACGGGCAATGAACTGCTCGAGGGCTTTCGTGCGTATGCGGTGGAAGAGTTTGGACCCATGGCCAGGCGGGTGCTCACCACGTGGGGCATCAACCGCACCGAGGATGTTGGCGAAATCGTCTTCAATCTTGTAAACAAGGGCTTTTTCGGGAAGCAGGAGTCGGACACCAAGGCCGATTTTACGGGCGGATATGATTTTGACGAGGCATTCGTGCGCCCGTATGTGCCGGAATCGCGGCCGGCGAAGCGGATCGGTTCCGGGCGCCGCCCCAAGAGACAGCGCAACCCAATCTGATCTAGTCCGGCTGATCCCACCAACACGGCTGTGTGAAATACAGCTTTGTGCCCGGCCAGTGGACTGCTATTATTCCGGCGATCGGAGAACGAAATGGCCTTCTACCTGAAAACCGAACTGGCCGCATATGATGTTCCGGCCGCAGGTGTGTCTGCCCCCTCAAAAACGCTTACCCGCCGAATTTCACGACCCCTCAAAAATGCATATTGGGCTCCGCGGTTGCAACAACGTGGGCTACGATCTTGCTCGCCGGGGACTGGTGGCAGGGAGCTCGTGTCCTGGGCGGGCCGTGAGTATGGATGATACACACTGCGGGAGCTTGGCGAGTGGGGCGGCGGAGTCGACTGCTCGGCCGTATCCGGGGCCATCACCAGACTCACCGCTGTGGCGAAACGTCGGAGATATCTGCGCACCGTGATGAATCACAATGGCCGGAAATGCGAGTCATGAGTAGTCATATCCAAAGTGGAGATGAGTCCTCTTCTGGTGTCCAAGGAGCGGCAGTGCGCCTGATCCGTTTCGAGCCCCTGGAGTTCACGGCGACCGCCGTCGTGGCGCGCTGGAGCGAGGAACCCGTCAGCGGATTCTATCAGAGGCCGTTCTTTACCCTCGATTTTGGAACCGCGCTGGACCCGCGCACCCTGCCGCTGAAGCTCTGGTGGACGATCGTGCTTCTGTGTCTCCACAGCCACTGGAACTTCCTGCGGCCTTGCCGGGTGGTGTTTCCCATCCATCTACCGGAAGGCGAGCTCGAGTTCTGGCAAAGGATTCTTCAAGCCGAACGGTTCTCGCTCGAAGCCTATCGCGGAACCCGGGATCATGCCCGGAACATCGAGCTGGAGGCCCGGGGGCCGGATCCAGGGCCCGTCGAACTGCCGCCGGACACCGGCCGGTCGGCAACGGCATTCAGCGGAGGCAAAGAGAGCCTGCTTCAGGCCGGGATCCTCTGCGAGTTCACCACCCGCCCGCTTCTGGTGAACACGCAAGCCGAAATGCCGCCCATGGTGGATCACTCGAGCCGGATACGCGCGCAAGTCATGCGGGAGATTGTCCGTCGGAGAAACTGCGAGGTTGTGGAGGTGAAGAGCGATCTCCGTGCGAATTGGAACAATCTCTTCTCGCGGGAGATGGGCTACCGGCAATCCGTCAACGAGATGTCGGACGCGTACCTGTACGTCGCCTCCCTGCTGGCCGTGTCGGCCTCGCGCGGCGCGCGGCGGTTGGGCCTCGGTTGTGAGTTCGAGGCCCAGCGCTGCGGCCTCACGCTGCCCGACGGATATGCCCCCTTCTTTGCCGCGATGAGTGTTCCGGTCATCCATTCCCTGTCGCGGCTTCTTCGCCCGTGGGGGATGGAGTTGGGGTCCCTGCTGTGGCCCTTGAGCCAGTATCAGATCATGTCTTTGCTCTGGCGGCGCTACCCGGATATTGCCGATTTACAGTGCTCCTGCTGGAGCATTCAGGATCCGAACGTCGGATACTGCAGTCTTTGCCTGAAGTGCTTGAAGATCGCCACGGTCCTGATATCCCTGGAAGTCGATCCGGCGCGACTCGAGATAGACGTGACCGAGCTGTTCCTGAAAGGGGCCCGGTGGGGACAGGCGGAACTGCCCACCGGCGGCGCCTTGACCCATGCCGCCCAGCGGATCTCGCCGCGTTCGGCGAGGCGTTTCTTTCCGGCGCAGAACTGGCGACAACGCCTCGGGTTTCAGAAGCCGCCAGCCTATCTGGCCCTCCTGGATCTCATCGACAAGTCGCGAGGCAAGAATGAAGAGTGGGTCGGACAGTACCGGCCGGCCTACGCGAAGCATATACCGCCCTCACTGCGCCGGGATGCGGACCGGCTCTACCGGGAATGCTTCCCGGTGCTTGATCCCGCGGACTATTCGGAGGATATTGCGCGCGCGGATGCGCAGGTCGGTTACATCACGGAGACGTTATGATGGCGGGGAACACCGCACGAGCGTGCGGGGGGCCCCGCACGGGAAGTCGTCGGGGTTGGTCTCAGTACAAGCACTTACAGGGAGAATAACATGTTCAGCAGACAATTGCCTCGTTGGTTGCGGATGGCTGACGTCTTGGAGCGCGCAACGCCGCCGTCGCCGGCCGTGGTCACCGGCCTTCTGGAGAAGGCGGCGCGCGGCCTCATTCTCGACCCGGAGGAGTTGAGCGCCTTGCTGGCGGGGACGCGCGAAAACCGGAGCCGGCGGACGATCCTCGAGTTTGCCCGTCACTACCGCCGGCCGCACGATCGCGAAATCCTCCTGCTGCCGCCGCTCTACTTTTCCAGCATTTGTGAGAATCGGTGCAAATACTGCAACTTCTCGGCTGACGGATCCCGTCTCTCCCTGGAGGAGTTCGGGCGGGAGGTGGACGCGTTGATCGGCATGGGATACCGCAGCATTGAACTCGTCAGCAGTCAGGATCCGGCGATCTACCTGAAGCACACCGGGTTCCATCCGCAACGGCAGAGATTTCGCATCCATGAAGTCGCCAAGTATTTCGATCTGCTTCACGGGCGAATCGGGGAGCAGGGCGGTGGGATGATCACCAGCAACATTCCCCCCCTGGATGTAACCAGTTTGAGGCGGCTGCGGAAGGCGGGACTCGATTGTTTCCTGATCTGGCTGGAAACGCTGCATCCGGCTCAGTACCAGCGCCTGCACCATTCGGACGGGCCCAAAGCCGACCATGCGTTTAGGCTCAACTCGTTTGAGCGCGCGTTCCAGGCGGGAATGCCGCATGTGGCGGGCGCCTTCCTGAAGGGCCTTTACGACTGGCGGCATGACGCGTTCCTGTTCTACCGCCTGGACGCTTACCTGAAGGAGAAGTATGGCCACGGGTTTTCCATTGTCGGAACGCCGCGGCTGAAGGGGGCGTTCATGAAATCGCGTCTGGTGAGGGATTACCAGGTCTCGGACCGGGATTACGAGCTGAACCTGGCGTTGGACCGGGTTCTGTACGACGGCATTCTCTGGCAGCAGACGCGCGAGTCGGCAAACAGGAACCGACGCTTCATGCAGCGCTATGGTGCCGGAGTGATCTTGACGCTGACGTCCTGCACGGCGCCGGGTGGCTACAGCGCTCCGCCGCGCGCGCGGGCGCAGTTTCCGGTGCACAAGCAGAACCTCGCGCAGGAGGTCCGGCGACTCGAGGATCTGGGCTTCAAGCTGCACTTCAACTGGAACAGTGACACGCTGACCCGATTCCAGCGTTCGACGACCTCATCGTAACCCGGGGCGAAACCGAACGGTGGCTGCCGGAAGCGTTAACGGAGTACTCCGACATGGGCCAGGATTTTCTTCATGGAGAGGTTAGCCAGACCTTCTGCCGCCGGCTCTTTCTGCGGTGCATGGGGCTGACGGAGCCTGTGCTGGAGCCTGACCGTCTGCCCCACTGGAAGGCTCATATGGATTTTCTCAGCGAACACGGCGTTCCCGGCGGTTCGCCCCTGGGCCAGTCGCTGACACGGATCTTTGGGGGTTTTTTCTTCAGTCCGACGACGCCGGCGCCCGCGCGGAGCGTGGTCGATGCCGAACAGCAAGCGGCGGCGCAAGACGGCATCGCGCAATGCCTGGTGCCGGCGGTGGGGGCTGCGGAGGATACCGCCGCCCTGGTCGAAGCCGGTTTCCAGCCCCTTCCGTTCACGGTGGCCTCGGTCTTTGAAATTGAGGCCGGCGTAGAGCCGGACCTGCGCCGGAGATTGGGCCCGCACCGGTTCCGGGAGGTGTTGCGAGCCGTCCGGCGCGCGTCGGATCAGTATGATGGGTTCTATGCCGACGCAGCAGAGTTGGAGGCGAACGGTCCTCTGTTGGCCACCGCCATTCAACTCCATGCGCGAAATGTAGAGCAGTATAAGTTGCCCTCCAACCTGTTTCATGCTGGCGTGTGGGCGGACCTTCTGACCGGTCCATGGCGCCCTCACCTGCGGGTGGCGTTCCATGTGGACCGCCATTCGGGCGCCACGGTTCAGGCCATGATCCTGCTGCTCAGCGAGGCGACGGGCGACCTTTACCTGCTGGCACAGGGGATTGACCACGGCCTGGTCCCCCGCTCGCAGAATCTCTATACCGCGGCCGTCTACAAGCATCTGTGCTATGCGGAAGCGCGAGGCGTGCGACGGATTCATCTTGGCCGCGGCATGCATGACGTCAAGAGTCGGCTTGGCGCGAATCGATTCACTCTCTTGAACCACTGGATCCTTTCATCCTTGCCGGGTTGGCGCTCGGAAGTGGAGCGGCTCGGCCAATCGACCCTAAACGCCATGGGCCTTAATGCATTCCCCTGGGCGGTGGCCGGAGCGGGGAATGCGGGGGATCCTTCATGAGTGCTGTGGAACTGCTCGAACGCGGGTTTTGGGAAGGACGCCACTGCGTCGATGCCCGGCGGCCGATCTATCCCGATCCCGACCGCATATTCCTGGACTACGCCCTCCATCAGGTCTTTTGCCGCCATTTGCCCGGCGCACACGGGTTGCGGATGATGGAATTCGGTTGTGGATCGTCCATCTGGCTACCCTATTTCGCTCGCGAGTGGGGACTACGCCTCGCCGGGGTCGACTATTCGGAGCCGGGCCTTGAACGGAGCCGGGAGATCCTGCGACGGCACGGCGTGGAAGCCGAACTGCTGGCCTGTGATCTGTTCGGGCCGCCGCCCGAGGGCCTGGTGCCTTGTGACCTGGCTTTCTCCCTCGGGCTGGTTGAACACTTCGACCCGCCGCGCCTGATGCTGGAGCGCATGGCTGGCATGCTGGCGCCGGGAGGGCGTATGTTCACGTGGACGCCCAACACCTGCGGCCGGATCGCTCGTTCCACGGAGCGTTTGTGCCGCAACCTGCCCCGGTTCTATGTGCCGATGGATGTGAATGGCCTCGCGGATCAGCACCGGTTAGCGGGGTTGGAAGTGATCGAGAGCCGGTACCTGCAATTCCTCGACTTGACATTGTTCTTTGCCACGTCGCTTTCGCCCCGGTTGCGCCGGGCGCTGGGAGCCCTGTGTCGGCTGGTCAGCAGGGCCGCGCTGGCCGCTGAACGACGTCGTGCACAGCCTCGCCAGAGCGCCTCATGGTGCGCGGGCATGATCGT
>JBAXKQ010000037.1:0-21529 GCA_037135275.1 bacterium
CCCGAGTGCTTGCCCAGCACCAGTTCAGCGGACTTTCTCCCGACCTCTTCTGGCTTCATGATCTCGTAAGTGCGGCGTTCCTTCAGGACGCCGTCCTGGTGAACCCCGGCCTCATGGGCAAAGGCGTTGGCGCCGACGATGGCCTTGTTCCTCTGCACAGTCATGCCAGTGAGCCTGCTCACCATCCGGCTGGTCTTGTACAGGTTCCTGGTGACGATATCCGTCCGTACTTGTTTGAAAAGATCGGATCGTGTGCGTATTGCCATGACGATTTCCTCGAGTGCCGCATTCCCGGCCCTCTCGCCCAGACCGTTGATGGTGCATTCGATGCAACGGGCCCCGTTCTGCACCGCCGCAAGCGAATTGGCCACGGCCAAGCCCAGGTCGTTGTGGCAGTGAACACTCAGCACCGCGTCATTGACGTTCGGGACGTGATCGTAAAGATAAGCGATCAGCGCGCCGAATTCGCTGGGGACAGAATAGCCGACTGTATCAGGAATATTGACCGTGCCAGCCCCGGCATCTATGACAGCCTCAACCACCTGGGCAAGGAATTCCGGTTCAGTGCGGGATGCGTCCTCGGGACTGAATTCCACGTCATCGCAGAAGCGGCGGGCGTACTTGACGTTGGCGACGGCCTGCTTGACGATTTCGCCCTGAGCCTTCCTGAGCTTGAACTTCCTGTGGATAGCCGAGGTTGCCAGGAAGACGTGTATCCGTGGCTTCGCCGCAGGCGCGACGGCCTCAGCGCAGCGCTCGATATCGGCTGGAACGCACCGCGCCAGCCCGCATATGACAGGCCCTTTGACTGTGCCGGCAATCGCGTGCACCGCCCTGAAATCGTCCGGGGAGGCGATCGGGAAACCGGCCTCTATGACATCCACCTTCAACAACGCAAGCTGACCGGCAATTTCCAGCTTATCGCTGTGGTTAAGGCTGGCTCCGGGCGATTGCTCACCGTCCCTCAGTGTCGTGTCAAAGATGAATACCTTGTCCTGTTTCATTTCCGCATAGCTCCAATTCAAACCGTGGCCTGAGTCTACTTCTTCTGGTCCGCGCCCGCGACGTCCTGGCTGCGGCCGTTCACGTCACCCTTTGCTATGGCGATCACTCCCGAGCGGCTGACATCCAGCAACTTGTAGGGCTTCAGGAGCCCGATGAATTCGGCTACACGCTCCTGCGAGCCCGTCATCTCCAGTATCATCGACTCAGCCTGCACGGATACGATCTGGGCTTTGAGAAGGCCCGCCAGTTCCTTGATCTCTGTGCGCTTTGCCGGCGGCGCCGCGACCTTCACGACAATCATTTCCCTGTCCAGGAACCGCTCGGTAGTGAGGTCCGAAACCTTGATTATATCAACGAGCTTGTTGAGCTGTTTCGTTACCTGTTCAAGCACGCGGTCGTCACCGGGAACCTGTATGGTCATGCGCGATACCGTCGGGTCCTGGGTGGCGGCCACATTGAGGCTGTCGATATTGAATCCCCGCCCCGAGATGAGGCCAACTATTCGCGCCAGGACTCCCGGCCTGTTTTCAACCAGCACTGTTATTATGTGTTTCACTGTTGTGCTCCCCTGCAGCGGCCGACCGCGGCAAACCTGCGCCTCTACGCCATGCTGTGAACCATTTCAGTCAATGATGCACCAGGCGGCACCATCGGATAGACGTTTTCACCCGGCTTGACAATACATTCCACGACCGCCGGCCCGGGGGTTTCGAGCGCCTCCCGGAGTGCCCTGACGGTTTCCTCCACGGTCTCCGCCCTGAGCCCCAGCGCGCCGTGCGCCTCGGCAATCTTCACAAAGTCCGGCAGGTAGACATCTGGACGGTGCCCGATTTTCTCATTCGCCGCACGGTCGGTCTGCCCGAGGCGCGACGCGGAATACTCCTTCTTGTAGAACATCTCCTGCCACTGCCGTACCATGCCGAGATAGCCGTTGTTGAGTATCACCACCTTCACCGGCAGCTTGTGCTCCACGGCCACAACGAGCTCCTGGATGTTCATCTGGATGCCGCCATCACCGGATATGTTGACAACCGTCGCGCCGGGCCTGCCCATCTGCGCCCCGATTGCGGCCGGCAGCCCGAACCCCATTGTCCCCAGCCCGCCTGAGGATATGAACGTTCGCGGCCTTGTGTACTTGTAGAAATGCGCGCACCACATCTGGTGCTGGCCAACATCCGTTACTATGATAGCCTCACCCTTTGTGAGTTCATAGACCTTCTCGATCACGCACTGAGGCAGGAGCTCCTTCGATTTTCTGTCGTACTCGAACGGGAACTCTTTGCCCCACGCCGCGATCTGGGCCATCCATTCCGAACGGTCTACGGCCTCGACCTGAGCAATCAGCTCCCTGAGCACCAGCTTCACGTCGCCTACAACCGGAATATCAACCTGGACGCTCTTGGATATCGTCGACGGGTCGATGTCGATGTGCGCTATGTCCGCGTGCGGCGCGAATTCCGCAACCTTCCCCGTGACGCGATCGTCAAACCTGGCCCCAACAGCTATGAGCAGGTCGCACGCCGTTACGGCACGATTGGCCGCAACGCTGCCGTGCATGCCAAGCATCCTGAGGCAGAGCGGATCCGTCTCGGGGAAAGCACCGAGCCCCATGAGGGTGGTGGTGACCGGCAAGACGGCTTTTCTGGCAAGCGCGGTCAGTTCGGCGGATGCATTGCCGGCAATGACTCCGCCGCCGACGTATAGCAGCGGCTTGCGGGCCTTCTTGATGGCCTCGGCAAGCCTGGCGATCTGCTTGGGGTGGCCTTTCGCGGCCGGCTTGTATCCCCGCATCTCAACCGGGCCGCTGAAGGTCGCACTTGTCTTTGCGCGCTGGACGTCCTTGGGGATGTCGATGAGAACCGGTCCGGGTTTGCCGCTGGACGCGACATAGAACGCCTCAGCGATGATGCGTGGAAGCTCGTCCACGTTCTTGACCAGGTAGTTGTGCTTGGTGACTGCCCGCGTAATGCCGGTCGTATCGGCCTCCTGGAAGGCGTCGTTGCCGATCATGTGCGACGGAACCTGGCCGCAGATGCAGACCATCGGTATCCCGTCCATATGCGCGGTCGCCAGGCCGGTGACGGTGTTTGTGGCACCTGGCCCTGATGTGACCATGCAACAACCGACCTCGCCCGTCGCCCGGGCATAGCCGTCGGCCATGTGTGTGGCACCCTGTTCATGGCGGGTCAGCACAAACTTGAATGGTGCATGGTACAACTCGGAAAACAGGTCAAGCACCGAACCGCCGGGCAGGCCGAATACAACCTTCACCCCCGCCTGTTCCAGCGAGTCCATAACGCACTTGGCGCCAGTTCTCATGATATTTCCTCTCTCCCTACAAAAAAACCCACCGTATTTGATTACGGTGGGTTCAATTCTCCGCTCCAGACACATCAGCGACCTGAAGCGCATCCCACCGCAGCGCGGCCGCTCACGGCAAGGAGGAGTACCTCCACCGTGCCCAGCACGACTGCCAGCACTACCACAAGCAATGCAATGGGATGTTCAGCCATCATGCGTGGCAATGTACACCTGCCGCTATTCATCGGTCAACAGGAAAAGATGCTATTGCATCCGGTCTTGCTTGCGCGTACATTCGCCGTTGCTCCCCGGTACATCGGTGCTTCGCATCTGCAGCGTATTGAAGGTCGATCCAATGGATATGATAGTGTTGCAGTTTGGTGTTGTTATACTTGCGGCAATCGCCGGCTACTGGCTGTTTGGCCGAATGCACCTGTCGCGCGCACTTGGAGCCGTGCTGGCTGGCCTCCTTCTTGGACCATCCCTGCTCGGCACCATGCCAGTGTTAGGCTTTGAGCACGGTCTTTTCCCTGTGACCCACGGAGTCGGCGCCGTTCCTCCCGAGCTATTTGCGTTCAGCGCTGTGGCTGCGGTGCTGTTCTTCTTTGTCCTTGGCATGGAAACGGACATAAAGATGCTCCAGAACCACTGCGTCAAAGGGGGGGTTCCGGCTATGGCTGGGATGGCCGTATCATTTGTGCTGGGCGACATCATGGGCATTCAGCTTCTCCGGTTGGGCGGGAACCCTAACGTCGGATTTATGTCACCGGAGTGCCTCCTCCTCGGCGTCATCGGGACAGCCACCGCCTCGGGCATAGCCATCCGGATTTTCGCCAGGCGGCGCAGGCTCGATTCGCCCGAGGCGACAACCTTCCTGGCCTGCGCCACAAGCGACGGGCTCTTCGTAATTGTGCTGATGGCCATCATTCTTGGTTCCGTCGGCGCGTTCCTGCCCGCGCACGGCCAGAGGCAATACAGCGCAGCCCATCTCGAGGGCTCACCGGACGTATTGGTGATCTGGCTGGCGCTTCTGCTATGCGCCGTTGTCCTGGCCGGACCACTGGCGAGGCTATGGAAAGGGGTCACGGACCGCTCAGGCATGGCTGTGGCATTCCTTGGCATCTCACTCGTGGTAGCCGGCGTATTCGACCGCGCCGGCCTGATAACGGTACTGGGCGCATACGTGGTCGGTGTAGCTCTGTCCCGGAGCGACATCAGCCGGGTTCTGCGGGAAAAGGCCGTGTCAATTTACGGAATCCTTGTCCCAATGCTGTTCTGCACGATCGGAATGATGATCGACATCAAGAGCCTGGCCTCCACAAAGGTGCTCGTCGCAGGCGTTCTCTTCGCTGTCATGATCGTCGTTGCGCGATTTGCATGCACGAGCCTGCTTACGATGCCAATGGGCTTCTCTGCCTCCGGCGCGGCAAGGATAGGCGCGGCAATGATCCCGCGTGGTGAGTTGTCGTTGCTTATAGTCGGCATCGGAATCGTGGAAGGCATTTTACCACCTGAGCTTGCAGGGGTATCGCTGATCATGATAGCCGCGACAGCAGCAACCGGCGCAAGCCTCTCCCACCTCGCCATAAACTCCGGTTCCCCTGGCACCCGCAACGCGGCCGCACGCCCCGGGGCACGGAAGATGGAATTCACGTTCCCCTCGACAGAGACAGCGGAGTCTGCCGTGGCGCGGCTGATGGCGGTGTTCATGGCAGAGGGGTTCTCCATCCACTCGCTGGATATCGACGCCGGAATATACCTGGTCCGGAAGGATGACATGGCGATAGGGATCCAGCGAACGGGCTGCGATCTCATGCTCGATTGTTCCGAAAACGAAAGCTCACTGGCCAACGCTGCTATCTGCGAAGCCATAGCCGAGCTGGAGCGCGTTGTTTCTGATCTCCGCCGGACCGTTGACGAAAAGGCGATTGTCAGACAGCTGCAAGACTCGAACACAATAGGCTCATGGAAACTGAGCCTGGCCGACTACCTGACTCCGTCAACCATCAGGGTAAGCATCGCAGCACGGACAAAGCAGGAGGCTATTTCTGAACTGATAGAACTCCTTGCCGCCCAGTCGCTTGTCCGCAATGTTGACGAGGCGAAGAAGGCGATCTGGAGCCGGGAAGAGATCATGTCCACGGGAATGCAGCACGGCATCGCGATACCTCACGGGAAGACCCACGGTGTCGACAAACTGGTCTGTGCGCTCGGACTGAAGCGCGATGGAGTCGATTTTGCCTCTCTTGACGGTGAACTATCAAAAATCATAATACTGGTCCTGTCCCCGGACAATGTGGTTGCGCCCTACATGCAGCTGGTAGCGACAATTGGCCACGATCTCGACGAGAAACTTCGCACGCTGCTCCTGGCCTGCCGCACATCTGCCGAGGTCATGACAGTGCTGGGCGGAGGAGGAATCACTGTGCAAGAGGCAAAGGCTCAACCCGGCGAGGCCGGCCCGTCGTCCGCCGTTCAGGTCCAGCCATCAGGGTCCCCTGCCCTGTCGGAGTTCATGCGGCCGGAACAGGTCAGCTTGGACCTGGCCGCCAGCACCAAGGCGGAAGTGATCGATGAGCTCCTTCATCTACTGGAGGAAAACGGGCATATCAAGAACTTCAAGGAAGCGCGCAAGGCGGTCATGGATCGCGAATCCAAGATGGCGACCGGCACCCAGGACGGCGTGGCCATTCCCCACGCGATCACACAGGCGGTTTCATCCCTCGTCTGCGCAATTGGAATAAAGCGTGACGGGATAGAATTCGGGTCGGTTGACGGCAAACCATCAACTCTATTCATCATGGCGCTGGCGCCAAAGGAAGAACTGCCGCGCTACATCCAGTTTCTCGGGACGGTCGGCAGGATAGTCTCCGAACCCGGAAGAGAATCCATCCTCAGGGCAAAGACGAGGCAGCAGCTTTGCGATGTCTTTACTGGAACATCGTCCGAGCCCTGAACCTGGGCCTATTCGTTGACATGCACCACCGCCGCCGGCGGGAAGCCGTTGAAGTAGGTCGACGATGCGTGGCTGTAGGCGCCTATATTCTCGCTGTAGACAAGATCGCCACGGTTCAGGTCTTCCGGCAGTTCCTCTGCCATTGAAACAACGTCAAGAGCATCACATGTCGGCCCAAAGACGGAACAAATCCGCGTCGGCCCGTTCTTGAAGGCTTTAAGGTGGTAGTGACAGTGGTCGAAGATCACACCGGAGAAGGTGTGGTAGACGCCGTCGTTGATGTAGTAGCAAAGCTTTCCGTCGCGCACAGCCTTGCCGATGATCTTAGACACCGCAACCGCAGCTGTTGCAACCATGAATCGGCCAGGCTCTGCCAGGATCTGGACCTCCTTCGGAAACAGACGATTGACCTCGCGATTGATGATCTTCGCCAGCACGCTGAACGGCTTGACCCCAGAGTCATACGGGGCCGGGAAACCTCCGCCGATATCGAGAAGATTCATCTTTGTGTAGCCACGATCCTTCGCCTCTTTGAAGATGTTGGCTGCAAGGTTTATGGCCTGCACGTAGTTCTCAAAATTGGTCGTCTGGCTGCCCACGTGGAAGCTAAGACCTTCCACCACCAACCCGGCCTTCTGGGCCTCGATGATGAGATCCACAGCCTCACCCGGGGCGGCCCCGAACTTTGAGGACAACTCCACCATGGCCCCGGTGTTGGGCACTTTGAGCCGCAGCATCAGTCCTGCCTGGGGCGCGTACTTGCGGATCTTCAGGATTTCCTCAGAGTTGTCATACGTCACCAGCGGCTTGTACTGATTCAACTCCTCAAGCGTCTCGTTGGCCTTTATCGGGTTGGCATATACTATCTTGTCCCATATCCAGTCTTGACGCTGCTTTGCCGGCATGTCCTTGATGTTATCGTACACGATGCGGAACTCAGGCATCGAGGCAACATCAAAACTCGCACCAGCTTTATACAACGTCCTGACGATGGCCGGATCCGAATTGGCCTTCACGGCGTAGTAGGCCTGAACCCGCGGAAGGTGCCGTTTGAATTCCGCGTAGTTTTTCCGCAACTGGTCATGATCAACGACAAACAAAGGCGTACCATGTTTCCGTGCGAGTTTTTGCAGAGCGATGCGTGTAATCATTTCGTCATTCTCCATCCGTGATGAGGAAGTTCTTGAACTGCCATGGATCGCGCCGATCCACATCCTGCCTGTTGTAACCCTCAAACACATTGACCTGGTGTTCCAGCGGCGTCCAATCCGACGCCTTGGAGATGATCTTGCCGAGATACGGCTTGGCGATCTTCAGCACATAGTCATGCGGCAGATCATCCGGCACGCAAACTCCTTTTGCCGGGTTCTCGATCATCCACATCGAGGCAGCGACAACCGAAATAGCCACCTGCATTGTCGTCGCATTCTGGTGCGGCACCAGCCGTCGCGACTCATCAATACTCAGAGCACTGCCCGTCCACCACGATTTGAACGCATGGCCCATCAACAGGGCGCCAAGGATGTCGGATCCGCCGGTGATTTCGTCACTCATAATGCGCTGCTTTTCGGGCAAGTTGTAGTCATAGCCGCGCAGCTCATTCAATGAGGCAATGGCAGCATCACACGGGCAGTATGCGTAGTGAACGGTCGGACGGTAGACTGCCTTGCCCTTCTTCCAGACCGTGAGATAGTCCGACATCGTGAACGCCTCGCCGTGCCTGACCACCATGCCGTTGATGCAGAAATCGGGAACCCAGGTCCTGACCCATGTGTTCATGCCCATGCGGGCGAGGCAGATCTGGTTACGAGGGCCTTCCTTGTGACGGTACGCGAGACGAGGGAGCTCCTTCTCGTGGGTACCCCACCCCATCTCGACCGTGGTTGTACCTTCTTCGCGAAATCCCTCGATGCTCCAGGTGTTCACGAACTCATCAACCTGCTTCGGCTGATCCGACACCTGCGTGTCGCGCTCGCTGACGTGGACAACCTTTACGCCAAGCTCCATGGCCAGCTCGTTGAACACCCTGCCTCCGGCGAGATGCTCGACGCGCGCAGCTCGTGCCCCCTTGACCTTGCCGTCGCGCAGGACTTTGGCCGCGATATCAAGAAGACCTTTCTTTGCAAAGTGCGATATCAGACCCGGATTGGCTCCATGTTCCAGCACTGCGGTGGCGCCTGGCCTCGACCACTTGGCTTTCATTTCACGAATGCGCAAGTGCCGCCAGTAGAGCGTGCGCTCGGTCGGGTGCTTATGCTTCGCACCGGCGTACGGATCCCAGAGCTCGACCGATGTGTTGACGTACAGCACCCCGTGATCGTGGCACCACTGCAGGATGTCGCAGCAGTCAATGTTCCATGCAAGGTCAATGAGAAGGTCACCTTCGGAAACGTGCCTGGAAAGCAGCGAATCCATATTCGCCTTTGTGACGCGGTCACGAACAAAACCAACACCGCGCACCGTCCATTCCTTCAGTTCCGCCGTGCGGTCCTCAAAATCCATTATCGTGACGCTCTTGAGCGGCACCTTGATGTGTTTCGCCAGAATGGGCAGGGTGCACCTGGCTACTGCTCCGTAGCCAACAAAAAGAATCCTATTCCGGAACTCAACCATGATCCGCCTCCTTCACAAACTTGTCCGCCCGACGATGGCAGAGCTTTGCATGAGAGTCCGGTTGATGACAAGAGTTTATTGCCACGGCATAGAGTTTTTTTGTGCGCGTCACCTGGTTAGCCGGGCTGGGATCCACCTGCGGACGGAATTGACGAGGAACAGCCTGTCGGACGCGAGAAGGTCAGCTGGCGTCAGCACCCGCTCCTCGATTTCGCCACGGCGCACCAACCAGTTCCTGAACGTCCCCGGCAGCAACCCGCAGCTCACAGGTGGAGTGAAACGGCTTCCATTCATCTCCACCACAACATTCGCTATGGTGCTCTCCGTGACCTCGCCTCGGGCATTCACCAGAAGGACGTCGTCACATCCAGGGCGCGATGCCCTCGCACTGTCGTAAACGGACCTGTTCGTTGTCTTGTGATACAGATAGGGACTCCCGGAATCAACGGGTTCGCCCGACAACCCTACCAGCCACACCTTTCCCGTCACCGGAGTTTCCAGCGGCATCGATTCAATAGACACACGGCCACCCTCCGACACGAGCAGCCTCACTTTGCGTGCGGCCCTGGATACTCCGTCCACCTCTTCGTACAGCTTCTTCCGGATCTCCTGAATGTCGACACGAACTCCGAAATACGCCGCCGACCCGGCGAGGCGCGTCAGGTGATCTTCGAGCAGGAAATACCCCCCTTCGCTCTCCCACAGCAGCGTCTCAAGAAGGTCACACCGTGGCCGACTGGTGGTAAGAACCTCTCCCTTTACAAGGCATTCCCGGTACTCACTGCCGGCTTCTGAGTCCCAGACGATACCCCCGCCTGCGCCGTATTCCGCGGCCCCTGAGCGCTTGTCCACGACAACTGTACGTATCGCAACATTGAACCGTGCATGGCGCCCCGGCATTACATAGCCAGCGCATCCGGTATAGACACCACGCGCATCCGGTTCCAACTCGTTGATGATCTGCATCGTCCTGATCTTCGGCGCCCCGGTGACTGAGGCGCATGGAAAGAGCGCCCTGATGATCTCGGGAAGGTCAACAGTTGTCCTGCAGGTCACCGTGGAAACCATCTGGAGGACGGTGGGGTAGCGCTCCACATCAAAGATGCTCGACGCCTCCACCGTGCCAGGGAAGGCAATCCGCCCCATGTCGTTCCTCACCATGTCCACGATCATGATGTTTTCCGCCCTCTCTTTGGCAGACTCCCTCAAACATAGCGCCAGAGAATCGTCATCGGCAGACGTAAGACCACGCCTTGATGTACCCTTCATTGGCTTGGAGAGGAGCGCGTCGCCGTCGAGTTGGAAGAATAGCTCCGGCGACGCCGAACAAACTGCGAACTTACCGGTTTCGATGAATGCAGAATACCTGGCGCGCTGGTTGCAGTGGATCCTGCAGAACAGGCTCCATGGATCGCCTTCGAACGTAGTCCTCAGCCTCAACGTGAAATTCACCTGGTATGTGTCACCACTCCGCAGGTATTCCCTGATCTTGTGGAGTGCGGCCGCATGCTCCGCTGCAGACATCGAGGGTTGCCAGCTCCCGGTCCGGAACCCGGCGCCTTCATCGCAGTCGGGCATATGAACTTCTTCGGCTCCTGCAAAGATGCCGAACCATGCCAGCGGGGTTCCATTGGTGACGCCAACGCATGGCTGCATGGCGCCATCCAGGGCTGAGCCGGCTTCGTAAGCAAGGTAGCCGGCGGCGCACTTTCCCGCGGCCGTTGCGCGGTTGACTTCCTGCAAAAGCGGCAACACCTCCCCGGGAATGTGAGTCTCTAGAATGGCATCCGGCCGCTGAAAGAGGTAGCCAGTCTTTCCTTCATCGCCGGATGCAATCACCACCTTGACGTCGCCGTTACCCACCGGTTTTCTCCGAACACCCCCGGAAACCCGCTCGACTGGCGGCAGGGAATCCCTTATGCGGCTGTGCGCGCGTCATGAAGCGCCGCGACCAAACTTGCGATCGAGCTCGGTAAATGATGTGAAGATCAGAGTCGGTCTTCCATGCGGACAGGTGTAGGGCATTTCTGTTTTTGCAAGGTCTACGACGAGCTGCTCAATCTCCTGCAGCGTCATCCGGTCACGCGCCTTCACTGCCGTCTTGCACGCCGCCTGTACGATTGCCGCCTCCTTCCATGCAGAGACCCCTCCGCGCGGCCCGGCCTGTTCCAACGCCACTGCGATGTCCGAGAGCAGCGCCCGCACTGGCGTTTCAGGAAAGATGGCTGGCAGGGCATCGACCACAAAGGCGTCGCCACCGAACTCCGATATGCCGAAACCGAGTTTCCGCAGCAGATCGATGCTTTTCCTGATTCTCAGCCCGTCCGCCGGTCCCAATTCGACCGTCTCGGGCATGAGCAGCCCCTGGCCTTCAACCGTGCCGTGACCGGCGACACTGGCCATGAACCGTTCGTAGAGGATCCTTTCGTGGGCCGCGTGAGGATCCATAACAACAAAGCCGTCTTCCGTCTCAAGCAGGACGTAAAGTCCGCCGACCTGCGCGAGCACCCTGCACCACGACCATGGCGCCTGCCCCACGGCAGCCGGCGGTTCCGGTGCAGCGCCTGCGTCCTGACCGGTTTTCTGCGCTGACACCGGCCGACCGGCTTCCGAACTGGAAACGCTTCGATCAGGTATCACTGGCATTCGCGGATACTGGAAGGAGCGGGTCGGCGGAAGATCCTGGATGGCCAGACGCACTTCTTCCGGCGCCAAACGCCCGCCCGCCAACGGCGTTCCAGCCTGCCCGGCGGCATCCGGCTTTGCCGAGGCGCTGGAACCATCGCCAGACAACGCCTTCCTCACAGCCTCGATGACAGCGTCTCTGGTTTCATCAGGACGTTTGAACCTGACTTCCTTCTTTGTCGGGTGAACATTTACATCCACGAGGGCAGGATCAAGACGGATATTGAGAAACACCGCCGGAAAACGGGAACCAGGCAGCAGGGCGTGATATCCCTGGCCTATTGCGTAGTTCAGCAGCGCCGCTGAAGTTGGTCGTCCGTTTATGAAGATGAACTGTTCATTCCTGTCGGCCCTGCTGTTGGCCGGCACCCCGGCAAAGCCGGAAACATCTACCCCGCTCTGCTTGTGGTCAACCGGCCTGATTTTGCGGACAAACTCAGCGCCGAACATATCCCGTATCCGATCCTCGAGAGTCGCGCCATCAGCCAGGCCATACAGCTCCCTCCCGTCAACCTTGAGGCTCATGCCCACCACCGGATGCGCCAGGGCCTGGACCATGAACACCTGCCTGATATGAGACACCTCGGTCTGCTCGGATCTCAGGAACTTGCGACGGGCAGGCACGTTGTAGAAGAGATCCCTGACCTCGACGCGCGTACCAGGGGGCACACCTGCATCGCGTACATCCTGCAATTTGCCGCCGGTCATCACGAGTTCGGTGCCGATGGTGTCCCCTCGCCTGCATGTCAGGATCCTGAACCGGGACACCGATGAGACTGCGGCAAGCGCCTCGCCCCTGAATCCCAGCGTTGCGATCCGCTCAATGTCGTGGACATCCCGGATCTTGCTGGTTGCATGCCTCTCTATCGACAGGAGTGCATCATCCCGATTCATTCCGAAACCGTTGTCCGAGACAGCCACCAGCTTGCGGCCACCGGCGACAACTTCCACATCTATGCGTGACGCCCCCGCATCAAACGCATTCTCCATCAGCTCCTTCAGGACAGAACACGGCCTGTCGACAACCTCGCCGGCGGCGATCATGTTTGCGACGTCGATCGGAAGAACCCGTATGGATGGCTGTTCGGTCATAGTCCTGCCACTGCACCTTCCTGACAGGATGATGCCGAAACCATGCCGAGGAAACAAGGAAAAGGGCGATGGCTAGACAGTCAGTCTAAGAAGCAGCGCGTCCGCGCTGGCTGGCTCCCGCGCACACAACCTACTGCGCCACAATCATCTCACGCACAATCGATCAGCCTGATTCGGTCTCAAACCGCCTGCCACAACCTACAGTGTTATCATTCTGGAAAGCTTTTCGTCTGCCTCAACACGCCCGTTTGACACCCGACGCACCTCGTCCGGTTTGGCCAGGATCGACGACCACTTGTATGTCACCTCCAGACAAAGGCAGCACAGCGCCGTATCGTACACGGAGCAAGCCGAGTGGGTGCTGCCGCTTTCCCAGTGCCCGTCCTTCGCCTGATTCTTGATGAGCATCGGGAACAGCACCTTGCCCCACTCCGTCCAGACCTTGTCGCCCTTCATGTAGGCGGCTTGAGTCATGTAGTACCAGCCGTACGTCCCGCCGCCTCCTTTGGGCCATGTCGGCACCATGTCACGTGCCGCGGCAAACGTGATGGCAACCGCCGGATCATCGGCACGCTCCAGCAACTGCAGACAGAAGATTCCTGCCCCGGCAAGGGTTGGTGCGGCACCTGGCCCATCATAACCAAAGCCACCTACCGGCCCGGAAAAGCTCCTGATACCGGCCACGCACTTGTACAGGCATTCCTGCAGCCCCTTGTTCTCCGCCCTCGCCAGCTTGGCCGCCTCGAGCGCCTGCACCTGCCATCCCGTTACCGACATGTCACGGCGGCTGTCTTTTGCATAACCATAGTCAAAAGCCCCGCCATTCTGCTGCCCGTCAATGATCACCTGCACCGCCTTCTCCATCGGCTCCTTCAGGATTACCATTTCCGTCATGCCGTAGCATTCCGCGAGGGCATACGTTGCTATAGCGTGGCCGTAGACATAATTTGCCCCGGCATCCTTGAAGCGGCCGGTCGCGGGATCCTGCGCATACATCAGGTATCTCATTGCCTTCTCGACGGTGGCGCCAAATTCCCTGGAATTGGGTGTCTCGCCGTGCGCAAGATAACAGAGAAGCGCGAGCCCGCACATTGCAGTCGGCGAGCCGGCGCCGGACCACGATCCATCCGCATTCTGGTTGGCTTGCAGCCACCTCAACGCATTGAGAACAGCTGTCTCAGATTCAAGCGAAACGCGCCCGCGCTTGATGGCACTGAGCCGGCCGCTCTGCCCACCGGCTCGTCTGGACTCGTACAAGCCGCTCATCACAAGCGGGCTGCGCGAATAGGCAACAGCGAAGCCCACGCCATCCGCTGCTGTACCGTCCCCGATGCCGAAATCCGCCGACCCGCCACCCACACCACCGGTAGTGGCGGAATCGCCGGGCATTTCGCTATCCTGATCGGCTGCCGCCACGTAGAGTCGCGCTGAGACATCAGGATTCTCATCCACCGGCATCTCCACCGAAGGATCCTCCGGCTCGGAAGGCTTCGTCTCCAGCGGCTCCAGAGCCGGATCTGTCGCGTGCGTATCCATTATGATCGGGCCCACTTCAAAATCCCTTTCGCCAAGCTGACTTGAGGCGAACCCCAGGATCAGCATGAGAGCCAGCACATGGAACGCAAACGATCCCAGCGGCCCCCATCCGCGCTCCTTTATGAACCTTCCTACACGGCTCACAGCGTCATCCATACCATTTTGCAACTTCATGATATCTCCCTCCGGTATTACCGCCCGGCAGCTCCGCCGCACCTACAACCGGCAGGCTTGCCAGATCCAGCACTCCCACGAGCTGCGAATGTCTTGAACCTCCCGCCCCCCCCACTACTACTGACGTCTGTCGTCGAGTGTTTCTTAGGATCCGCTGCAACAAAGCGGACAATTTGCGTCTGGATATCTCGTGTTGCGATTGTGAATAAAAAAAGAGGGACGCGGCCATCCGCGTCCCTCTTCATTCGATTCCCGAAACCTCTATTAGACTACAGGGCAATCTCCGATGCGATTTTTGCTTCAGCCTCCGCCCCAGCCTTAGGCGCTCGCTTCACTTCATCGGGTTTAATGTATGTCGGCAAGTACCTGTAGTAGACTTCGAGGCACAGGCAGCACAGCGTAGTGTCGTATACGGGACAGGACTTGTGGGTGCTGCCGCTGGTCCAGGATCCATCGGCATTCTGATTCTTCACGAGCATCGGCAGCATCGCCTTGTTCCATGCGTCCCACTGTGGGCCACCCTTCTGGTACCTTGCCTGCGTCGTGTAGTACCAGCCGTATGTTCCGCCGCCCTCCTTGGGCCACGCAGGCAGAATGTTCTGAGTCGCCTGAAGCGTGCTTTCAACAGCCGGATCATTGGCCCGATCAAGAAACTCCAGACAGAGCATCCCGGCCCCATTCAACTGCGGGTAGGAGCCTGCTTCAGCTCCGCTGTTGTAACCGAACTGGCCACTTGCGCCGGCAAAACTCTTGATGCCATCAACTGCCTTGTACAGGGCCTCGGAAAGTCCCTTCGACTCCGAGCCGGCCATCTTGGCAGCCTTTAGAGCCTGCACCTGCCAGGCCGAAACCGACACATCCTTACGGTCACCCTTGCTGTACTGGTAATCCCATGCGCCGCCGCCCTGCTGCCCGTCGATGATCACCCTTACAGCCTTCTCCATGGGCTCCTTCAGGATAACCATCTGCGTCATTCCGTAGCTTTCGGCGAGTGCATATGTTGCAATGGCATGACCGTAGACATAGTTGTCTCCGCAATCCTTGAAGCGTCCGGTTCCGATGTCCTGAGCATACATCAGGTAGCGTATTGCCTTCTCAACCGTGGCCCCGAATTCCTTGGAATTCGGCGTCTCTCCATGCGCCATGTAGCAGAGGAGAGCCAGCCCACACATCGCAGTCGAGGAACCCGCCCCCGTCCAGGAGCCATCGGCATTCTGATTTGCCTTGAGCCACCTCAACGCCTTCAGCACGGCAGTCTCGCCGGCATTGGATCCGCCGCCTCGCCTGATGGCACCTGCTCGCCCACCGCTTCCGCCTGCGCGCCTTGACGCGTATAAGCCCTTCATAACAAGCGGACTTTTCACAAAGGCCATCTCGAAACCCACGCCATCGGCCTCAGCTCCGCTTCCTATCCCGAAATTCGCCGTGCCACCGCCCACTCCGCCAGTCGTGGTTGGGTCGCCTGGCATCTCGAAATTCTCAATAGTCGTCACCGCATCAGTGTCAGAGACCTCCTCGGTGATGACATCCGTGGGCATGTCCATCTGTTCGACTACCTCTTCCTTCTTTTCTTCAACCTTTTCGGGCTCAGTAGCCTTGGGGTCGAGTATCACTTCTACGCTGACGATTTCCTGTTCTTCTATCTGGTTTGAGGCAAACCCGACAAGCAGCAGGACCGCCAAGGCATGGAACATGAGAGAGCCCAATGGGCCCCAGCCACGCTCCTTGATAAATCTCTTGAAACGCTCCATACGGTCTTCTGCCGCCGGATTCTGATTCTGGGCGGCATCAGCCTGCCCTTCCGCGCCCGCTTCTGGAGTATTTGCCGTATCCGTCATCTTCTCTTCTCCTTCGGGATGATCCAAGATATCCCCTCCACCAAGTTGCTGATCACCAGATAGGCCGACCGCTCTACAGCCATCGCCCCCACTAGTATTACGCTTTTGCGAGGATGTTCCTTAGAAGAATCTTAACATTTTCAGGCTTTATTGATCCACAGCTTCAAAACCGCCTGCCTTTGGCGGTTTTGTGCGGTTGTTTTGAGGTGGAAGACACGGAAATCTTGCCACAGTGCATTCGAAAGATAGCCCCATTGAGAGCTTTCTGACGGGCTGGATCAGTGACTCAGGCGCCTCAGTAGGCCCCGGAACTGATCACCGACAACTCGGTCAACTTCATTTCAGCACACATATCCAGAAGGGTAACCAGCTTGCCATGCGTCGATTCGTTGGTAACCTGAATCAGGATATTCTGCTTCGTATCCGTGCGCGCCAGCCTCTGGAGCTCCTGCCTGAGTTGCGGCACGCTTCTCAGGCGCTCGTTGATCGTGAATCCGTCCGGAAATACGGTAATCCTGATCACGCTCGCAGTGGACTCCTCCTGACTCTTCTTTTCAGCCTGCGGCCTGTTGACGGAGAGATGAGTCATCACATCAACAGGTGTAATGCTGATGATGAAGTAGTTGAGCAACTGGAAAGCCACGTCGATCATGGCGACCAGATTCAATTCGCCAGCATGAAAACCACTCCGCCTTCTCTTCCTGGCCATTCACCACCTCGTTACTTCGACACGGCTTTTTGTATCGCCACAAACCTGATCTTCCAGATACCGGCCTGCGTGCAGGCATCCATGACCTTTTTGACAGCCCTGTGCTTGGTGTCGACATCCGCCCTGATAACAACGGGGAGATCGACACCTGCACCGGTCTGAATCATGGTCTTCTTGAGCATTTCAGCGAGCATTGCCTCGCTGACATACGTTCCAGTGAGGCCGAAGGCCCCGTTCTTGTCAACGTTCACCCGGAACTCATTCGGCAGTTTCGTCACGAGCGGTGCCCCGTTAGGGGCCAGGGGCAGAACAATCCTGTCGCTCGACGGCTTCTCCTGCATGGAGACCGTACACACGAAGAAGATGATCAACTGAAACACGACGTCGATCATCGCGACGATGCTGCCGCTCTGTACCTCTTCCTCGCGCTTTGCCTTGCGTCGCGCCATGAATACTACTCCTCAACAATCTCTACGTTACGCAACGCCTTGATCAGGTCCAGCGTAAGGGCCTCCATGCGCAGAATGATGTTCATGGCCCTGTTCTTGAAGAAGAAGTAGAAGATCGTCGCCGGTACGGCGGTGGAGAGACCGACGGCCGTTGCCCAGAGACCGTGGGAGATGTTCAACGCGAGGAACGCCTGCTGCTCGGCTCCCGGCGGCTTGGTGGCAAGGTTGGCGAACGCGAAGATCATGCCCTGCACCGTACCGATCAGTCCAAGCATCGGGGTCGTGTTCGAGATAACGCTGAGGTATGTCACGCGGGAAAGGACTTTCTCAGTCTCAAGGTCTGCAGCAACGCCAATCGCATCCTGAATGACCTCAAAACCTTCCTCAACCTGTGCAAATCCTGCCGAGAGAATTCTAGACAGCGGCCCGGGATTCGCATCGCAGAACTGCACTGCTTTCAGGAGATCGCCCTGCTCCATGGCAGTTCGAACCTCGTTCACAAGCCCAGCAGGCATGATCTTCGCGTCCTGGATTGTAATGAACGAGTCGATAATCAGCGCCACGCTGATAACCGAGCAGACGATCAGCGCAATCCAGACCATTACACCGGCCGGACCGGACTTGAAGATGACGGCGATCAGACCGCCGGAATGCTGAGCCGCAGCGGGAGCCGCCGCAGTAGTGTTAGCCGGCGCGCCAACTTCCTGCCCAAACGCCATATACATCGTGAGGCTGGTGCCTAAGACGAAGAGTGCTATCCCCAACCAGTGCCTTAACTTCATCGACTCACCTCTCCTTTTCATTAACTACTGTGTTACTAGCCCATCTTCTTTCTTGCTTCATCCGCGTAGGGACTGTCCGGGTACAGTTCCAGAAGCTTGCGCCTCAGGATGTCCCCGCGCCCACCCTTATCCTTCATCTCGTCTAGAACCGAAGAAGCCCTGTATAGCGCCTCAGGCTGTATGTTTTTTACATTCTCAAAAAGAATGACGACCCTCAAGTAGTCGAGAAGTGCGGCTTCTCGCTGCCCGTTTGCCTGATTCAGCCCGCCTCTGGCAACGTACGCAGCCGCAACAAGATCCCTCTGGCCCAACGCGATGCTTTCATCCAACTCCTTCTTGAGGATGGCATCGGAACCCCTGCCCTGGGCAAGCAGTGTATTCCAATACGCGAGCTGCGTGCCCGCGCTGATATCGGCTTTTGGCACGTCGCGGAGCACCTTCTCAAGGGCGGCCACGGCTTTCCTTGGGTCCTTCTTGACACGAGTGTACACATCGGCCACACGCTCAGCCGCTATCATATCCCAGCCCAGCCTCTGGTATTCGGCCATTACACTCTCCAGCGCCATGATTGCCGCATCATACTGCTGACTCCGAAGCTGGCTCTCGGCGAGGATGAGCTTCTGGGGCTTCTCCATATCGATGCTCTCGATCACGGCCTTTGGAATCATCTGGCTGGACCCATCCGCCAACATGATCGTAAATCCGTTCTGGCCCTGAACCCAACGCGCGGACTTCACTTTCAGGATAGTTCCATCGCTCTTGGTTATGGTACTCTCAGCACTCGCTCCGACCGCAACAGCGCACCCAAAAGCGGCACACAAAAGGAGCGCCACCCACCGCCCTCTATTCTTGTTTCTAGTCTTCATGGTCCCCTTACTCCCCATACCGAACAGACGATCCGGGTTTTCTGAAGTCGCCTTCGAAACCAACGTCCTTCGCAACCGGTGCTACTGCTGCGTCTGACCAACGCGGGCGTTTGCCCATGCCAACCAGTCGCGCGCTCGGCCAATGGCACGGCCCTGGGGGAACTGCTTGATGTAAGTCTCACAGTTATCCCTGACGTCCTCAAACTTCTCAAGATCTCGCAGTATGGGAGTCCCGAGTTCAAACGCCGACTCCATCACCGCCCGCTGCCGCACATCAACCGGATCACCAAACATGAAGGCCCTCAGATACGTGGCGGCCGCCTTGTCTTTGTCCCCCTTGAGGATCTGTATCGTGGCCAGTTCAAGCTCAGCCTCAATGAGTGCAGTCTTGTCCTTTGTGACCTTGAGAAGATAGTCACGAACAACATTCATAGCCCTCACGGATTTATTGAACAGGTCCCTCCGCTTGTCCGGGTCAGTCTCTTTCTTGCCGGCCTCTGCATAGCACCTGCTCAGCAGGGAATTTGCGTCGATCTTATAGGCTGATCTCGGATTCCTTGCAAGCAATTCCTCGACTGGTTTGACTGCCTCAGCATACTGTCCCAAGCCCAATAGCGCCTTCGCCAGTCCCATTGACGCAATCTGCCACATATTACTGTTTGCGGAGCGCCTCGCGTGGGTATACGCCTTTGCCGCCTCCTCGTACATGGATCCGTCGAGCATGATGCCGGCAACCCGATAGAATTGCTCAGGCCTGAAGGCGTCCGGATTATCCATCATGGTTCCGGCAGCCCTGATGGCGTCATTCGTCCGTTCGAGCTGCAGGAAGTTGTCCACCCGGATAGCAACAGCATTGAGAGTATACTCGTTGGTCGGCCACTGCTCCTTCAGCATTTGAAACATCTCGTCGCACTGCTGAGGCTTGTTCTGCACATAGTACAACATTGCAACGGCACCGATAACCCTGGGAGCTTTGTCTTCCGATTTGGGATAGCGTTTTAGGAATTCCAGGTAACTGTTTATGGCATTAGTCTGGTAGTAGCCTATCCTCTCAGGCGGGGTTTTGAGCCTGGCGTAGCAGGAACCCTTCTGATACAGGGCCCATTCAAGAAGCTCATCCTTCTTCGTCTGGTTCTCGGAAGTGCCCTCTATCTTATCGCCGCGATTTGTAAGGTAGTAGGCGAGGCGGTTATATTCGTTGATCGCCGGCACTATCCTGCCCATCTGCTGGTAGGTGTCACCCAGGCTGCGTATCGCGACGGCCTGGTCGATACCCCACGAAAGCCTCCCGACATAGTTGCTGAACCAGATAGCAGCGTTCGTGTAATCGCCTAGCCGCAAGTGACAGATTGCCGTGAAATTGACCGCATCCAGGGCGCGTGCCGAGTTGGTGTATTTCTCAGCCACCATCTGGTAATACTTCAAAGCCACGACGTAGTTGGTGGACTTCAACGCGAAACCGGCCCTATGCAGCACGGCCCCGACCGCCCTCCCGTGGTTATTGAACTTGTCGAAAAAGGCATCCAGGACCATCTCCGCCGATTCCCTGTCTCCCCTGCTTTCAAAGGCGTTCGCCACCAGCAGGAGGGTATCTCCGGCCTCGTTGTAAAGGTTTGTATTCAAGCAGTATCGGTCCGCCACATGTCCGGCAATAGCCCTGGAGTAGTAGGGGGCGTTCTGCTCCGTCGCCTCAATCTCTATGTAACACCTGGCCAGTTCGCCAACCGCCGCCACCATGTCAGGCCTATCACTATACACGCCAAGGACTTCCTTGTACTTGTCAGCGGCAGCCTCGAAGTCATTGTTCGAGAACAGCAGGCGAGCCTCTTTCAGCTGCTCAAGAGCAAGCCTTCCCATGTCTATCTTAGGCAGCTTGGGCTCCGGCCACCCCTTGGTCTTGCAGAACTTGACAATCCCATCAACGCGCCCCCTGGCCTCGGTGGCCCAGGCGCTTGATGGGTACTTCTGCATTACCGAGAAGTAGTTGATGAGCGCATCCTTGAGCGCATCCTTGCCCTCTTTTACGGAACTCTTGTCAACAAGGTCCCTGCCGTTATCTTCATAAAGGGAGCCCATGAGATAGCGGCATTCAGCCATCGGACTGAGCTTCAGCAGCTCCCTGTTCTTGGTCTGGATCGCCTCCTGACGCAGGAGCTCCTCCGCTCCATCCAAGCCCGGCATATAGGTTCGTATGATCTTACGCGCGCCATCCTTGTTGCCCTTGACCATCTCAATGTGCGCAAGAACCACCACTGTCCGCCAGAACCATATCTGCTCCTGGCCGCCCCACTGGACTTCTTCAGCCAGCTTCTTGGCATCGTCCAGCAGCCTGTTGCACTCCGCACCGGGCTCCATCTTGTCCACAGCCTGCAGAATCAACTCTGCCATCTCTGTCTTTACCTGAAACTCCAAGCCCTTGTCTTCAAACTTGGTAAGAAGCACGTAGCGATACGCCTGCACCGCCGTCGAGTAGTCACCCACACGCTTCAGCATCGGCGCATATGTGTATGCAGAGTCACCATA
>JBAXKQ010000038.1:0-20890 GCA_037135275.1 bacterium
AGCCTCCCTGCTGACTGCGCTGCTACTGCTCGGCTGGCTGCGAAGCGGCACTCCGGTGAAGCCCGGCGCACGGGTGGTCTTTGAAGGCGAATCGATCTACCAGTTCGTGCAGGTGGTCGAGAACAACCGCGGCTGGCGCAGGCTCCAGCTCAACGAAGGCGTAGTGGTTCACAGCTGGTATCGGCCTGGCGAGATTTTCACATACGGTGAATGGGACTACTTTGCGCTTGGCCCGCTGTTCACGCCGGCGCCCTGCCGGCCGGATTCGGCGCAGCGTTGGGCCCTGATCGGGGCCGGAGCCGGAACCACGGCGCGGCTTCTGGCAAAGATCTACGGCAATGTCGCCATTGACGGAATCGAACTCGATCCGCTGGTCGCCGAGACCGGCCGGTTGTACTTCGGCGAGCAGCCGCCCGGCTACCGCGTCACAGTTCAGGACGGGCGCGCCTGGCTTACGCTCAACAGGCAGACCTATGACGTGATCGGCATCGACGCGTACCGTCAGCCGTATATTCCTTTCGAGCTCACAACGGTCGAATGCTTCCGCCAGGTCAGGGACAGGTTGTCAACCAACGGGGTGGTTGCGATGAACGTGGTCCATCTCCCGGGGGACGACCGTCTCGTAGGCGCACTGGTAACAACCCTGCGGCAGGTGTTCCCGTCGATCCACGTCATTCACCTTGGATCACGCCAGCGGAACAGTATCGTGTTCGCATCCTGCCAGCCCGTGACAGAGGAAGACTTCTTCCGCAACATCCGGGCCGCCGGCAATCCGCGGCTCCGGGTGCTTGGTGAACGCGCCATGGGGAGACTGGTGAGAAACATTCAGCCCGGTCCTGTCCTCACGGACGATTGCGCCCCTGTCGAAAAGCTGATGGACCTCATGCTGCTGAAGTACATCATGACCGACAGCAGCGTTGGAAAGAACGCGGAGCGCGGAACCTAGGAAGCCCTGGCACATCGCCCTGCCCTGGGAGCGAAGGACTCAACTGATCATGAACGGATGGCGGAAATGGCCGGCATGGCTTCTACCGTGCCTCGCGCTCACCTGCCTGGCCGCACAGGTGGCTCCGTTCGTCGTCTATCACGTTCCAGGGCCATCCGCCATTGCCGCCACATCGATCCCGGCCTGGCACCCCGGCGGATATGACGCAGCCGATCTCGCGCGTGCTCACGCTTTCAGCCGTGCATTGCTGTTCGGCGGGATGGCACGGAGCGCCACCTGGATACTGGCCATGCTATCGCTGGTCGCATGCGGTGTCGCCGCCGGTTTCGCGGATTCCTCCAAAGGCAGGGGACAGGCCTGGCTGGTCCGGGTGTTGTTGCTCGTTGGCCTCTTTCTCTTCCTTCAACTTGTCGAACTTCCATACCTTGTCTGCAGGTTCTTCCACTTCCAGGCATTCGGGCTCACAGCGCTGACACTTGCCGGATGGACAAAGCTGATGCTTGTGGGCAGCATCGTTCCTCTGGCTCTTTTTGTGCTCAAGTACCTGCTGGTGGTGTGTTCCCTGCCGCTCTTCAAGCGGTTCTGGTGGATAGGCGCCTGCCTGTGCATCTTCGTGCTGTTCGAGGTCGTGCCCGAAGTCGCCTCGCGGCGCTACCCGCTCGACCCGGTAGAGAGCCTGACGCCGATGGGACCGGGCCCCCACGCTGATTCCATGAAGGCTGTCATCGACAGGGCCGGGCTCGACCTGCCGCTCATGGTCGTGGACCTCGGCGAACGGGTGAATACGGCCAACATCTACATCGCCGGCAGACACGGCCGCGAATATGTCGTCGTAACCGATACATTCCTGAGGCAGTTCACGCCGGAGGAGGTGACGCTTGCTCTCGGGCACGAACTGGCACATGTCAGGAACCGCTTTACGCTCCTCGCCATTCACAAGACGCTGTCGTTCCTGACGCTTGCGTCGGGCTTCTTCCTGGCATTCATGCTCACCGGCCGCTCAGCCCTCCGGATATCGGCGGCACCGCGCGTAGTGCTGGTGCTCATGCTCAGCCTCGCTTTGACGTCACTGGTCATGCAGCCGCTTGCCAACTCGTTCTATCGAGAGCAGGAGTTGCAGTCCGACATCAGGGCGGTCGAGTTGGCTGGGGATCCCGCGGCCTACGGCAGGCTTCTGCTGAAAATGGCAAAACTCAACCTGGAACCGCTTGACATGCCATGGTGGGAGAAAATCTTCTTCTCGTCCTATCCGTCAACAACGGACAGACTGGCGGCGCTGAAACGCCGGGCCGGATAGCGAGGATTCGTCGTCGCCCGTTCCTGCTTCACAGTCCATAGGCCTTCTGCAATACGCACGATCCCAGGATGTTCAACAGCACCGCGTCCCACTGCCGGCGGTTGGGCATATCCGGCTTGTTGAGATCATCCAGCAGCTTGAGCACGGCACCGCGGTCAAAGAACGGATTGGCACCCAGGGCCGGGCCACGGAGGGTGTCCTGCAACAAGGCCCCGATCCTGGAATCCGGCTGGGAAATCCGGCTCGACTGCGTGACGAAATCCTTCTTGCGGGCACGGTAGACCGCATCAAGAACCGACGGCCGCGCCGCCTCCCTGAGAACATACTTTGCCGTTTGCCCGCGGACTTTCAGGGACGACGGCATGTCCCTCAGCAGTTCCACGACGTGGTGATCCAGGAACGGAACGCGCCCCTCCACCGAGTGCGCCATCTCGGATCGGTCCCCGCATGCCGTCATGAAGAAATTCGGCAGCATCGTCTTTGACCATATGTACATCGACTGGGAGAGACGCTCCCTGCCTGCGAGTTGACCGGGACAATCAAAGTGGTTGAGCAACGACGTGAGCGAATTGCCCTGCGAAAACTCCGCCGCAAAGTCACGCGACAGCAGAGGCAGGATCCTCGCGGATGCCATGTTTCTGAAGACCAGCAGTGTCGGCACAAAGCCGAGAATCCGCTTCACACCATCAATCGGGTCGGCGGACGTGGCCGGCAGGTTTGCCTGAGGCGACACAACACCTCCATTGCAGTAGTCCTGCGCGAGCGCCATGTGCCCGGCAAGAACCTCGTCCGCACCCTCCCCTGTGAGCACCACCTTCGCCCCGTTGTCCCGGACCAGCCGGCTCAACAGGAACTTGCCCACCACCCACTCTGATTTCGGCAGATCCTCCCACTGGGTTACTGCCGCGGCAAAATTGTCGGCAACGAGTTCACTGGTGACTTGGAGACCGTGGACACGCACACCGTACCGCTCCGCGCCCTCCCTTATGATTGACTCCTCGTTGTGCCCTGTGTCTTCGGGAAAGAATACGCTGTATACATGAAGGTCTGATACGTACCTGGATGCGATTCCCAGGACGGTGTTGGAGTCAATGCCACCGCTCATGTACACGCCAACCGGCACATCCGCGCGCAACCTTATTCGGACCGCCTCATCCAACTCATGCCGCAGTCGCTCTATTGCGGTTTCATCGGCCATCTCCCTGAGATTGCCGGCCACCGGATAGTTGAAATCCCAGTAAGTGGCGGTGCGGGCCTTGCCTCCCTGGACCACTAGATACTGGCCTGGGGGCAGCTGGTAGACTCCCTTGAACAGCGAGCGATCCGGCGTCGCTAACGCCTGTGTTGACTGGTAGAATGCCTCGTGATCCCACCGGGCCGGCACACCTGCGGTAAACAGGGCCTTTGCTTCGGAGGCAATGTACAGGCATTCATCGACCGTGGCGTGATAGAGCGGCTTGATCCCGAAACGATCACGGGCTGCAAAAAGGAGCTTGTTGTCCTCGTCCCAGAGAACAAAGGCGAATTCCCCGCGGAGCTGGCGAAGGCAGTCCACACCATGGTCTTCGTAAAGATGAAGGAGTATTTCGCTGTCGGACTTCGTGTGGAACACATGCCCTCTGGCCTGCAATTCCTCCCGCTGCTGCTCGAAGCCGTAGAACTCGCCGTTGACGACCGCGTGAATCGAGCCGGATTCGTTCGCCAATGGCTGCTTCCCGGTTTCAAGGTCGATGATGCTCAGGCGGGCATGACCAAGACCGACAGATTTGTTGCCTGACACCCACGTGCCCAGACCGTCAGGCCCGCGGTGCGAAAGCCTTCTTGTTGCGGCTTCAAGATTCTCACGCAAGACCGGTCTGTTCTTGAAGGCAAAGGCAACTATCCCGCACATGGTCCGCCTCCCCGACTCTTCAACCGAGTTTCTTGTCGACGAATCCAGCCAGGCTGCTGACCGTCTTCAGCGCCTGGGCCTCGAACAGTTCCTGGGCATTCAGTTCGATCTTGAACTCCTTCTCAAGCGCCAGCAGAAGCTCGAGCACGACAACGGAATCAAGCGACAAGCCGCCATTGAGCAGCTGGGTCTCGGCGGTCACCTGGGTGGCACTATTCAGGCCGGCCGTGGCAAGGACAATTTCAATCACGCGCTGCTGTGTCGAAGACTCCATATCCCCTCCCTCTGGTTGATTCCCCTGACGATTCATACATCCTTGCGATCTGCCAGTTCCTGCCCCTCGATGAAACGGGAGAGTGACCTGAGGTCCCCGGGCCTCTCCCTCACGAGCGATTCCATCCACTTCACCGCGGCCTTCATGGCCGCGCTGCCGCGCTCGCCCTTCGGCACGTTCGCGGACCCGCCAATGTCCAGCGGCTCATGGACGACTATCTCTATCATGCCATCCGGCGCCCAATACCCGCTGACAGGAATCACAGGCGCACCGGTAATTGAGTTCAACAGGCCTATCCCACGGCTGAAATGCTGGGTCTGGCCCATGATCGTCAGCGACTCGGACGACCCGCCCTGTTTGCCGTCCAGCGCAAGCACAACCACCCGGCCAGAACGAATATACTCAACAGCGCGCTTCAGGAAAAGGGTTACACGATCCTGCGAGTCGTCCGCAAACCAGACTTCCATCGTCTCTGGAAGCCGGATCCTCACTCCACCGCGCCGCACTTGAAGCGACGGTATTCCGAGCTTCGCCGTCAGGATTCCCGAAACAAACCTCGGCCCCATGTGCGCAAATATGACAATGGCGCCCTGCCCTTTTTCATGCAAATCGAGCAGGCGCTCTCCGCCCCGGCAGCGAACGAGTGGCAGAAGACCGTCGATTCCGGATGATGCGGCCCGGCATGTGAGCAGCTTCGCCTTCTGCGACTGGATGGTTATCTCCATGGCGATTTCGCCGGCCCGCCGGGCAGGCATGTCACCGAAGACGTGACGTACTGATTCTGGTGTTTCCCCAAGCGACAAGCGATAACGGAGCCTGCCGCTTATATCCGCGTACTTCATGGCAAATGCGGAGTTGGGAGCTATGTGGAAGGGAAGGCACAGGATTCTGGTGGCGGCAAGTTCAATGCGCCTGCGGAGCCACGACTTCCGGGGCAGCCGTGCCTTCCGCACCGCCCCGGTGGACGCCGTCGGCGGGAGCCTGGTCTTCCCCAGCGGGCCTTCCGACAGGTTGTCGACAAATACGAACTCACGGGGGGCCTTGAAGTCGGCAAGCCGTTCGGTGCAGAACTGGCGCAACTCCAGGTCGGTGACCGGCAGGCGGCAGACGAGCACGGCGCGAACACGCTCGTCGCCGGCGGGGGTAGGAACCCCCTGCACAAGCACGTCCACCACCTGCGGGTGGGTCCGGAGGCACGCCTCCACCTCGGCTGGCGACACCTTCTTGCCAGCAACATTAAGCATCGGCCTTTCCCTCCCGAGGATGAAGATCTCGCCGGCCCCGTCACGGTACCCGAGATCGCCGGTCAGCACTGCCCCGTCACGAAACACGCCGGCCGACGCTGCGGCGTCGCCAAGATAACCGGCGGCATTGGCAGGACTCCTGACCGATATTGGAAGCCCCTGCTTGCCGGATTCCCCGGCCGCACCAGATCCGGCGAACTCGAACACGACTCCCGCGTACGGCTTGCCGATCCACCCCGGCCTCGCTGCGCCCGGCTCCATCCGGCCGACAGCCGCCGGACCTGTTTCCGTTGACCCGTACGATTGCGTGATGGCCACCCCGAACTGCTCCAGGAAACCGGCGGCCACAGCCGCCGGCAGGGCGCTGCCTGCGGAAACGGCCAGCCTGAGGCTGGAAAAATCAGGCCGCTTGCTGAAAGGGGTCTCGGCCATGAGACGGAGCATGAACGGCGCAGCCGGCAGTATGGTTATCCTGTTCCTCTCCACAGTCGCAGCCGTTGTGCGCGGAGAGAAAGGCTCCATGTGCAACTGCGCACCCGATCGCAGGGATGTGAGCAGCACATAAAGCAGGCCGAAACTGTGAAAGAACGGCATCGTGCAAAGCACCCGGTCCCCGGTCCCGACAGGCAGTGTGCTGTCAAAGATGTCCAAGGCGGCTTCCGTCTGCGCAGCGGTCCTCACGACAATCTTCGGGGTCCCTGTCGTGCCGGAAGAAAGCAGAAGAAAACCGCCTTCCCGCCCGGGTCCGACCTCGTTAGGGGCAGCTTGCGGGGAGTCAGCCATCTCTGCTGTCACCGGTTGAATGGCATCAACCGTCAGCAGCACACCGGCGGGAACACCGTGCCTGGCCAGGTTTTCGGCATCGGGACCGGCGCAGAGGATTTTCACTGCATCCGCTTTGCAGCGGTAGGCATCCACCTCACCGGGTTTCAGGGTATAGTCCAGCATCAGGATCCGTGCACCCAGCCGGGCGCCGGCAAGAACGGAAAGTGCCGTCTCAATTGAATTGGGCATTCTAACGGCTATCGTATGGCCGGGTCGGACGCCGTCGGCGTAGAGGCGGCTCCCCAGCGACTCGATCATCCGCGGGAGCTCGCCATACCGGACCACCCGGTTGCCCTGAACAAGCGCTGTGAAGCCGGGCTGGAAGAAAGCAAACCGTTCAAGCATCTTATCTATCATCACTGGCTCCACTGAGTTGGATGGAAGGGAATACTGCAGGGCCCCAGTTTCCAGCCAGGTCTAGTTCCACAATTCGCTCGTCCGCGTGTCATTGCGGTCCTCAGGTTCCCAGCCGGATGCACTGCGCTTCAACCAATGCACCTCTGGTGGCGGAACACGGGGCCGGTCCCTGCCAGTCAGGTTCAGCAGCACCGTCTCATCGCCAGAAACCCCGCCTTTCCCGGCAAGGGCGCGCAGCCCGGCAACAGCAGTGGACGCGGTGAAGCATGGCGAGAGGCCCTCAAGATCCTCAACCATACACCTCGCGTCACGGATCTCCTGCTCGCTCACCGAAACCATGGTGCCGCGACTCTCAAGGACTATGCTGCGGACATACGGGTATACCCGGCTCGGGTCGCCCCGCAGAATGGCGGCGGCAATTCCAGCAGGGCGCGGGACAATATCCTGCGGACGGATCACCTTGGATCCGGCTTCAAACGCACTGACCATCGGCCTGTTGCTTTCCTGCTGGACACAAAGCAGGCGCGGCAGGCGGCTGATTCTGCCCATCGCCGCCAGTTCACGCGCCCCCTTGTACGCACCGTATACCCCCATGGCTGAGCTGACAGCCTGTACATACCAGTCAATGGGCCTTTCCAGCATCTCTGCGGCCTCCAGAAAGGCGGTCTTGAGACCCTCCCTGCGGGCAGGATTGAAGAACCCGCGTTCGGGCGCGAAGCCTTTGCGCTCCGAATACTGCCTTGCCACGTCACACGCCTCAACAAAGGTCGCACCGCGGAGCGCGAAGACCACTATGTTGCCCGCCTGGTGATCCGGAACCTGGACCCGGTCAAGGAAATCCTCGGCCGCGAAGACGTACAGGGTCATTTCCGGACAGTCCTTCATCCGGTTGACCATTGCCGTGGAACTGTTGCCCGTCGAAGATGCGCTCAGGAATCGCATGCCAACTTCCCGGCAGTAAGAGAGAACCACGGTGGCCATACGGTCCTTGGTGGTTCCGGTTGGAAGCACTGTCTCGTCCTTCACAAATAGCCACTGCAGCCCGAGCTTCTTCCCAAGCTCCCGGGCGTGAAGGCAGGGAGTCACTCCATGCTCCGCGGGCAGCAGGTTCTTCATGTCCTCGAGGGGAAGAAGGTCGAAGTAGCGAATGTATGGATCTGCGGAATCCCTGATCGTGGCATGCGCGAGGTCATATTCGATATCTATGAAGTGGCCGCAATCACAGAATGCCGCGAAATCATGAGGATGTTCCCGGCCACACCCAACGCAGCGGTGGATCACTTTCTTCCTGCCGTCTCTTTTCATTCGCTCCAGCTCCGCATCTTACTTCCGCGTTGTCACGTGCGTCACGTTCCCGTACGGAACCACCGCATATCGAAAGCCGGGCTGGCAAGTAGCCGCCAGCCAGTCCAATCCCTCCCGCAGCGAATGCACGGGCGCCAGCTGGAGCGACCGGACAGAATCATCAGGAAGGCCGCTCCACAAACCAACACGGACCCTCCGCACCAGCCTTCGCAACATGATGGAATTATGGCCAGCGAGATTGTAGCCCTCGCGGACAGCCCGTTCAAGTTCGTCGTCATCTGAAATACCGGCCCACCGGGGGAATGCCTCCTTCATGCCTCCGGGACATTCCGCAACCCAGAGGATGGCACCACCTGGTTTGACAATATCCTGGACATCGAAGACAGCCTTAAGCGCCTGGACAAAGTCGCAGTCGTACGGCGATCCGCCGGCTGAGGTTATGACGGCATCCACCGGCCCGTCCAATTCAACCTTGAACCATTCTTCCGCCATCCGGCAGCCGGCCAGGTGGGCGGCTTCCAGGTCTCCGGCCACAGCGCCGACAACATGATGCTCGCTGTCCAGCAGCGTGTTCAGGACGAACGACGGACCGGCAAGACGCGCCGCCTCCAGCATATCAAGGTGAACCGGATTGTCCCGGAGCGAACAGGGCCGGACACCCGGGTGAATTCCACATTGCGGTTGGAGTGTCAGGCGATGGTTGTGGAGAATGGTCTCTGTGGAGGCTACTCCTGGAAGGAGCGCCTTCCGGCCGCCGCCAAAACCCGCAAAGTAGTGCGGAATGACACGACCGGTCAGGATCCTGATACCGGCATCCACAACCTCGCCGTCAAAGTCCACCGGTGTTCCGCGCCCCGTGACACCCACCCGCCTCAGGTGTCCGCCGGGCCGGCACTCGTGCTGCCGGCAGCGCAGTCGTTGCGCCGCCTCATCACCTATCAATCGCCTGATATCATCCTGGGTGTGCTTTATGTGGGTGCCGGAGGCCACAACCACCGAGATGCCGTCATCGGGAATCCCGGCTTTGTTGAGTTCTTCGAGTATGCACGGAAGCATGACCGGAACCGCCGCAATGCGATCCATGCCCGGCACCAGGATCACAGCCGACTTCCTGCCCCGCGCCATGGCGCGCAGCGGTTCGCAGCCGACGGGATTCGCCATGGTGGCGCGGATGATGTCGACCGGAGCCGCGACAGGGACGGGGCACGCCGGCTCAACAACCGAGGCAAGCTCACCGCCCGGCACACTGATCTCGTGGGCCTGCGTTCCAAAGCTGATCCGTTTACCAGCAGAGGTCTGCAGTGACATGGTTGCCTCTTCTTTTCCGGATCGTTGTGCGCTCGTGCAAATCCAAAAGCTGTCGAAGGGTACCACAAGCGGCCGCAGTTGCACAACCCGAAGAGACCATAAGTCAAGCAACGCGCAACCTTCCGTGGAAGGCGCAGCCCGGGCAGGGATCACCGCGGCCCATGGCAACGACACAACCAGGCCGCCAGTAAATGGCAGTGATGATGGAAAACCCGGGGAAGAATCCGTGCCACGCCCTTACGTCCGGTCAAACCCGATGTTGGCGCGCAGCTTCTGCATGTCGGCCACGAACCCCGGATATGATTTTGCTATGCAGCCTGCACCGTTGATCGTGACGTCCTGCCCTGCGCCCAGCCCGGCGACGGCCAGGGACATGGCAATGCGATGGTCGTTGCAGGCAGAGACAACCCCGCCGTGCAGGGCCGCCTGCCGGATGGTCAGGCCATCGGCACTCACGACGATCTTTGCTCCCAGCTTGCCCAGCTCCGCAGCAGGCATCGCCAGGCGATCGCTCTCCTTATGGACAAGGTGCGCGACATTCCTGATCCTGGTTGTGCCTGCCGCAAAACACCCAAGCACCGTCAAAATTGGAACAAGGTCAGGGATGTCGCTTCCGTCGATATCCACCCCATGGAGGCTTGCCGGCCCCCTGATGCTAATTGCGGTCTTGGACTCGGCAATCTTGGCTCCCATCGAGCGCAGGATATTCACAATACGCCTGTCGCCCTGGCTGTCCCTCACAAGATCGGTAATCACTACATCGGATTCCGTCAGGACCGCCGCCGCGATCAGGAACGCCCCTGCAGACCAGTCGCCATGCACAGTGAAGCTGCCCCTCGGCTTGAACACCTGGCCTGTCCGCACCGCGAAAGCCGCGTCGCCTTCCCTCCTTACCTTCACGCCTGCCCACTTCAGCACATCGATGGTGATGTCAACATAGGGCCTGGACACGAGGGGGCTGCTGAGCGAAAGGGTGGTGTTTTCGCGGGCGAACGGAGCGGCTATGAGCAGAGCTGAGACGACCTGCGATGTCACGCTGCCGTCCACCTTCGCCGGACCGCCGGGAAGGATGCCGTTGGCGCCGATACGTATGGGCAGCCGGTGCTCGACACCCTTGCCGCCGATGTCGACTCCCCACTTCTGCAGGACCTCGACCACCTGCCTGTTGGTCCTCTTGAGAAGCGATCCCCGGCCGTTCACGGTCACAGGGCCGCCTGTCAGCGCAAGCAGCGGCAGAACGAACCGGAGCAGGGTTCCCGACTCGCCCACATTCACGACCCGGCCGCGCGAAAGCGCAGGAATGCCGCCACAGCCCTGGATTGCCAGGCCGTGGGCTTCCCTGATAATACGCGCACCGAGCTTTTTCCAAAGCGCGATGGTGTTGAGAGTATCCTCGCAGTAGAGCGGATTGACAATCCGGCTCCTGCCATTCATGGCGGCAACCATGATCGCCCTGTGCGTGTAGGACTTTGACGCCGGCGCCTGTACCATTCCGTACAACCGGCTTGTCTTCCCCACTCTCAGCACGTTTTCTCCACTCTTCGCTCCCATCCCGCCCTCCCGCCGCATAGTCACATATGGTGGCTCCGGTTGTCAGTAGAATTTTTTGGAGGCAGGGCAGAGAGTGCGCAACTGTACGCGTAGGAGCGGACTGAATCTTTTCTCTTTTTCTACGGCACAGAATGAGTATCATGGCGGCGTCAACAAGTTTGCGTAAGGAGCAGCGCATGGCCGATAACACAATGTCCCTGTCGCAGGAACAGCGCATGCAGATGGTGCTGGCGCCGCAACTGCGCCAATCCCTCGAAATGCTGCAGCTCCCCGTCCTGGAACTCCAGACGCTCATCCGGCAGGAACTGGAGAAGAACCCGACACTGGAGGAAGTCCCCCCGCCAACGCCCGAGGCTGAAGCGCCTCCCACGCCCGCCGAGGAGCACATAGAACCGGCCGGCGTCCAGGAAAGCGCGGCAATGGACTTCAACAAGGACTTCCAGACACTGGCACGCCTGGACCAGGAATGGCGCGACTACTTCTTCCAGGAAGAGAGCAAGCGGACGTTCTCCTCTGACCAGGCCGAGAGGCGCCAGTTCTTCATGGATTCAATGCCCCAGAAAGAATCCCTGCAGGAGCACCTTCTCAAGCAGCTCGACATGACGGCCATGTCCGAGGACGACCGGCAGGTCGGCGAGCTGATAATAGGCACCATTAACGAAGACGGCTACCTCACCTCCAGCGTCGAGGAGCTTGCCGCGACCGCGGCCATAGATCCGGCGCACATGCACGATGTTCTTGCCGTTGTCCAGGATTTCAATCCGACCGGCGTGGGGACACGCAACCTCAGGGAGTGCCTGCAGCTCCAGATGGACAGGCTCGGCAAGGCGGACACGCTCGCGTACAAGCTTGTGGCGGATCATCTGGAGAGCCTCGCCGGCCACAAGATTCCTGACATTGCCCGCGCGCTGAAGGTCTCGACCGAGGAGGTCCAGGCTGCTGCCAATTTCATTTCGACCCTGGACCCGAAACCCGGCCGCGCCTACAGCACAGAGGTGCCTGACTACGTGCTGCCTGAGGTGGCCGTGGTCAAGACCGACAACGGCTACACTGTGGTGCTCAACGACGAGAATCTGCCGCACATCAGGATCAGCAACCACTACCGACAGCTGATGGATGACGCATCCACGCCTGCCGACGTTAAAGAATACATTGTCCAGAAAGTCCGGTCAGGCGTATTCATGATCAAGAGCATCGAGCAGCGCCAGCGGACCCTCTATAAAATCGCCACCGAGATAGTGAACGCCCAGACGGCATTCCTGGACAGCGGCCTGGCATACCTGAAGCCGCTCACGATGGCACAGGTGGCCGGGATTGTCGGCGTGCACGAGACTACGGTCAGCAGGGCTGTCTCCGGCAAATACATGCAGACCCCTGTTGGCGTCTTCGAAATGAAGTACTTCTTCGCTCCCGGCTTCAGGACCGAGGAGGGCAAGGACATCTCCAACAAGTCGGTTCAGGACATGATTGCAAAACTCGTCGCCGAGGAAGATCGCTCAAGTCCGCTGTCGGACCAGGAGATTGTCGGCAAACTGCGCGCACAGGGCGTTACCATTGCCCGCAGAACCGTCACAAAGTACCGCATTGTGCTGCGGATCGCACCGTCGCACATGCGGAAGGCCTACTAGAGGTTTCACCCCTTGAACTGGGAGTCCACCCTCTCGTTGCTCGGGAAGCGGTTCTCTGACGCTTTCAAACACACGCCGTTCCTCTCCGTACCAGGTATTCCGCAATCGGCTGAGGCCACCGTAGTGCTGGCCCTTGCAAACGAACTCCGCAGGACAATCCTGTGGGTTGCGGAGGGTGAAAGGGCGCTGGAGACCAACCACGGCAACCTCCTCGCCCTCTGCGCGGACCGGGCGGCGGTGGACCGAATTCTCTACTACCCGGCATGGGAATCTCTCCCGCAACCGGCCGGCGCCGAGGACCCGGAGACATGCGGCGAACGTCTGGGCGTCTCATTCCGCCTCCTTGAGGCCGACAGCCCCCTGGTGGTGGTGACGTGTGTCCAGGCGATCATGCAACGCACCATTCCCCCCGACCGGCTCAGGGCTGAAAGCCTCTCCGCCGCTCTCGGTGACGAGGTCGAACTCGACGATGCCGCCGACCGTCTCGGAAAACTCCGCTACAAATTCTGCGCAGAGGTAACGGCAAGGGGACATGCTTCGAAAAGAGGCGGCATCCTTGACATCTGGCCGATCACAGACGACTGGCCGGTCCGCCTCGAGTTCGAGGGACCGGTCCTGGTTTCCGCCCGGACCTTCGACCCGGCCACCCAGCGGTCCCTCGGACAGGTGAAATCGGTTCGTCTCACGCCGGTGGGCGAATGGAGTGCCCTCAGCGCCGGCGATGCGGCCGGCTCGGGAATCGGCGCATACCTCCCCGGTGACGCCGTGCTTGTGTGGTCCGACCCGCGCGGTGTCGAGGCCCACGCACTAGCCTACCAGGAAATGCTTTCCGAAACCGGCAACACCGGCGTCTCGCTCCCGTTCAACACCGCCCGCGACCAGCTCGCCGGGAAAGCCTCTTCCCAAGTCTCGCTGGGCGAAGAAGAAGACGGCGTCCATGCCCGCTTTGCCGCGGATTTCATGCCAGTCGCCGGCGCATTAACGGCGCATAACGAAGTCATCGAGCCTGACATGACGGACGGGGCGAGACGCCGGTTCCTCGCCGAGCTGAAGGAACGGGCAGGCAGGGGCCAGATGGTGCGACTCTTCTTCGACACAAAGGGATCGCTGGATCGCTACATCGAACTGCATCAGGGTGATTTTCCGGCGGACGGCTTTGTTCTCGAGATCGGCGCGGTATCTGACGGGTTCACGAGCGAGGAATTAGCATTGGCTGTGGTTTCGGAGAAGGAGCTCTTCGGCCACAGAAAGACAACCCGCGGCCCATACGACCCGCACGCGGCAGCCGACCGGACTGCGCCCCAGGTCGGCGCACGCATCTCGGACGCGACCGATCTCCACGCCGGCGACATGGTGGTCCACATCCAGCACGGCATAGGAAAGTACATCGGCCTGCAGAAAATACTGTTCGACGGCCAGCTCCAGGAGGTCGTAACCCTCGAATATGCCGACGGGGTGCTTCTGCACGTCCCGCTGTCCCAGGCGCATCTCCTCAGCCTCTACGTTGGCGTTACCGGTCACGGCGCCCACCTGCACAAACTTGGCGGGACGCGCTGGCGAAAAGAGAAGGAAGGGGCCCTGGAGGCCATTGAGGACTTTGCCTCGTCACTCCTCGAAGTGCAGGCTGCCAGGCAGGTTCTAGAGGGCCATGCGTTCCCGCCTGACATGCCGTGGCAGCATGAATTCGAAGCCGCCTTCCCCTACCGGGAAACGCCGGACCAGGAGCAGGCTATCAAGGATGTGAAGCTGGACATGGAAAGCAGGCGGCCGATGGACCGGCTGGTGTGCGGTGACGTCGGTTTCGGCAAAACCGAGGTTGCAATCCGGGCGGCGTTCAAGGCCGTCATGGGCGGCCGCCAGGTTGTGGTGCTTGTGCCGACAACAGTGCTCTGCCAGCAGCACTACCAGACCTTCTGCCAGCGGATGGCGGCATACCCGGTCCGCGTCGCCATGCTCAGCCGGCTCTGTCCGCCTGCCCAGCGGCGCCAGATCGTGGCCGACCTGCGCGCCGGAAGCGTGGACATCGTGATCGGCACACACAGCCTGCTGCAGCCCGGAATCGCGTTCGCAAACCTCGGGCTCGTGATCATCGACGAGGAGCAACGCTTCGGCGTCAGGCACAAGGAAATGCTGAAGCATATGCGGCGAATGGTTGACATCCTGACCATGACGGCCACACCAATCCCCCGCACCCTCTACATGGGCCTCACCGGCGCGAAAGACTTGAGCGTCGTCCAGACCCCTCCTGAACGCCGGCTGCCGGTGACCACCATAGTTACGGAAGGCAGCGACGCCGTGGTCAGGAACGCGATCATGCGCGAACTCAGTCGTGACGGGCAGGTGTACTACCTCCACAACCGCGTCATGACAATCGAGAGGGTTCGGGAACACCTGTGCCGGCTCGTTCCTGAGGCGCGGATCGCCGTCGCACACGGCCAGATGTGTCCCGGCGAGCTTGCCGGCGTGATGACCCGGTTCATAGCCGGTGAGCATGACGTCCTGCTTTGCACCGTCATTATCGAAAGCGGCCTGGACATTCCCAACGTCAACACCATCCTCATCGATCGCGCCGACAGGTTCGGGCTTGCGGAGCTTTACCAGCTGCGCGGCAGGGTCGGGCGCTCCATCAGGAAGGGATACGCCTACCTGCTGCTGCCGGGCCACGCGCGCATCGATCCGTCGGCACGCAGGAGGGTCCATCTGCTGCGCAAGCACTCGCGTCTCGGCGCCGGGTACAGTCTTGCCCTGCGCGACCTTGAAATCAGGGGGTCCGGCAACATTCTCGGCACCGAGCAGAGCGGCCACATCGCCGAAATCGGCTTCCTGCTCTACTGCCAGTTCCTGCGGCGCACCGTCGCGCGCATGAAGGGCGAGGCTGTGCCGCCGGTTGTGGATGTGCAGCTCAAGCTCGACTTCATCAGCCTTTCCCCCGACGAGGCCGGCGCCGGCAATTCTGCTGTCGTTTCCGCCGCTTATGTCCCTGACGAGCAACAGCGGATAAACACTTACCGCGACATCGCCGGCGCCGGCACCGCGGACGAGATCGCCGGCCTGAAGACGGCTATGCGGGACCGCTACGGCCCAATCCCTCCATGTGTGGAACGCCTGCTCGCACTCGCATCCCTCCGGGTGGCGGCCGCCGGGAAGAACATCACCTCCATCGAGACGCGGGACGACCGGATCATGCTCATCCGCGCCGGCCAGTACATCATGGACGGCTCGCGCCACGCCCGCATGAGAGCGCGTACCGTGGACGGCAGGATAGCCGATATCGCCCGGTGTGTCGCCGCGCTGTGAGAGAACGGGAGGATCCGCCGGAATTGACACACCGGCGAGCCAGGGACTACAATCACGTCTTAGGTGGCTTTATCAAGACAACGCGCCGGCGGACGCCCCTTGGCTGTGGCTGCTGGATGGTGTTTTCATTCTCCCGGGGTGGCATATGGCTGACAGTACTTCGACAACATGCCCGCTTCTTCCCCGGCACAAGCCGCTCGTTCCCCGTCCAATCCTGCTTCTGGCTGCCGCCCTCGTCGCCATCCGCCTTGGCAGTACCGACCTTGCGGCCATCGAGCCGTGGCCGGGCGAGGCGTGGAACACGGCAAGCAACCTGACCTCGCTTGGCCCTGGCGGGGGCTGGTGGAACAGCGATTTGAGCGGCGCCTACTGGAATCCGGCCACCAGGCGCCTGTGGCTGGCAAACAACAGCGGCGTTTTTACGATGCTGAAGGAGAATGGAGCCGGTGGATTCACAAACGCGCGCAACTACTTCGTGTCGGGCGTCTCGACGCAAAGAGATCTCGAAGGCATCACGCAGGCTTCCAACACCAACCTGGTATACCTCCTGCACGAAAGAATGAATGTCATACGGGAATACACGGTATCTTCCGGGGCGACAAACCAGTCCTGGAACCTGTCCTCCCTCGTCGGTCTTATGCCGGATCCTAACGACGGCACTGAGGGCATCGCGTTCATCCCCGATTCATGGCTCGCAGCCAGCGGCTTCCGCGACGGCAACGGCGACCTCTATCCCCAGAGCGCATACGGGGCAAACGGCCTGGGCGGCATCATGCTGGTGGGTGTGCAACACTTCACAAACGCCCTGACAACCACGGGCTATGTCTATGCAGTGGACCTGCACACAAACGGCACATGGAAGACTGTCGGCAGGTACAAAACCGCGTCCCGCGGCGACAGCTGCGACCTGTCTTTCGACCCTTCAACAGGACGACTCCACATTCTGCACAACTCCGTAAACAGCCAACCCCAGACCAATACCCTCGAGATTACTGACCTCACATCCACAGCATGTGGCTCCGACAGGCAGTTCACGACTCTCTACGAATTCAAAATGCCCGGCACATTCTCCCAGAACCTCGAGGGCTTTGCCGTCACCCCTGCCCTCACTTCATCCAACACTGTCGGGGATAAGTGGTGTTTCATCACCGACGACGTCGGCGACGATGGCGCGCTCCGCTGGTTCAGGCAGCTGCCCTATCCTGTTTCGTGCAACGCGGGCAACTACCAGTCGGCCGCGCCGTCAACCCAGGTTGCCGTTCCCCCGTCCGTGCTCGTGCGTGACGCATTCCACACCCCCCTCACGAACCTTGCCGTCACTTTCTCCGTCACCTGCGGCGGGGGTTCCGTTGCCGGAGGCACGGCAACCTCAGGGCCGTCCGGAATTGCCACTGTCGGCAGTTGGACACTCGGCACAACCCCCGGTTCAAACACCCTGGCCGCCAACGGGGCCGGACTGTCAGGCGGCCCGGTCGTTTTCACCGCCTTCGTGACCGACCCAGCAAAGACCAATACCCTGGTTATCGCGGGGCCTGCGTACGGCAGGTGCAGCCCGGGCTACGGGATCCTCACGAATCACGCATGGACCGTAATCCAGGCGGCGGTGACCAACTCACCGGTCTCGGCGCAAGGAACCCAGTTCGTATGCACCGCAGCGAGCGTCACTGGGAACAGTTTCACGCAGGCAAGCCCGACAAACGTCATGATGGCACTCACCAGCAACGCAACGATGACCTGGCGATGGGCAACCAACTGCTGGGTTGCCGCGCTCACCAACGGCGAAGGTACAGTCAGCGGGGCCTGCGCCTGGGTGAGCCTGGGCTCGAACGTCACTCTACAGGCGTTCACAAGTTCATATTCATATTTCGCCGGCTGGTCGGGGGATGTATCGGGTCCCGGCACAGGCGATGTGTCATACGCCGTCACCATGGACAGGGCGCGAACCCTCGTGGCCAACTTTGCCGACCAGCGCACTTCCAACGGAACCCCATGGCGATGGCTCGCACAACACTACCCGGACACCACCGACTACGACGCTGCCGAATCCAGCGACAGCGACGGGGACAGGATGATGGCCAGGGAAGAGTATCGGGCAGGCACTGACCCGACAAACGCGCTATCCCTCCTCAAGATGACGGCGGCACGCTGCACGACCAACCTGTTCATCATTTCGTGGTCCAGTGTCACAGGCCACACGTATACCTTGCACGGCTCCACAAACCTCACAGGGAACTGGCCTGCGGCAGCGCTCACCAGTGGCGTGCCAGCGGACATCTCCGGGGTTACAACCGTGGAGAACGCATCCACCTCAGGCACACCAGCTTTCATCCGTGTTTCCATAGAATAGGTCGCCTCTTGACACGGGCACTGCCGGTCCGGATAATGCGCCCATGAGTGAATCCATATTCAAGATTGGCGCACAGGGGGTGGATACGGGGGCAATCGTCGAGGAAATCAGGGCCACCGTCGCCCGCAAGGCGGAACAGGGCCTCTATTCCGACCCGCGCATCGCCCGGGCGGAGAAGACCAACCTCTCGAATCTGTCCGACCGCGAGTTTGACCAGTACTATATGGAATGCCTCAGGGACGCGGTCTTTGTCGATATCAACGACTTCGAGATTCACGAAAAGCGCAGATTCTTCTCCGGGTTCCTTGTGGGACTGAAACGGCTCATCTGGAAGATGCTGAGGTTCTACACCTACCGCCTGTGGTCCCAGCAGAACGAGGTCAACGGCATACTTCTAGCCGCCGCCGAGGCCAATGAGAGCAGGAACCGCGAGAGGATTGACGAACTCGAGGCCAGGCTTGCAAGACTCGAAGGCAGGAAATGAGCCGGGCGCAACGGATAGCCTTCATCGCACCGCGCTTCCCCGAAGGTGCGACTGTCGGAGGCGCAGAGACACTCCTCAAGAACCTGGCAAACTGCGCCGCAGCCGCCGGCCGCGAGGTTTCGTTTCTCACAACCTGCGCCCGCAATCACTTCTCCTGGGCCAATGAGGTGCCACCGGGCGAGAGAACCATCAACGGTGTAAAAGTTCACTTCTTCCCTGTCGACGAAGATCGCGACATACCGACTTTCGCCCGCCTTCAGGAAATCATCAGCCGCGGCGGACACCTCAGCACCGAAGACCAGAAGGCCTGGCTGGCAAACAGCGTTAACAGCAGGCCGCTCTGTGAATACCTGCGGGCGGACACCGGCAAGTTCGACAAGATCGTAGCCGGGCCGTACCTCTTCGGCATCACCTACTTTGCGGCCGCCATCAATCCTCACAAGACCGTGCTGGTCCCGTGCCTGCACGATGAGCCGTTCGCATATCTGCCGGTCATCGGGGAGATGTTTGAGAATGTGGGCGGAATCATGTTCAATTCGGAGCCCGAACGCGACCTCGCCGCACGGCTCTACAAGCTCCAATCCCGGCGTTGCTTCGTCGTCGGAATGGGTATCACCCCCTTCTCCGCCGACCCGTCGGCGTTTGCCGCCAGGCGCGGGATTGATGCGCCCTACGTCATCTACTGCGGGCGGCGCGAACCGCTGAAGGGGACCCCCCTGCTTCTAGACTACGTGAACGCCTTCCGCTGCAGGTCCGGCCGTGACATCAAGCTGGTGGTGACCGGTAGCGGCCCCATGAACATCCCGCCGGAACTCGAGCCGCATGTGCTGGATGTCGGTTTCCTGGAAGAGGATGAGAAGCACGAGGCCATGGCCGGCGCTGTCGCATTCTGCCATCCGTCCAGGAACGAAAGCTTCAGCATCGTCATAATGGAGTCCTGGCTGGCCGGCACACCCGTTCTGGTCACGGCGGCCAGTGATGTCATGCGCGACCATTGCCTCAAAGGCAACGGAGGGCTGTGGTTCAGAAGTTACCCTGAGTTCGAGGAGGAACTGTCTGCGCTTCTTGACAACAGCGAACTGCGCACCGCCCTCGGGAAGAACGGGCGCGAGTATGTTCTGCGGGAATACGCGTGGCCGACAATCGAAAAGAAACTCTTCACTGCGATGGACGCAGACGTTCCCTGATCGTATCCGACATGCTGCCCAACGCGGTGTTGATCTGGTCAATCGCCCTGCTGACGGATTCAAGATCACGCTCAAACTGCTGGAATTTCCTGGTGACTTCGGCGTCCTTCCGCTCCTCGGCCTGGCGCCTCTTCTTGAAATCCTCAACCATGGCCTCGAGGAGCTTGGTCCGCGTCTGGCTGTCCAGCACCACCTCACGAAGGTGGATGATCAGGGCGCCCTGGTCTTCCATGGAGCTGTCCAGGTCCGATATCTCCATTCCGTCCGGAATCGGCACAACCACAAGCTTTCCGCAATCTGTACAGGGGATGGAAAGACCGGCCGCGTGGTAGTCTATGGCCAGGCTCTTCCCGCAATGTGGACACTCAAAGACTATGTCGGTGTCCTTGATCTCCAGGGAACCGGCTGTTTTCTCGTCTTTCATACCACCCTCTGGCCTCTGCCAACTGCGTACGACAACATCAATGCCTGCATCTTATGCACATTTGCTGCGGGAATCCAGCTTTTTGAGCAGCATATGTGGCAGCACTGTGCGCGCTGATCAGCCGGCGAGTTCAGTCAGCAGCAACCCGGCATACATGAACCCCTGCCTGAACTGGTCGATGGAAAACGATTCATTGACCGCGTGTATCCTGTCTTCCTCCGTGCTGAAACCAACGAGGAGCGGCTCCGCGCCGGCGAATTTGCCGAGAAGCGGGACCACCGGAACTGATGCACCATCCCAGGAGAGAACGGGTTCCACGCCGCCGAGAGCCCTCAAGACACTCCTTGCCACGGTAACGGGCCCGGAATCCACCCGCAGGCTGAATGCGCCACCACTGATCCCGCTCTCCAGGATCTCGAGCCTGAGGCCGGCGGGAACGTGCTTCACCAGGTGCTCGACGATGGCGGCCAGGCATCGCTCCGGGTCCTGCCCCGGCACCAGCCTTGCCGACAGCTTGACGACGGC
>JBAXKQ010000039.1:0-20724 GCA_037135275.1 bacterium
GAACCGGACCTGCGCCCCGTCCACTACAAAATCACTGGTGCAGGTGTTTACATCAGGCGAGGCGACAATAATTCCCATCTTCCTGGCATCCGCAAGGCAACGGACAAACTTGTCGCGGTCTTCACGTTCGAACGTAAGAGTCGCCGCCACGAATTCTCTCGGGTAGTGGACCTTGAAATAGGCCTGCTGGTACGCGACGATGGCATAGCGGGTCGAGTGCGCCTTGTTGAAACCATACTTTGCAAACTCAAGAATGAGCTTGTAGATCCTGTCTGCCTCCACCGAGTCAATTCCGTTCTCTCCGGCGCCCTGCATGAAGGCTTCCCGGGAACTGGCAATTATCTCCTCGTTCTTCTTGGATATCGCCTTGATTAGCGTGAGCGCCCGATGAAGGGGCAGTTTGCCGAGGCGGTTCACAACCTGCATGACCTGCTCCTGATAGATCATGATGCCGAAAGTCTCTGCGAGCAGGTCGTCAACAAGCGGATGGATGGACGGTACCGCTTCCTTACCGTTCTTTCTCTGGCAGTATGAGGAAATGAGCTGCATGGGGCCGGGCCTGTACATCGCGTTGGCAGCGATCAGATCCTCGATGCGGTTGGGCTTGATCTGGATGACCGTCCCCTGCATGCCTTCACCGTCGAACTGGAATATGCCGTCGGTCTCACCCCGTCGGAAGATGTCGAAAACATCCTGGTCGTCGAGCGGCAGAGATTCCGGGTCGATATCGACACCCGTTGTCCCGCGCACGAGGTCTCTTGCACGCTGCAGGATCGTGAGAGTGCGCAGCCCGAGAAAGTCCATCTTCATCAGCCCGACCTTGCTGCAAGTAACGCCGTCCCACTGGGTGATTACGTCCGGGCTGTCGGACTGCCGGAACAGGGGGACTGTCTCTTCCAGTGGGCTGTCGCAAATGACGATGCCGGCGGCATGAACTCCTGATTGCCGCACGGTACCCTCAAGCTTGATGCTGTGGTCTATCAACTCGTGGGCGCGGGGGTCCGAGTCGTACAGTGCACGGAGGTCCGCCTGTTTGTCTATTGATTCCTGTATCTCGACCTTTGGGCCCTCTGGAATCATTTTGGCGATGCGGTCGACATCCGGCAGGGGCATATCAAGGACGCGACCAGAGTCCCTGATGGCCGCGCGCGCCTTCAAGGTGCCGAACGTGACTATCTGGGCGACATTGCCATACTTCTGGCGGGCGTACAGGATCACCTTCTCCCTGCCATTCTGGCAGAAGTCGAGGTCGATATCCGGATCCTCATTGCGTTGCGGATCAGTGAAACGCTCAAAGATCAGACCGTACTTGATCGGGTCGACATCACTCATCCTGAGAGAATAGCCGAGAAGTGTAGCGACGCCGCTCCCCCTCGGTCCTGCAGGTATGTTGTTCTGTCGGGCAAATTGAACGCAGTCATTGACGATCAGGAAGTACGAGCTGTAGCCCTTTCCCTCAATCACCTGAAGTTCGCGCTCGAGCCTGTCGCTATATTCCTTCGGCGGCTCGTTGCCCCTGAACCTATCCCGCAGCCCGGTTCGGGCAAGGTCGGCCAGGTATTGGGCAGGAGGCGTGCCGTCCGGGGCATGGAACACGGGGAGTCTCTTGTCATAGAAGGACGGCTTTGCCTGGTTCATCTCGGCAATGAGATTGGTGTTTCTGATTGCCTCCGGCCATTCGGCAAGTGCCTCGCACATCTCGGCCTGGCTCTTGAAGTAGAGATCCGGCGAATAGCGTTGCCTGGTTTCCTCCGTCAGCAACTTGCCCGTTCCGATGCATGTGAGCACGTCGTGGGTGGCCTTGTCGTCGCGGTTCAGGAAATGGGCGTCGTTTGTACCCACGAGCCCGACACCAATCTGCCCGGCGAGCTTCACAAGCGCCGGGTTGAGTTTTACCTGATCTGCGTAACCCTGATTCTGGATTTCAAGGAAGAAACGGTCGGGACCGAAGATGTCCTTGTATTCGCCGGCAATCTTTGTTGCTCTCTCGATATCCCCGCTGATCAGGGCGGACGGAATCTCGCCCCCGATGCAGGCCGAACAGCAAATCAGGCCTTTGTTGTGTTTTGTCAGAAGGTCCCTGTCAATTCGCGGCCGGTAATAAAGGCCCTCGATGTATGATAGTGACGTGAGCTTCAAGAGGTTTGTCCAGCCCTCGTTGTCCATAGCCAGAAGCAGGATGTGGTATGCCGCGGTCTCGATCTGCCCCATCGACCGGTCGCTCCGGTGGGTAGGGGAGATGTATGCCTCCATTCCATATATGGGTTTCACGCCAGCCTTGTCGGCTTCGGTGTGAAATTCATAGGCTCCAAAGAGGTTGCCGTGGTCGGTAAGTGCAACTGACTTCATGCCATACTTGGCTGCAGTCTTCGCAAGGGCGTCGAGATGTATCGCGCCGTCAAGGAGCGAATAGTGCGAGTGAACGTGGAGATGAACAAAGTCCATGGCGCTGTATCTTACTTAGAGCATGGGACAAATACGGTCCCATGCGGGAAGAAACTGTAAACAATCAATGGCAGTCCATCTACCGCCTTTCTTTCATCGTGTCACCTAAAAAGTTAGCAATCGCCGGGATACGGTCTGTGCCGTGCCGACGGCGGTGCACGGCTCATGGGTGAAATGCTGTGCAGGGCAGCATCTTTTCGCTTCCGCGGGCGACAAAGGCTTGGGAATGCCTTTACTGCTTGATTCGGTGGACCTGTTGATGCATAAGCGCTTTTATGGAACCGGAGGCTGACCGGGAGTTACGTGTGTTGAAGTCGATCGAGACACGCGCAGCAAGGCGGATTGATGGAGCGGCATTGCGCGGTTTCTGTGCCATGAAGAAATCGCAGCGCTTATGGGGGGCCTGAGGATGAGATTGGCATCGGTGGCGGCAGGTGTGGCGATTGTTGGTTGCACCGCTATTTCCGGAACAGCGGAGGACCGGCCGGCCGAATGGGGCAAACCATGCAAGGGTGTTGTGGCCGGACTCCGGACAGCAAGTAACTCCGTTGGTGTGGGGCAGCCCATGACGTTCTCACTTGAGGTGCGGAATCCCGGCAGCGCCGATGCGCAGTTTCCGACGCTCGGCCGATTCGAGTCGTGGCGGCTGCAATTCGAGTCCGATACCGGCAAGCTCTACGAATACAGCTACTTCTGCGGCGATGCCAGATCCAAGCCGATGAACATCACTGCCGGCGCTACCGTCGCCCTCGAACTTCCGGTCATGCTTGCCGGGATTATTGGCACTTTCAAACCGATTGTCGGGCTTACTGAATTGCCTGCCGGTCGTTACCGGGTCAGGGCCTTTGTTCCGTTCTATTCGTCAGCTGACGCGATGCCGCAGGGCCCGTCGAGCCTTGAACTGGGAAACGACGACAGATCGAACTGGCTCATCAGCAGCCATGTCGATGTGTGTGTAGGCCGTGCCGATCCCGTCGACGCGGCGGCCGATGGATGGAGACCGGTCGGTGACGAGGCTCAGCAAGAGCGCTACAGTCGGAACAAGGGCAACGTGGAGGTGTTCACCGGAACACTCGAGGTGCTGCCGCCACAGAAAGGCATTTCCACGATGATGCGTGACCATGGCTACAAGCTCGGAGCACGCTTGATACAGGGACGCAATATTGCGGCGCTGGATGCCCATGCCGGTGAGAAGGTTGAACTCCGGGGAAAGCGGGTGGACATGAAGCTTGAAGGTATGGAACTGCGTGAAATTGCGCCTGGAGCGATCAGGTCCGCAAAGTAGAGGACGAGTCCTTAAAGCTTGGCGATCCCACCGGGCCCATTCTGCCGCGTTATGCTGTTGTGTGACGCCGGTTGCAACAATCCCTCGGATCCGCGCACTTGTTCCGGCTATGCTCCCGATATTGACATCGTTATGGACCTTGGTAATCTGCGGATCATGAAAACAGCAGCCATGCTCGTGTGCTTTTCTGGGCTTCTTCTTGTCGCTGGATGCAGCACTCTGTTCGTTAATTCAGGAGTGCGGGGCCTGCCCGTATCGCACCATGCCGTCCGGGCTATCGACCGCTCGCTGGACGAAGCAACAGTTACGGTGCATCGTCAAGGTGTTTACACAATCTTTGGAGGCGAAACCGATGACGATGGTTTGGAAATCGCTCTGAAGAATGCGTCACGAGGCCATGGCAATGGGCTGCCGCTTGGAGTCAGGGCGGGACCTCACACTGTTTTCTCCAATGTGTGGCCGGTCGTGAGAATGGCGTCAGTGAATGGGTACATACCGAGATTCGAGGTTCGCGTTCCGGAACAGCAGACCCCGAGGTGTCTTGCGTTCGACGATGCTGAAGCCGTTGTTCATCGGACTAATGCCGTGCATATACTACTGAAAAAGAGGAATGAACTCCGGATTGAGGGTTCGCAAGTGACAAGAGAGCAGTTCCCGAAGGTTCTACAGCGCCTTTCGGCCGCAGACCGGAATTGTCTCATTTCCGTTCTTGTTGCGGGCAGCGTCTCTCATCAGGATGTAGTTGATGTTCTGGATGAGTGCGAAGGTGCAGGATTCGAGCACAGGCTCCTGAACATGGAGTGAGTATGGTGTGCCAGACTGCTGCCTGAGGCCACCGTTGGCTGGCATACACCCGCAATCACGATCCCCGGCAAGAGCAGTTACTGGTCCGCTCACGCGCTGAACTTCATATTCCTGGCCGCCTTGGTTTCATCCAAGCGGCTGACCGGAGTTGTGCGCGGCATATCGGCGAAGGCCTTCGGATCACGCTCTGCAAGGTCGGCAATTTCCAGCATGGCGCTAATGAACTCGTCCATCTGTTCACGCGACTCAGTCTCAGTCGGCTCAATCATCAGCGCTTCCTTTACGACCAGCGGGAAGTAGATGGTTGGCGGATGGATTCCGCGGTCGATCAGTGCCTTCGCCACATCCAGCGCGTGAACACCTTTTGCCAGCTGACGTGTGGCGCTGAATACGCACTCGTGCATGCACTGCCGGGCGTACGGAAGATCATAGCGCCCCTTCAGCTTTGCCAGTATGTAGTTGGCATTCAGCACGGCGTTCTCACTCACCTCACGCATTCCATTGCCGCCGAGGAGCAGCATATATGCGTATGCGCGAAGAATTACGGCGAAATTCCCATAGAATGGCGCGATATAGCCGATGCTCTTTGCGCGGTCGTATTCAAGCGCAAACGTGCCGTCAGCTCTCTTTACCACTATGCTGGTCGGCAGAAATGGAACAAGGTGCTTCTTGACACCAACAGGTCCGGACCCGGGCCCGCCACCGCCATGCGGTGTCGCAAATGTCTTATGAAGGTTGATGTGGACCACATCGAATCCAAGATCGCCAGGCCTGCACCTGCCGAGCAAGGCATTCAGGTTTGCGCCGTCGTAGTAGAGGAGCGCATCATGCTTGTGCGCCATGGCGGCAATCCGCGATATGTCACGCTCAAACAGCCCAAGCGTATTCGGGCAGGTGAGCATGACCGCTGCAACGTCACTTCCAAGGGCGGCCTCGTACTTGCCAAGATCAATGTCGCCGTCGGGCCCGGTTGGCACCGTTGTGACGGAATACCCGGCGATTGCCGCGCTGGACGGGTTTGTGCCGTGCGCCGAGTCCGGAATAATGACCCTCGTTTTCCGGTTTCCCTTGTCCCGGTGGTAGGCCGCAACGAGCATCATGCCAGTCAGTTCACCGTGCGCTCCTGCTGACGGCTGGAGGGAAAAGGCATCCATTCCGGCGATCTCGCAAAGCATCTGCTCCGTCTCGTAGAGGACCTCAAGAGCCCCCTGGGTCAGCATGCCACCGCCGCGCAGCTGTGGCAGCAATGGGTGCAACGACGAGAAGCCGTCAAGGGCGGCCACGCGCTCGCATATTTTCGGATTGTACTTCATCGTGCATGAGCCAAGCGGGTACATCTGGCCGTCGACACTGAAGTTTCTTCGCGACAGGCCGACGAAGTGCCGAACCACTTCCATTTCCGAGAGCTCGGGCAGTTCTGCGGGCTGCTCCCTGAAGTACTTGCCGGGAATGTGCAGCCTGCAGCTCTTCTCCGCCTCGCTCAGGCCCGGCAGATTGAAGGCACGACGCCCCGGTGAACTTCTTTCAAAGATGAGTTTGCTCACAGGACAGCCTCCATAGCTTCCGCCAGCATACCCATTTCCTCGCGCGTCCGCTTCTCCGTCACAGCGACAAGCAGGTAGTTGCCCATACCCTTGTAGTAGCGGCCCAGGGGGTAGCCGGCGGCAAAGCCCTTGTCCACAAGACGGCTCACCACAACAGAAGCATCGCAGGGCAGGGCCAGGGTGAATTCGTTGAAAGTCGGGGTGGTCTTCTTGACTTCCACGCCTGGAATGGCTGAGAACCGCGTCTTCGCATACTCTGCCTTCTGCGCGCAGAGCATCGCCAGCTCGCGTAGTCCCTGCTTTCCAAGCCAGGACAGGTAAATGGACGCACGTAGTGCACAGAGCGCTTCGTTGGAACAGATGTTCGACATCGCCTTTTCGCGCCGGATATGCTGCTCGCGAGCCTGGAGGGTGAGGACAAATCCGCGCCTGCCGGACGCATCGGTCGTTTCACCGACAAGCCGTCCCGGCATTTTTCGTACATACTCCATCCTGGTTGCCATGAAACCAAGGTAAGGCCCGCCGAACGACAGAGGCAGTCCCAGGCTCTGGCCCTCGCCGGTCACAATATCGGCCCCCATCGAGCCAGGCGCCTTGAGCAGGCCAAGCGAAATCGGATACGCCGAAACCACCGCAAGGGCACCCTTGGCATGGGCGAGCGCCGCAATGTCTGTGAAATCATCAACACCGCCGAAGAAGTTTGGATTCTGCAGGATGATTGCCGCAACACTCTCGTCCAGCGAGTCGGCGATCCGCTGCCGGTCGCTCTGGCCGTGGGAAACCTCGACCTCACAGAACTCGATAGAGAGATTGCTGGTATAGCAATAGAGGATGTTCCGGTAGATGGGGTTGACGCCGCTGTCCAGCAGGATCTTCCTGCGGCCGGTAATCCTTACCGCCATCATTGCTGCTTCATACAGTGCCGTACCGCCGTCATAGAGCGAGGCATTGGCTACTTCCATCTGCGTAAGCCTGCAAATGGCGCTTTGGTACTCGAATATTGCCTGCAGCGTACCTTGTGAGGCCTCCGGCTGGTACGGGGTATAGGCGGTGTAGAACTCAGCGCGTGAGGCAAGTTCGTCCACACACGCCGGAATGTAGTGGTCGTAAAACCCGCCGCCGAGGAAACAGACGAGGTTGTGGGCATTTCGGTGCGACAGGTTGTGCAGGCGGTCGTAGACTTCCGACTCGCTGCGTCCGTCAGGAAGGTTCAGGCGGGCTATCTGGAGGTCGGCAGGGATATCGGAGAACAGCCCGTCGACACCGGCAAACCCGGCAACCTTGAGCATTTCGGCCCTGTCACGATCGGTATTTGCAACAAAGGACATTCTTCCTTCCGCTCTGAAACGGTCCTCAGACCGATTTCAGGAACTCCGCGTATTGCTTCGCCGTCATCAGTCCATCCAGTGCAGACCTTTCGCATCCAGAGAAGCGGCAGATCCAACCTTTCCCGTAAGGATCACGGTTGATCGTCTCGGGCGAGGCGGCCAGCTCTGTGTTGACATGGGCGACTGTCCCTTCGACCGGCATGAAGATATCGCTGGCAGCCTTGACTGATTCCACAACGGCAAACGACGTGCCCGCGGCGATCTTGCGTCCAACCGCCGGCAGCTCCACAAAAGTTATGTCTCCCAGAGCCTCCTGCGCATGATCGGTAATGCCGACCACCGTGATACCATCATCCTCAAGGCGGAGCCATTCGTGATCCTTGGTGTAGAAAAGTCCTTCAGGTGTCATATGCATCCTTTCGCTTCAGACGGACGATAGAATGGCGTGCCGACCACTTCCGCGTCCAGAACATTCCTGCCGGTATCAATGAGTAATGGCCTTCCGACAATCGCAGAGGGAGTCTCGACATATGCGAACCCGATAGCGTACTGGAGGGAGGGTGAAAACGAGCCGCTGGTGACTTCACCGACCACAGCTCCTCCATCCCTGACAACATTTCCGGCACGAGCGGACTGGCGACTTCTTGTTCTGAACCCACACAGCCGCCTGGCCGGGCCAGCTGCGAGGTGTCGGGACATCGCTTCCTTGCCTATGAAAGGAGCCTGCTTCATCGCGTAGCGTTCCATGCCAGCCTCCACGGGAGTAATGCTCCGGTTGAGTTCATGGCCATACAGGGGGAGTCCCGCCTCGAGCCTGAGTGTATCACGAGCACCAAGTCCGGCCGGGCGAACACCCGCCGCAAGGAAAGCCTCCCACAGCGCGCATATTGCCGGGACAGGGCCGTACACCTCAATCCCTTTCTCACCGGTATACCCCGTGCGGCTTACTATAAGCCTGTCCCCGGCCCTTGTGAATTCAAGGAACTTGAAGTACCCGAGTGAAGACACGTCGACAGACAACACACGGGAGGCTACCTCCAGCGATCCGGGTCCCTGAACGTCAAGTTTTCCGGTACGGTCTGACTCGTCGGCGAATGTAACTGTAGAGGGGAGCTGTTCGCGGAACCATGAGACATCGCCAGCACGGGTCCCTGCATTGACAACAAGCATCCAATGGTCTGCGTTGAATCTGTATGCGATGAGGTCATCAAGCACGCCGCCGTCATCATCCAGCAGAAACCCATAGCGGCATTGGCCGTTCCGCATCCTCATGACGTCGGCAGTCAGGACGCGTGAGAGTGCTTCGTCTGCGCCGACCCCGGCGACATCGAACCGTCCCATGTGGCAGGTGTCGAACATCGAGGCGTCAGACCTGGTCCTTGTGTGCTCGGCTACTATGCCATCGTACTGGACCGGCATCAGCCACCCGCTGAAATCGATCATGCGGGCGCCGGCCTTTATGTGCGCTTCATAAAGAGGTGTGTGCTTCGGTGCAGTCATCATGAGTGCTGATCCACTTCAATGCCGCGTGCTGCCACTAACTGTAGCACAAAGACACAACCGTGTCCGTGGGCTGACACGAACTAATTGATACACATTCGGAAAATAGACTGCAAGGACAATTCTATCCTTGCCGCAAGACGGATCAACTCCTGACGCAAAGAGCAAAGCCAGCCGGCACCCATCACACCAATCGCCCTTCAAAATTCCCGGTCGTACCGGCAATGGTACAGCTTCCTGACCGCAGTGATCGCACAATTCCGGCAACCTGGGCCGGACCATACGGCTTCCACGAGAAATCTGCGCGAACGCGGCATGCGCCTGCCATCCGGATTGCCTCCAGATGCCGCGAGAGGTTGAATGGCTGCTTCCCGACAACCACGGTGCGGCACTCATGGTTCAGGATCATCACCTCTTCGCGCGCAGAGGAGCGGTACTCCACCGCTGAATCAGGGCAAGCCCGGCGCCCACCTGTGCAACCGCCGGAATTGGCCTTGGGACACGTCTCTGAAACCAGTAGCGGCGTATCCTGGTAGACAATCACTGTCGCGAGCGAGCCAAACTCAGCAAGCAGCTCGCCAATGTTGCTGAAGTCGTCCTCCGGGGACAGCAGGAAACCTGATGCTCCGAGTTCAAGGACCTGCATGGCTGCCGCGCGGTTGAGCACGTAGACCGACCAGTCCGATGACATGTCTGCGGCGCCCCCTTGAAGTCCCGAGAGGTGGGTCAAGCCGGACAGGTTCGAGAATTCCCATCGACTCCAGCCTGCACCAGCAAGCTCGGCAACCTTTGTCTTGAGCTGTTCAAGCTCCCACTCGCGGGTTATCGCTGGCAGTGCCAGCCGAATCCGATCCCGTCCCGCAGTCGCAGCGAGTCGGTCGAGGGCAGCCGACAACGATGGCAACGGAGAGCGACTGATATCAACGACAGCTTCGGCAATATCTTTCCAGTCAGCATCTTCAAGCCCGCTAAGAGCATGGGCGTGCGCGACCTTGATTGACCACTGCAGCCCTGCAGGTTCCGCGCCGCGGCTGCATGGTGCCGGCGTCTGCACCTGCGCCTTGATGGATGCCACAACCTGCCCGCGCTCACTGGCGCACGCTGCTTCCAGACAAGCCACGAGATCCCGGCGGAGCTTGTTGAGGATCGAGACAGGCACAAAGCGTCCATCGCGGTTCTCAACAACCAGTCTTTCAAGCACAAAACCGGTATCACCCAGCTTTGAGAAGGCATCACGAAATGCGACCTCCAGGCCATCTGTCTTGCGCGCCGGGTCGAACGTCCCATCGGCAACAGTCCTGGCGCTGACCGTGTCGCGGAGAACCGGGTCTGTCTTCAGCGTTGCTGCGGCGCTGACTACTGTCGCATCAACGGTAATCGTGATGGCGACCGGCCGCCTGAACCGGTACAGGCCTGGCCGTGGGCGATCGTACTTGTAGCTCTGTTTGACTGACTGTGATGACGAGCAATAGATGGTCATTCCCGGTTTCAGGTCGGGATACTCCCTCGGTAGCGGCACTGCGATGTTCGAGCCTGCCGGTACTTCGAACACGTTCTGAAACCGTTCTGTTCGAGCATCCTTCAGGCCAAGTGCGTCGACGGAGAACCCAAACGGTTTGCCGCCTGAAATGTCGAGCTGGAGGCCATCATGCCTTTCAAGGCGGCGCTGGGTCGTGAATCGCAGGAGCGCGGGACCGGCGTGTGGCGTCATGATTGAGGCAATCTTGCCAATAGCAGCGCCACGGTGGCCTACAACGTCTGTGTCCACAACCTCGGGATTTCGCCGTGACCGGAGGTAGAGCTTGGTCCACGGGCGACTGAAAATGGTCTTGATGTCAGCCTCAGTTCGAAGACGGCTTTCAGCGTTCGACTTGCCGTCCAACAACGCCCGGTAGTATGAAGTGGTAGCCCCCACATAGAGAGCGCTCTTCTTCCGCCCCTCGATCTTCAGGCAGGCAACACCGGCGCCCGCCAGCTCGGGAGCGCAGTCGGCGACCGCAAGGTCCTTCATCGAGAACAGAAACCGGCCTGGGTCCGTCTGTGACACGGGCTCGAACACATCACGGCAAGGATATGCGCAACGGCCGCGGTTCCCGCTGCCGGTGCGCAGCATGGTCGAGTAGAGACAGAGACCGCTGTACGAATAGCACAGTGCGCCGTGTATGAAGACTTCGACCTCAATGCCGGAATTCCCGGCGATGTCGCGGATCTCCTCCAGCGTCAATTCACGAGCAAGCGTGACCCGGCGGAACCCCAGGCGGCCCAGTGCCATTGCGCCGGCCAGATTGTGGATTGCCATCTGTGTGCTCGCATGAAGGCGAAGTGCCGGGAAGTGATGTCGTGCCGTGTGAGCAACGCCGAGGTCCTGCACTATCAAGGCATCGGCACCGCATTCGGCAACTATGGCCAGCGTGTCGACCAGCTCTGAAAGTTCCCTGTTCTGCACGAGGGTATTGACAGCCACGAAGACACGTCTCCGCGGTGAAGCTGAGTGAGCATAGGCGATGATCTCGCCCAGCTCATCAGGACTGAAGTTGCCGGCATCCGCGCGGGCCGAGAAACGGCGGAGGCCCGCATATATGGCATCCGCGCCGTACTGAAACGCAGCATAGGCCGCTTCTATATCGCCGGCCGGCGCGAGCAGCTCCGGCTTTCCAGCCTTGTGTGGCGATGGCGTTGTGGAATGGTCCTGTGTCATGTCTTGCTCTTCATCACACAGGAATCAGCGTACCGTGTCAACCCAGATTCAGCGCACAAGCGACAGAAAGAATGCGGCGAGCGTGCGAAAAACGTCTTGCATGACGACATCCGCTGATTTTCGTCCTTGCCGTTCAAAGCTGGATGGATTACAAGTAGCTCGGTTCTTTCTAAGGGATCGATGTCTTCAGGGTAGGGTGGGTCGCTGAAATGTTCTTAGGCGATGAATCCCAACCGGCGGTGATAGTCCGCGAGTCTGATGCCGAAAAGCGGCTGACGACACGACCCGGCGAAACTCCGGGACCGACAGTGATGGGGCGGATGGCTCCTGAGTCTGGATGGAAGAAGGCGATTGTTTTAGCGGCCTTGCCTGCCCGGAGACGTCTGTGTCTTCGGGTTTTTTTGTTTAGGCAGGCGCATTCTGAATGCTGGGACTCGCTCTAGAAGAGCGTGCTCAGCATGTTGCGCCCCAGGAAAGAGGAAAGCAGAGCAAATGCGCAGAACCAAGACATCGGACTTTGACACAATCGAAAGCGCGATTGCAGCCATACGCCGCGGCGAGATGGTGGTGATTACAGACAACGAAAGTCGCGAGAACGAGGGTGACCTGGTGATTGCCGCGGAGAAGGCCGATGCCAAGGCAATCAATTTCATGGCCACTCACGGTCGCGGTCTAATCTGTGTGTCGCTCACGCCAGAACGCCTCAAGAAGTTCGGTCTTTCCCACATGTCCGAACGCGGAGGCGGGGATGCGTTCGGAACCGCATTCATGCAATCTGTGGACGCCCGCAGGAAAGTGACAACGGGCATCAGCGCGCACGACCGCGCGGAGACTATTCGAGTGCTTATCTCGGGCAGCAGCAGAAAAGGCGATCTTATCAGCCCGGGGCACACTTTCCCGCTTGAAGCCAAGCAGGGAGGGGTCTTGCGCCGCGCAGGCCATACCGAGGCGTCGAATGACCTCGCCAGACTCGCAGGTCTCAAGCCGGCTGCCGTCATCTGCGAGATACTACGGGCGGACGGCGCAATGGCCCGGTTGCCTGATCTCAGACGTTTCAAAGTCAAGCACGGCATAAAGATGATCTGCGTCGCAGACCTTATTGCATGGAGGCGTGCCAGGGAGCGTCTCGTTGAGCACATCAGGACGATTTCTCTTCCCACGGAGTTCGGTGATTTCCGGCTTCATCTCTACAGGGCTATCACGGATGGACATCATCACCTGGCACTCGTGATGGGCACACCATCGGAACGGGAATCGGCTCTGGTTCGTGTACACAGTGAATGCCTGACGGGTGACGTGTTCGGTTCGTTGCGCTGTGATTGTGGATCCCAGTTGCACGACGCCGCGCGCATGATTGCAAAGGAAGGGCATGGCGTCCTCCTCTACATGAGGCAGGAGGGGAGGGGCATTGGGCTTGCCAACAAGATTCACGCCTACGAACTTCAGGAAAAGAAGGGCATGGATACCGTTGAGGCCAATGAATGCCTCGGTTTCGAGGCGGATCTTCGCGACTACGGCATCGGCGCACAGATCCTGCTGGACCTCGGTCTTAAGAATATCCGCCTGATGACCAACAATCCGCGCAAGATTGTCGGTCTTCAGGGGTACGGTTTGAATATCGTCAAGCGGGTGCCGATCGTTGAAGCGCCAACTGTGCACAACAAGCGGTATCTGGCGACAAAGAAGGCCAAGCTGGGGCACATGTTGTGAATGCTGCGCATGGCACCGAACGGGTGAGTCAGGACTTTGAGTAATCAGTTACGATACAAAGGAGGGGCAATATGGCCACAAAAGAGATAGGCGGAATGCTGAAGGCGGACGGGCTCCGGTTGTGTGTGGTAATCAGCCGATTCAACGACTTCCTAACCAAGCAGCTGCTCGGCGGGGCGATTGACTGCTTCACCAGGCACGGTGGCCGGGAAGACTCCCTCATGGTTGTATGGGTGCCCGGTGCAAACGAACTGCCAATGACGATACAGAAGGTGCTTCAGAGCGGGAAGTACGACGCAGCTGTGGCACTTGGAGTCGTTGTAGAGGGGTCCACAAAGCACGCGGACCTCATTAACAGCCAGGTATCCAAAGCATTGGGCTCTATAGCGCTGTCGTCATCCGTACCAGTTATCAACGGAGTTGTTGCCGCAGACAACCTGGAACAGGCGATCGAACGGTGCGGTACCAAAGCCGGGAACAAAGGGTGGTCGGCCATGCAGGCCGCTATCGAAATGGCAAACGTTTACAAGCAAATCGGCAAATAGCACGGAGGTGAGAAGTGGGCGTTCGCAGGGAATCTCGAAAGATGGCAATGCAGGTCCTGTTTGAACTCGAAATGAACAAGCAGGATCCGGATATAGCCCTGCGCAGGCTCTGGAAAGAACGGAGAATGCCTGAGGGGGCGAAAGTGTTCACGGAACAGCTCGTTCACGGCGCCGCTAGTCACATGGAGCAGATCGACGAACTGCTGAAGAAGTACGCGGATAACTGGGATATCAAGCGGATGAACCCGACAGACAAGAACGTCATGCGGGTGGCCCTGTACGAGATGCTCTTCTGCGAAGACATACCACCCGTTGTTTCCATCAACGAGGCAGTCGATATCGCCAAAGAGTTCGGAGACAATAAGTCTGGCATGTTTGTTAACGGGATCCTGGACCGGGCGCGCGCGGACATCAAGAGACCGGCGCGCGAGGCAATGCGGCGAAGTTCGACACGGAGCAAGGATGAAAAGCTGGATTGATGCACTTGCACGTACGCGCGCGGCGCTTGCAAACGGCATACGCGGCCTTTTCCGCCCAGGCTCGGTTGTGTCACGCGAGGATCGGGAGCGCCTGGAGGAAGCCCTTGTCTCAGCCGACGTTCCCATGTGGCTTGCCGGAAAACTGCTTGATGATGCTGCGGCGGCGCGAAGTGGTGTCCCAATCAGGGCTACCGTCGAACAGACCCTCCTGAGTGCATTCGCGAGCAAGGCTGCATTTTCATGGGAATCGGCCGTCAAGCCGCGGGTCGTTCTGATCGTTGGCGTCAACGGATCCGGCAAGACTACGACCGCTGCAAAACTTGCCTGGCACGCGAAGCGTCGGGGATTGACGCCCATACTCGCGGCGGCTGATACGTTCAGGGCGGCGGCGGCTGAGCAGCTCAGGAAGTGGGCCTCCTCTGTAGGTTGTGACGTCATTGCCGGTGCTGCGGGAGCCGACTCGGCAGCGGTTGCTTTTGACGCAGTGAAGGCTGGGGTCTCCCGTGGAGCTGATCTCGTCATCATCGACACCGCTGGGCGTATGCACACCAAGCAACCGCTCATGGATGAGATGGGCAAGATACGCAGGTCCATCGGCAAGAGCATGCCTGGCGCACCCCACGAAACCCTGCTTGTGCTCGATGCCACACTCGGCAACAACGCTGTGGCACAGGCAAAGGTATTTCACGAAATTGTCCCGCTCACCGGTGTTGTCATCACCAAACTGGATGGCTCCGCCAAGGGGGGCTTCATTCCGGCCGTAAACAAGGAGCTTGGTGTGCCGGTATACTTTGTTGGTCTTGGAGAAGGCGCCGAGGATCTTGCACCTTTTGATGCGGCGGAGTTCGTGAAAGGTCTGCTTGGACCGGAGGCCTGAACATCATGAAGAAGCACCTGAGCGAAGAAGCCTGGATGAGCAGAGCCATTGCGCTGGCACGCCATGGGCTGGGGCAAACCAGACCGAATCCACCGGTAGGAGCGATCATAGTCAGGAATGGGCGCGCGGTCGGTCAGGGCTGGCACAGGCGGGCCGGGACTGACCACGCGGAAATAGTCGCGTTGAAGGATGCCGGCAGGCGGGCAAGGGGCGCCACGCTGTACGTTACGCTCGAGCCGTGCTCTACATCCGGCAAAACCCCGCCGTGCACCTCGGCAATTCTTGCCAACGGAGTAACCAGGGTGGTGATAGCCACACGGGATCCTAATCCCAGGCACAATGGCCGTGGCATCGGGATTCTCCGGCGTGCCGGCGTGCACGTCACGGAGGGCGTCAGGGAGGAAGAAGGAAGAGCGCTTGTCGCGCCGTTCTCGAAATGGGTAACGACTGGCATGCCGTATGTCACGCTGAAGCTGGGGACTTCCATTGACGGACGAATCAGCGATCTGAATGGTAAATCACGATGGATAACCTCCGAAGAATCGCGCAGCCTGGTCAAGAAGCTCAGGGGCGAAGTTGATGCTGTGCTGGTAGGGTCTGCAACCGCCCTTCTCGACAACCCTTCGCTCCTTCCGGCAGAATGTTCGAGAAGTAAACCCTTCAGAATTGTGGTTTCCGCACGCGGCGGACTGTTACTGTCTAACAAGATCTTCAGCGATGGCAAAAGTGCCCAGACCATCATAGCCACCACGCGCAGGTGTCCATCGCCGGTCGCAGACGCCCTTGGACGGACCGGCGCCGCCATCTGGCACCTGCCTGAGAAGCATGGACGTGTCTCCCTGAAGCCGCTTCTGGCCGAGATGGGGCGGCGCGGGATCCTGCACGTGCTGTGCGAGGGTGGGGGGGCATTGGCAGAGAGCATGGTTCGCGAGGGGTTGGTGGACGAGGTGCTTTTCATTGTCGCGCCCCTGATACTTGGTGGAACCACATCCACCGCGGCCATCGGTGGTCACGGCTGGCAACTGGCGCTCGCCCCGAAACTGGAATTCACCGATGTTAGACGGATCGGTGCGGATATTCTCGTGCGAGGCAAGTGTAGAGGGTAGATTCTGCAACTGGTCCTCGACCGGTCTACCGGTTGCGCAGCGACCAGGCCGGCACGGTCAGTCTTGTGGGGTAAGAGGTCTACTGAGGGAGATCGCAATGTTTACGGGTTTGGTCCAGAAGACCGGAAGGCTGGCTGCGTTGGAGCGTCGCGGCAGCGGAGCACGTCTGACTGTTGGACACACTCCGTGGCAGGAGCCACTGCTGCCAGGCGAAAGCGTCGCTGTCCAGGGTGCGTGCCTGACGGCCACTGTCATCCGCCCCGATGCATTTGAATGCGATATTCTCCTTGAAACCCTGGATCATACTGCCTTGGGCTCTCTTGCTCACGGTGCAGTACTCAATCTGGAACGCGCGCTGCGCCCGGCCGACCGGCTCGGTGGGCATTTTGTTACCGGCCACGTCGATGGAGTCGGGACTGTGTCTATGCTCAGGCGCGAATCATGCGACTGGCATATCGAGGTTGGATGCGCCAAAGATCTGCTGTCGTCTATGTGCGAAAAAGGATCCATTGCCTTCGACGGTGTGAGCCTGACACTTGTGGAAGTTACAGCGCACGCCTTTGGAGTCAGGATCATTCCTTTCACGTGGAGCAATACGGCGCTGAGTACGCTGCACGTCGGTAGCCAGGTCAACATTGAAACGGACATCCTTGAGAAGTATACACGTGCGTATCTTCTGCAGAAGAAGGCGCCGACAGTGACCATGGAACGATTGCGCGACGCCGGCTATGTGCAGCATTGACTTGTGTATGGCAGCTGTGGTAATAGGACAACCCGAATAAACAACGGGAGAACACGTGAGCACTCAAGCTGAGCGACTTGCCGCCGTCCAGGACGTTGACCTACGCATCATAAAGCTCCAAAAGGAGATTCAGGATATACCCGCCCGACGGAAAGTTATCGACGCCACCTGCGAGCACAAGAAGAAGGATTTCAATGCTGCAAAGACTGCCATGACCAGCAAGCAGGCTGAGGCCAAGCAGGTGGAACTGGAAATCGAGACGGTGAACCAGAAGATCCGGAAGTTCCGCGAACAGCAGCTTCAATTGAAGAGCAACAAGGAATTCAAGGCGATGGAGGACGAGATCCGCGCCGCCGAGAAGGAAATCAAGCAGATTGAGGAGCGCCAACTCGCCAAGATGGAAGAGATTGAGGCCGCAGCGCGGGTCATGTCGTCGGCAAGAGGGATCGTTGACAAGGCAGAAAGCGAAAAGCAGGCCGAGCTCGCCGCACTTGACACCCGGAACGCAGATATCAGCGCCCAGTTGCAGAAGTACCAGGCTGAGCGTGCTGCGAAGGTGGCGGACGTGGATGCCCGTTGGCTGCAGAAATACGAGCCACTTATGCGCGGCAAGAAGAACGCTGTCCTGGCCAAGGTTGAGCACGGTGTTTGCGGCGGCTGTAACATGGCCGTTGCCCCGCACGTAGTGCATGACGCGCGTCGTGGCGACATCATGGTCTCATGTTCCCATTGCGGTCGGATGCTGTATTGAAATTGACTCCTGCAGCCGCGGCCGTATGATGTTGCCAGTTCTTTGAGCATCACATTTAGCTTTTTATCGTCCGGCAGGGGCGTTCGGTCGCTCTCGTGGTTTTCGACCGCGGGGGAGGAAAGTCCGGACTCCACAGGGCAGGATGTCCCGGCGTAGTGCTGGGAGGTCTTCCGGCAAACGGAAGAGACGGAAAGTGCCACAGAAAACAAACCGCCAATGGCTCGCAAGAGCCAGGGGTAAGGGTGAAAAGGCGGTGTAAGAGACCGCCGGGCGTTGCAGTAATGCGCGCCGCATGGTAAACCCCGTCCGGAGCAAGATCAAATAGGAAACTGCTTGGGGCTGCCCGTCCTTGCCTTCGGGCGCAGTTTCGGGTTGATCGCATTAGATAAATGACCGACATTTGAACAGAATCCGGCTTATGTCCTCTGCCGAACGATATCATTTTTCAGCAAGGCTCATTGCCTTCATGGTGCTCGCACTGAGCATCGTGTTTTCGTTTCTGCTCGCCTGCGGCGCCGGCAAACTACCGGTAAAGAAGAAGGCCTCGTTAGATGCCACCGTTGGCAAGGCTTGGCCCGATTCTGAGGCGACGCTCAAATCTCTATCATCAGTGGACTGGTCATTGTTCCGGAACATGCGCGGCGGCCCCGCATCGGCCGCGGGAGCGATTGCGGAGCGATTCAGGCTTGCAGGCATATTCTGCTGGAGCCCTGGCGATTCCAATGGCAACGAGACTGTCCGCAAGGCCATCATCGACAATGTCCAGCTCAAGCCTGTCAAAGAAACCGTCGCGGTTGAAGGAGATACACTGGACGGTGTTGTGGTGGCTAGGATCCTGGATAAGAGCGTCATACTCAGGGACGGTGCCATTGAGCATGAGATATTCCTGGCATACAGCGGCAGCGCTACCGGCACTGTAGAATCGGCAGCAGCAGCGGCAGGCATTGTCGCGGCGGCCGGCCAGCAGATACTCTCCACAAACAGGTTTGGCGCATATGTTGGTGAGAACCGCTGGATCATGAGTAGGGACGGACTCCTGGGGTATGTTGAGGAGCTTCTGCAGAGCCCGGCGCGAGTAGACAAGCTCTTTGATTCAATGGTCGCCGTGTACGAAACGAACGATCGGGGCCGGCGCATCATTACGGCTCACCAGCTCAAGACCGTTGGAGAAAAGGACTTCTACGAGGCCGTAGGGCTCAAGGAAGGCGACATCGTCCTCAAGGTCAACACTGAACCCGTTACGTCGAAGCGGCGGGCAGTGAAGTGGATTGAAGACTTCCGCACCGGGAAGGAAAGCGCCTTTGTCCTGGACATCGAGCGGAACGGCAATCCGATGCGGCTCGAATACATGATCAGGTGAGGTCCGAGTAAAGTTATCATAGTGCCGCCATGCCCGTAATTTCCCATCAACACCCATATGTAGCGGTTTCACCACACCGGTAGTAGACATAAGATATATTATACGACGTCGCGTAGATGGCCGCATAAGCAGTGCTATTATGGATCCGGGAATGTTTTGGCCTGTCCGCAAACCGCCACTTTCAAGATCGCGTAGTCATCAAACCGGAGCATCACGGCTTGATGTGTCCACAGAATCCCAGGAGTTTTGGAACCATCTGCCGAACTACAATCCATGATGTGCGCGTGCGGGTTGTGCCTCTTGTCGCGGAAGTTGTCTGGAATCCCGTGGAGCCGTGGGATCTCCGGATGTGCCAGGCAGGACGGCACCAGATGGAGCCTACCTGCCGATCAGACCCCATCGCTTTGTGAACGGCCAATAAACGATGGCTGCCGGCCCGACAAGACGTTCCCTTGGCACTGGCCCCCAATACCGGCTGTCGAGGCTCGACCTCGTGTTGTCGCCCATTGCCAGATACTGGCCAGCTCTGAGCTGTATTGACGGGTTTGTTGCATTCAAGACGGTTATCGGCCAGCCATCCGACGGCGCTGCTAGCGCATACCCGCCATTACCCAGATCACCGCGCCCTATTTTGCCGATCGTATACTCGGTGACATTGCTCCCGTTCACGGATAGCCATGGTGGCGTAACAGACAAGGTGTCACCGGGAATGCCAACCATACGCTTTATGTAATGAGTGTCCTTCGGTAGTCCCTTATGGATGCCCGTGGTGAGAAACACCATGACCTCGCTGCGCCTCGGCTGGCGGAAGTTCCAACTCACCCGGTCGACAAAGACGTGATCTCCAGCCATCTCGTACCCGGAGGCTAGAAGCTGGCCTGCAACGACGTAATCTTGATCTTTCACGTGGGCCCTCATGTTTTCGAAGACCCGAGGCCCCCAGGCGCTCCCGATTGCAATTCTGATGTTCCGCGTAAAGCATCCGTTTCGAGTCGCATCTGGTACCCGTTGCCTTTCGTTTGCCGCGTCACAAAAGAGTATCTGGCCAGGGCGTGATGCGCGGATCTCGGTATACCATTCACCCAGGACAAGAAACCGGGCAACTTTCAGAGGATAAATTGTATCAACAACAGGCGTCTTGACTCCATCGCGATATGTAATGCCATTGAGTGTGGGCTGCATCGAGCCTGTGGGGATCTTGAACGGCTGAAGGAAGTAGGACCTGCAGGCCATTGCGACCGCCAACGCGACCACTACGATCTCCACATACTCGCGACATGTCGCCATACTTCGCAGAGGCATGACCGCCTCGGCGGCAGCGGAAAGAGATTCCAACCTGGATTCCAGCCGGTCATACCGTTTTGACTTGAGGTCCCGCCGGAGTTCCGCCGCCTCTTCGTCAAGCCTGGCAAGAGCCGCCCGATCAGCGATGTCGACCCGCATGCTCCGCACATAGGATGAATGGCGGAGAAGTCCCAAAGTGAGTTTGCGGATCTTTCTGCGTCCCCAGAACCCGATCGATGGCACTGCGTTGTGTTTCTCGTGATCGC
>JBAXKQ010000040.1:0-20122 GCA_037135275.1 bacterium
AACCATCCTAACGTATCTTTCTGTGGTCATTTTGCTCCCTTTTCCTTTTGCTGGCATGTGGTATTAGAGCCTTGGGGCAGGAAAAGGTTACAGCAAATCCCACGAAATGATGTCCCGGCGGAACGATGCTGTCTGGCGGGCAGGAGCGGCATGGCCGGCCCGGCGGTGAAAGCACAGGGGTGGCCGTGGAAGGTTCTGCTGGCTTGCCTGGCAAGGGGCCGCCGGACTACTTGCCCGCGGAAAGCACCTTGGCAGCGTCCTGGACGAGTTCCTGCACAAGTTCATGCACAGAAACGATCTTGTCGATCCGGTAGGCGTTTGCGCCACAGGTTGTGAAGCCAAGATCCATGTTGCCGCGGTATGAATTCACCAGCGCCTGAGCTATGCAGTACCTGGTTGTCTTCGGATCGCATGTCGCAAGGCACTGGTACTGGCACCTGAATGCCACCCGCTCGCCATGGGTGATCCGGTCCACAAACGGATTGCGTATCACCCGGAGCGGCAGACCGACCGGGCTCTTGATCAACATGATGTCTTCTTTGCGGGCATTCACGTAAGCCTGCTTGTATTCAATGGCGGCATCGCACTCATGGGTGCACACGAACCTGGTGGCCATCTGGACTCCGCCGGCACCGAGCTCCAGGAAATGCGCTATATCCTTGCCGTCGTATACCCCTCCGGCCGCGACCACCGGTATCTTCCGGCCGACAGTCTTCCCGATTTCCTCCGCAACCTGCAGGACCTCTTTCACGATCGCGTCAAGGACATGCGTGCCGGAATGGGCTGTGTCTTCAAGCTTGAATCCGAGGTGTCCGCCGGCAAGCGGGCCCTCGACCACGAACGCATCGGGCACACGCGAGTACCGCCTCGACCAAGTGCGGGCGATAAGGTCGGCGGCACGCCCTGAGGAAACGATCGGAATGAGTTTTGTGCGTGAATTGCCGACGAGCGACGGCAGCCTGAGCGGCAGTCCTGCGCCGGAAATGATGGCGGCAACGTCTTCCTCGACGGTAGCCGTTACCAGGCTGTCGTAGTTGTTCAGCACGCACATGATGTTTACAGCGAACGGCCTGGAAGTGAGGCTCTTGGTCTTCTGCAACTCCGACCGAAGGCCCAGGTAGGAGCGCGTGGTGTAGTCAAGTGTCCTGTCCGGCCACTCTTCGCCGGTCCCAACGGTGGCAACAGTACCCAGACAGCCCTCGTTGGAGACTGCCGACGCAAGACGCGAGGCCGACACCCTGACACCCATCCCGCCCTGAATAATGGGAGGATTGATCTCGAGATCACCAATCTTGAGCGACGGAAGCGACCCAACACCCTTCATTTCATTCCCCTTTTTGCCTGAAACCAACCGTTAACAGGATTCTGGTTCTTTCGCAGGCTACATATCAACACCAACTGCCAATACTAATGCAGCGGGAGCTCATTTCAAATGAGCTTTGAGTTTCCCATTGTCGCAATGGCTTCGTCAACACTGAATTTGGCTCTCTGATGATCACGCTTGGAGGGTAACGATTCAGGTGGAACCGCAATGGGCAGGCAGTGGTGGATCTCAGGACCCGTTCCGACCCAATACAGGCTCATGAGTCGCAGGTTTCCCTCCGGCCTGAGCCCGCCACTGTACGAGCGGCAGCGGCAGGGAGTTTGCGTGAGGTTACGGTCACCGCTTTCTGCCGCCAGGATCACTCCCAATCCTGATTCAACTTGGCGTACCGCCCTGTATTGACGTACGATGCCGGCCATGAATCAGATGTCGGCGAGCGCATGTTTCCTGGTTGGACCCACGGCAAGCGGCAAGAGCGCGGTGGCCCAGCTCCTGGCCGAAAGCGAGGGATTCGACATCGTCTCGGCCGATTCCATGCTCGTCTACCGCGGGATGGATATCGGGACCGCAAAGCCGACCCGGCCGGAACAGGCCCGCGCCAGGTACTGGTGCATGGACCTCGTTGACGCCGGCACACTATTCAGCGTCGGCCTGTTCCGTGACGCAGCCACCGCGGCGCTCTCTGGAATAGCTGTCGCGGGGAGGCGTGCGATTGTGGTGGGCGGAACCGGCCTCTACATCAAGTCCCTCACCCACGGGCTTTCGCACACTCCGCCCGCCAACCCGTCACTTCGTGCGGAACTGGACCTCATGGCAGGGGAACGCCCCATCTCAGAGTTGCAGGAAATGCTGCGGAATGAGGCTCCGGACCTCTACAACGCCCTCCCCGACAAACTCAACCCCAGGCGGCTGGTGCGCGCCATCGAACTTGCCCGCGCCGGAGTCCTCCAGCCGTCCAGCTCCTGGAGACAGGTCAACACCGGGCCGGTCCTGGCCGGGCTGAGGTTCGATCCAGCGCTGCTCAGGAAGCGGATCGAGGAACGAGCTGGCGCCATGTTCAGATCCGGCCTTCTCGACGAAGTTCGGCTTCTCCTTGCCGCCGGGTTCGGACACTCCCCGTCGGCACGAAGCGCCATCGGCTACGCCGAGGCGGCCGCCGTCCTCGACGGCACATGCACTGTCGATGAGGCAATCGAGCGGACCGCCAGGCGCACCTTCCAGCTCGCGCGCCGGCAGATGACCTGGTTCCGGCACCAGGCAAATGTCGACTGGATAGACGTTGAAATTGGAATGGATACCACTACTATCGCGAAGTCGGTTAAGGAATCCTGGAGAAAGAATGGCCCGACTCCCATTGCCTGGTGACAGCGCCGGAACGCCGAAGGTGTCTTACGCCGTCCGCGAGATGCCTGAACGCCTCCGGCCGAGGGAGGAGATGGAGCGCCTCGGCGTCAAGGGCATCAGCGACGTGGCCCTGCTTGCGATCATCCTGCGGGGTGGCGTTCAAGGCCAGAATGTGGTCAGGATCGCAGAGGAACTCCTTCTCAAACACCAGACACTCACGGGCATTGCGAATGCCCCGCAGGAAGACCTGCTGCGGATCCGCGGCATAGGCAAGGTCAAGGCGCAGGTGCTCGCCGCCACGCTTGAACTCGCCAAGCGGCTCATCGACGAGGGTGTCTCCACAAATACCGCCGTTCGGACCCCTGAAGACGCCGCCGGCCTGCTGAGGGAAGAGGCCAGGACCCTCTCGAAGGAGGTCTTCTGGGTGATCATGCTGGATGCAAAGAACAGGCTCAAGGTCCCGCCGCAAGAAGTCACGCAGGGGCTGCTGGACGCCAGCCTTGTCCATCCGCGTGAGGTTTTCAAGAAAGCCATCCTCTCTTCCAGCGCGGCTGTAATCCTCGCTCACAATCACCCGTCCGGTGACCCGTGCCCGTCGGCAGAAGACATCAGGATTACACGTCAGCTCGTTGAAGCTGGAAAGATCGTGGACATTAAAGTGCTGGATCATATAATCCTTGGAAATCCAGAGGCTCATCAGCAGGGCGGCTTCACCAGCATGCGTGAGGCTGGAGTGGTCGAGTTCAAGTAGGGAAGAGAAGACTGGCGGCAGACGCGGCGCACCCGCCGCGTCCTGGTTGTCATGAACAGAAAGATAACAATGAGCATCCATCCAACTGCAGTTGTTGACCAGGGCGCCGAACTCGGCAGGGACGTCACGGTCGGTCCGTTCGCCGTTATCGAGAAGAACACCTGCATAGGGGATGGCGTCGTGATCGGCCCGCACACAGTCATTTGCCGCCACACCACGATCGGCGCCGGCTCACGCATTCACGCCTGCGCCGTCATAGGCGATCTGCCGCAGGATCTGGCGTTCAAGGATGCCGTCTCCTACACCAGGATCGGTGCAGGATGCACCCTCCGGGAGGGTGTCACGATCCATCGCGGAACCAAGCCTGAGACGGCAACGGAGGTTGGAGACAACTGTTTCCTGATGGCAAACGCGCACCTGGCCCACAATGTGAAGGTCGGAAACGGCGTCATAATCGCCAACGGCGTGCTCTGCGCGGGCTATGTCGAGATCGGCGACCGCGTCTTCGTGAGCGGCAACTGCGCCATCCACCAGTTCATCAGGATTGGCAGGCTCGCAATGCTCGGGGGTTTGTCGGCAATTTCTCAGGACCTGCCGCCGTTCTTCACCACCAGGCCGGCAAGCCTCAACTCTGTCGCAGCCTGCAACATCGTCGGGATGCGGCGGGCCGGAATGGATTCCGAGGCCCGCAGCCAGGTCCGGAAGACATTCACACTCCTCTACCGCTCCGGCCTGAATGTGCGCCAGGCACTGCAACAGATCAGGGCTGAGTTTGCATCCGGTCCGGCCCTGGAAATCTGCGACTTCATCGAGAAGTCAAAGCGAGGCATCTGCAGTCACTCACGGACAGGGGACGAGCCGGCCGGCGAGTGATTCGAAAAATGCAGTTCGCCGCCGGCCATTTTGACCACGTCCTCCAGTGTGAGCTGTGACGCTTGCGTGGCCACACCCGCCTTGAAAACCTGGTAGAGGGTCATGGCGTCACTCCCTCCCCTGTGCATCGCATCCGGCTTGAGCCCCAGGTATTCCACCATGAAGGCAAGTGTGTGGCGCGACGCCAGGGGAAACCACTGCCTGAACAATGGAAGCGTATTCACCACCGCGTTCGGCGGCGCCCCCGCGCCGCAACGCGCTATTTCAGCATCAACGAAGGAAATGTCGTACCTGGCATTGTGCGCCAGGAGCACGGCATCGCCGACGAACTTCCTGAACTCGGGAAACACGGCCGCAAAACCGGGGCGGTCCTTCACCATATCAGTCGTGATGCCGTGTACGCGCACAGCGGAACGCGGTACCGGCACACCGGGATTGATGAGCCAGCTGCGCGAGCCCGTCACCCGGCCGTTCCGGAACGTCACCGCGCCGATCTCGACGATCCTGTCGGCCTTGGGATCAAGACCCGTGGTCTCAACATCGAACACCGCGAAGGCAACCCTGGCGAGTCGCGTGTTCTTTGCGGGTGTTCCGGTGACCCCTGATGTCGCGCAACCAGCCGCGCACACCAGCAGCAGCGCGCATATCGCCACCCCTGGGCCCGTCAATCCCGAACACGCGACACCGCAGGCTGCCCGGTTCAATTGCCCACCCGGTCCTTCCCGTCTCCACCGCCACCGGACGCCCGATAGCTCTTCGGCTCTATGCCGGTCTGCTTGATCCTGTAGTTCAGGATCCTTTGCGTTGTATTGAGTTCACGCGCGGCGGCTGATGCGTTGCCACGGTGCTTCTTGAGTGCATCAATGATGATCTCACGCTCATAGGCCTCGACCATCGCCCTCAGGTCCGCGCCACCTGACGGCAGCAGCGCCGTGTGTGTATCCTGGCTTGTCTGAAGCGACGGCGGCATGCTGAAGCCGTGGATGACGTCGTCGGTGCAGGTCAGAACGGCACGCTCAATGCAGTTTTCCAGCTCACGCACATTGCCCGGCCAGTGGTAGGACATCATCATGTTTATCGCCGCGGTGGAAATGCGCCTGGCCTTCTTGCCGTACGCCTTGTTGTATTTCTGCACGAAGAAATCGGCGAGCAGCATGATGTCCGAGCGCCTCTCCCGCAACGGCGGCAGATGGATCGGAAACACATTCAACCGGTAGTACAGGTCCTCGCGGAACCTGTTCTCCTTGACCGCCTCTTCAAGGTTGCGGCTTGTCGCCGCAATCACACGGACATTCACCTTGATGGTCTTGTCGCCACCCACCCGCTCGAACTCACGCTCCTGCAGCACGCGGAGCATCCGCACCTGGACCGAGAGCGGTATGTCGCCAATCTCGTCGAGGAACAGCGTGCCGCCGTTCGCCTGCTCGAAACGCCCCTTCCGCTGCTGGACGGCGCCGGTAAACGCCCCCTTTTCGTGACCGAACAACTCGCTCTCCACGAGATTCTCAGGCAGTGCGGCGCAGTTCACACTCACCAGCGGGCCGTTCTTCCGCGAACTGCTGTAATGCATCGCCCGCGCCACCAGTTCCTTGCCCGTGCCGGTCTCCCCGCGGATAAGCACGGTGGCCATGCTGTCAGCCACCTGGGCAATCTGCTGGTATACCGTGCGCATGCTCCCGCAATTGCCGATTATGTTCGCGGGCTTGTACTGCTCGGAGAGCTCCTGGCGCAGACGGCGGTTCTCTGTCACCAGGCTTTCGCGCTCCTCGATCTGCTCCCTGATGCCGGCAACAGCCTCGGCGATCAAGCCGCCCACCAGCCTGATAAAGTCCAGGTCGCGCTTCAACTCCCCCTCGTCCGCAACCGGGCGGTCGATGCTGAGCGTCCCTATGACCTGCTTGCGATGAACTATTGGTACGCAGATGAACGCCACCCTGGCGCCTTTCCTGGCCCTGGTGCGATCGAGAAAATCCGGGTCTTTCGTGATATCCGGCACAAGGGCCGGCTTCCCGCTCTTCGCAACCTTGCCGGTCACACCCTCGCCAAGACGATACTGGCCGCGCTGCTTTTCCTCCGCCGTAAGCCCCCTCGACGCCTCAATCACGAAGATATCGGTGTCAGGCCTGCGCAACGTCAGGGTTCCGCGAGCCATGGCCATGTCGGTTTCCATGATGTCCATGATCTCGTTCAGCAGCGCGGACACGTCATGATGCTGACGAGCGGCCGCCTGCGATATCCTATAGAGCACTTCCAGTTCGCGATCTGCACGGTCTTTCATGATTGCCCGTTCCCTGCTCCCTGTTCTCTGTTGTCAGCGCCAACCCATGCACCCCCGCCGGAGCCATGCATGTCATCCGGCAAAGTGTTTACTACGTTTTTGTAGAACTGCCAAGCGCAAACAACATTCTTGTCTGATGTTGCACAAGCGAAGACGCGGCATCCATTTCAGGAATACCAACACTTTCGCCCATTCTGAGGCTGTTTTGCAATGGTTTCGCCGGGTGGCCGGCGACTTGGCATGGTGTGTGCGTATTGAGGGCTGAGGCTTTGAAACCAGGAAACAAAGGGAAAGGCGATGAAAATGAGAACGGGATGGGACGGATGGATGGCACGGATGAACGGGTCTGTGCTGGCGTTATCGGCCGCAACCCTGTTGCTGGCGGACTGCGCCCTTGGGGACGGCACCCCGGCTGCCGCCCCCGGGGATACGGCGGTGCCGGCGATAGCGGCCGCCCAGGCGGTCGACACCGGTGACACGGCTTGGGTGCTGATCAGTTCGGCGCTGGTCCTGATGATGACCATCCCGGCCCTGGCGCTATTCTACGGCGGACTGGTCCGCAGGAAGAATGTTCTCTCGATCCTGATGCAATGCTTCATCATCACCTGCCTGATCAGCGTTCAATGGCTGCTGGTGGGATACTCTTTCTCATTCGGGCCCGACATCAAGGGCCTGATTGGAAGCTTGTCCTGGGCAGGGCTAAGTGGTGTTGGCGCGGCCCCGAACACGGACTATGCCGCAACCATACCGCACCTCGCGTTCATGATATTCCAGGCGATGTTCGCGATAATAACGCCTGCACTGATCATTGGCGCGTTTGCCGAGCGGATCCGGTTCATACCCTTCTGCGTGTTCACTCTCCTGTGGACGACGCTCATATATGACCCGGTCTGCCACTGGGTATGGGGTGTCGGCGGGTTCCTCCGCAGCATGGGCGCCCTGGACTTCGCCGGTGGAACCGTCGTGCACATAAACGCCGGTATGGCTGCACTGGCCGCCGCGCTCGTCCTCGGCCGTCGCTCCGGCTATCCGAAAGCCGTATCACCGCCACACAACCTGCCCTTCGCCGTTATCGGGGCCGGCCTGCTCTGGTTCGGCTGGTTCGGGTTCAACGGCGGCAGCGCGCTGGGAGCCAACGGATTGGCCGCGTTCGCATTCGTCACCACTCACATGGCGGCCGCGGCAGCCGGCCTGACCTGGGCAATGATGGACCTCGTATTCAACAGGCGGCCAACGATGCTTGGAACGATCTCCGGGGCCGTGGCCGGACTGGTTGCCATCACGCCCGCCGCCGGCTTCGTGACGCCGCTCGGCTCCCTCGGAATCGGCATCGGTGCGGGCGTTCTCTGCTACATATCGGTCGCATTCGTGAAGGAACGACTCGGCTACGACGATACGCTGGACGCATTCGGGGTCCATGGCGTTGGCGGTATCTGGGGCGCCCTTGCCACCGGACTCTGGGCAACCAAATCCGTCAATCCGGCCGGAGCGGACGGGCTCTTCTACGGCAATCCGGTGCAACTCTGGATCCAGCTCAAAACGGTCGTCGTAGTGATGGTCTTCTCTTTCGTCGGATCGCTGGTCCTGCTCAAACTGGTCGACCTGTTGGCGGGCCTCAGGGTTTCAGAGCAGGATGAAAGGATCGGACTGGATCTCACTCAACACAGGGAATCGGGTTACACGCTGATCGACTAGGCTGGCGGCATCGCCCCCGCGTCATCCGCGTCCACGCAGGAAGGGCGACAGGATGACGCGAGGCGAACACGCCGTGTGTATCGTCAAACAGTAGAAACCAGGAGGGACAGCAATGAAATACGTCATAGCGGTAATACAGCCGGACAGACTGGATGCGGTCATGAGCTTGCTTGAGCAGAAGGAGATTCACCTGGTCACCGTGACGAGCGTCATGGGCCGGGGCCGGCAGAAGGGCATCGCGGAGGTCTACCGCAGCCATAAGGAGGCGGGCAATCTCCTGCGAAAGGTGAAACTGGAGATAGCAGTCAATGACGAGTTTGCGAAGGCAACCGTGGACGCCATCGTGGAGGGTGGGCGCACAGGCAAGGTTGGTGACGGCAAGATATTCGTGCTGGACTTGAGTGAGTGCGTGCGCGTCAGAACAGGGGAGACCGGCCCGGTGGCAATCGGTTGAGAAGGACTGGGGGGGCAAATTGCCCCCCAGCAGTCCCCATGGACGGAGCTGCGAAGAAAACAGACAAAACAGTGAAGGAGACGGGAATATGAGAGCATCCATTGCGGCAGTACTGGCGGGAGCAATGACACTGGGATCGGCCATTGTCCTTGCCACCCCGTCAACCACCTACTGGACACCAATGACAGTGGATGTGCAGTCCTACGGGGTTCCGCACCTCGGGGTGGACAATTACTTCACAGTGTTCAAAAATAGCGCTGACGGCGGTGGCGCCTTCCCCACGGATCTCGGGCTTACGATAGGCGTGCTGCCCTTCAAATCGGTTGTCGCCGAGGTCGGGGTCGACCTCCTGGAAGCCAGCGACGATCCGTTCTTCTTCAACGCAAAGATAGGCATTCCCGAGGACCTGCTGTTTGATGGCGCGCCAACCCTGCAGGTTGGAATCTTCAACGTGGGCACCGCGAAGAATACGGACCAGAACATCGCCTTCGCAGCGGTGGGAAAGACCATCCCCTGCCTCGGCAGGCTTTCTGCCGGACCATACATAGGCAACAAGAAGGTCCTGACCGACAAGGACGGGAATGACGCGAACACCGGCTTCATGGTGGCATTTGACCGCGGCTTCATGCCGGTGAAGGATAGCGACGGCAACGAATACAACCGCTGGGTCTTCGCCGCCGACTATGCGTCAGGCAACAACGCTCTGGGCGGAGGCGGGTTCGGCGTCTACCGCTTTTTCACAAAGGACATCTGCCTGCTAACAGGACCGGTGTGGTTCAACGAGACGGCCATCAACGGAGAATGGAAGTGGACGATCCAGCTGGATATCAACCTGTAGGTTGCCGGCCATTCAGGAGACACGGGACAGGGCACGGGCCAGCCGCTGCCCCGTTCATTACAAATATGTAGTTCAGTGATGGAGATGATGGGGTTCTGTCCGTATCTTCACGACTCAACAACTCCACCGGAAGTAATGGTGACACACTACTCATTGCAGCGCCATGAGTTACCAGCCACGGCCCGTACCAACCTCCCGTCATGGCACGGGATGTGCGATCGATTCGGCAGTATGAGGACATAGCACCGCAAAGGAGAAAACCTGAAATGAGTGAGAGAAACGCTCCGACCACGCGCCGGATGACGGGATTGGTGAAGTGTCTGGCTGTAGCAGCAGTTGTCGCTCTTGCCCAGGTAACCCTGGGTGACGGGCCCACTGCGATAGGTCCGGCCGATCCGGCTGTTGTTCAATCCCGGGCTGCCGCACCGGCCACGGACACAGGCGACACCGCATGGATCCTCATGAGTGCGGCGCTCGTGATGCTCATGACACCCGGGCTGGCCCTGTTCTATGGCGGGCTCGTGAGAAGAAAGAACACGCTATCCGTCCTCATGCAGTGCTTCATGGCACTTTGCCTGATCAGCCTGCAATGGTTTCTTGTCGGCTATAGCCTCTCCTTCGGACCTGATTTCGGGGGATTCATTGGCCACTCCGAATGGTTCGGCCTGAAGGGAGTCGGATTGGAACCGTCCAACTATGCGCCGACCATTCCACACCGGGCCTTCATGCTGTTCCAGATGATGTTTGCCGTAATAACGCCGGGACTGATCATAGGCGCGTTTGCGGAAAGAATGCGATTCTCGGCGTTCTGCCTTTTCACCGTCCTTTGGGCAACCTTCATTTACGACCCGGTCTGCCACTGGGTCTGGGGAAATGGCGGATTCCTCGGCATGCTCGGTGGGGCTGGAGCGGCTGATTTCGCCGGCGGAATAGTTGTCCACGTGAACGCCGGCATGGCCGCACTGGCCTCGGCGATCTTCCTGGGCCGGAGACGCGGTCATCCGCATAGCATTTCGCCGCCACACAACCTGCCCCTGGCGATTCTCGGGGCCGGGCTGCTGTGGTTCGGGTGGTTCGGCTTCAACGCCGGGAGCGCATTGGGTGCAAACGGGGTCGCAGTGAACGCCTTCATGGCAACGCACGCAGCCGGCGCCGCCGCCGGACTGGTCTGGTCGCTCATGGACTGGATTAAGTTCGGGAGACCGACCACTCTGGGCATCATCACCGGAGCTGTGGCCGGTCTGGCCGCAGTAACGCCGGCATCGGGCTTCGTCGACCTTGGTGGCGCCATCTGGATCGGAACAATCGCAGGTGTTATCTGCTGGATATCGGTCACCGCGGTCAAGGCGAAGTTTCACTACGATGACACGCTCGACGCCTTCGGAGTCCACGGGGTGGGTGGAATATGGGGCTCTATCGCTGTGGGGATCTGGGGAACAAAGACCGTCAACCCGGCTGGCGTCAACGGACTTCTCTACGGTAACCCTGTTCAGCTCTGGATCCAGATCAAGGCGGTGCTGATCGTGGGGACATTCTCCCTGGTCGGGTCAATTATCCTCCTGAAACTCGTCGACATGGTAGCCGTCCTGAGAGTGTCCGAGCAGGACGAGCGGATCGGCCTCGACCTGACCCAGCACAGGGAGTCCGGCTACACTGTGATCGACTGATGCAGGGCCGCCGGCAATGCGGACCAGGATCCGCCGCCCGCGGCCGCGGGCGGCTTTGAATCCTATCGCGGCTGTGCCCGGTCAAGGTAGCAGAGGACCTTCTGCGCGACCGCATCCGCCCGCAGCCTGACCGCGCAGTGCGAAGGCAGGAAGCCAACGTCTACCACCCGCACGATGTCCTTCCATTTTGCGGCATCCGGGACAATCGCGGTGAGCCTGTTGGGCGCATCAACAAAGAAGCCACGGTGCAGGTGGTTGCCCTTCTGATCCGGGAACAGCGCCAGGTAGAGCATGTCCATTTCCACAAGTTCATTGAGGAAGTGCGTGCCAAGGGACACGTCAGGAACAAGGTCCTCCCGCATCGCGACAATCTCGCAGAGGATCGATACACGGTTTATTTCGGGGAACGACACCGGCACGCCCAGTTCTGGCGAGGTGGTCCCCCACCTGCCGGGTCCGATGAGCATCAGGTCCCCAGTCTCACCCTTGTACTCGCGGTTGATTCTTCCAACCAGCCTTGCTACGGCATGCCTTTCATTGACCGGCAACCGGCCGTAGGCCTCCGGAACCACGTAGATGAAACACCCCACATTGACGAGCCGGCTCTGCCCTATCACCGCGCCGCGGGCCTCGATGATGCGATCCGCATCCTTCACCGACACCCTTGGCAGCCTGCTCACCTCCTCACCCTTCACTGGGAGAGGTCGACACTGGACCAGGTTGATCCTGTATTCGCCGTTGGGGAGGAAATTCGTGGTAAACTCGACATCCACCGGGCAGCCGTAGCCCTTCTGTAAAGTGGCGAGGATCCGCCTCATGTCATCCACGTATCTCGTGTTAGACAGCAAGCCTGAGAACGTCAGCACCTCGGCACGCCTCCGTCCGGGGCGTTCGTCGTCCGATTGATCCTCCTCGGTCAGCATTGCCAGCGGCAGGTTTTCGCTTCGTGCCGCAACGTCGGCGAAGCTTCCCGCAACAAGCTGGTTTGCATCCATGTCTATGTAGTCGACACGATGCTGGGAGTACTGCCGGGCTTCCTCGAAATTGGATTCCGGCCGTTTATCAGGGGCGTTGAGGGCAACGATTCTGGTGTAGTCGTCATCGGACCTGTTGACGGCCCTGGTCCCGAGGCCGAAGACAAGCCTTACGACACCGGCTTTTGGATCGATACCCTCGTTCCAGACGTACGGATTGTAGGAGAAACCGACGCCGGCGACGGGCGGATAGAAATACCGGCCGTACATCGAGCCTGAAACACGCATCACCAGGAGGGCCATCTGCTCGTCGCGATCCAGTATGCCGCGGCGGGCCCGGTACGCCAGCGCCCGCTCGCTCATCGCACTGGCGTAGACAGTGCGCACTGCGGCGAGAAAGTCCTGAATGCGCCGGTCGCGCGAACCCTGGTTACCGCAAAACACACTTTCATACTTGCCGGCGAAGGTGTTGCCGAAATTGTCCTCGAGCAGCGAGCTGGAGCGGACGATAATCGGGGCCTGCCCGAAGTAGTCCAGCATCTCCTCTATCTGCTTCATCGTATAGTCGGGGAAGGAGCCAGTCAGGATCCGCTGGCGGGCCTGCTCGGCGCCTTCCAGGAAAGTGGTGGGGTTCTTCTGCTTCTGGAACACCCACCAGATCCCGTTGCGGACCAGGAAGGTATAGAAGATATCGGAGCCCATGTAGAAGGAGTCGTGAGACTCCAGGAGACCCGAAATAGCCGGACCGGCCTTGCGCAACATGGCGCGGGCGAGGAGCATGCCGACCGTCTTGCCTCCTATCAGCCCGCTCCCTATCATGCGCTTCCTTATCTCGACGACGTCATCGATTGTCATGTACCGGAGCACAAGCTCCAGCATGCCCTCGTCCCTCGATACGATCATCCTCACAAGCTGATTGAAGAGCTGCGTCCTGCTCCTGCCGACACTGCGCCGCCTTGCGCCTGCATCCAGCAGTTCACCGGCGCGTTCAAACGCGTTCTCCCAGAGCCCAGGACCACACACCGTGTCGCCCCTGGTCCACTTCACCGCGGCGCGTATTTCAGAAGTCGTGGCGCTGGATGCCACAGGCGAGAAGTTCTCCTTGCCGTCCCATTCGTGCAGCATGTGCATCGTCGAAGAGTAGCGGTGCTGCACCTTGATGGGGTAGACAAACAACCGGCCCTCATGCCGGTAGACATCAAGCAGGACCTGCGTGGTGTCGGCGATGGGGCCCGTCGCGTCAGGTGAATGGTGGTTCCTGTAGAGCGCGAAATAGGTCACCGTCTCCAAGTCGTACAGGTACGGACATGTGAGCATGAAGAAGTTGCCCAGCATCTGGTCGGAATACCAGTCGCCGGCCAGCTCCGACAGGCAGTCGAACACATAGAAGGCGCCGCGGCCGGCAACCTCGATCGCGGAGTGGATCGCGGCAATGAATTTCTCGAAGCCATCCTCGGGATGGAGCTCGTATATGTCGGCCCCGAAGCCGGGCAAAAGGAGTGGCGGATGGCTTGCAAACCGGAAGTAGACGAGACGCCGCCCGGCACTGCGCGCCGCCTCGCAATAGGGGGTGACCAGCGCCTGGTAGTCCGCTATCGCGCCGATCTGCCAGACAATGTTGTCACCGGGCAGCACCCCCTTCAACACACCGTCCAGTCCCGCCAGCCCGGTTGACAGCTTCGTTGACCCGCTGCCTGAAGACATCGACTCCATATCGCCTCCTGCCCCGCGGTACCGCCGCAAACAACACCTTACTCTTACCAACGCCTGCCGCCTGGTCAAGCATAGACCATGGCTCCGGCAACCCGATCATGCATGCCGGCCCCTCCCACCACCACATAAATTACACTTTTGTCTAATATCTGCCATTATAGCGACAATAGTGTAACTTTCTGCGGCAGCCACATCCTCACGACAGCGCACGCCGCAACACAACATGCTGTAGACCAGTGTCTTGCATAAAATACGCCATCATGGCACGGAGTTTGCGTGTAGGTGACGCAGATTTGATGTAGCATGTCGAAGTCAAACAAATGAGGAGGATCCGCAATGAAGAGTGAGCCAAGAGCAAAAGCATCCGCGGGTGAATCGTCAGACTGCACCGTGTCTTTCGGGAAGGATGTCTTTGGCGCCGCCGCAATGAAAAAGCTCCTCGCCCCCAACGCTTTCAGATCACTCATGTCCACCATCAAGCAGGGAAAGTCGCTGGACCCGTCAATAGCCGATCAGGTGGCGGCCGCGATGAAGACGTGGGCAATAGCCCACGGGGCAACCCATTTCACGCACTGGTTTCAGCCGCTTACCGGAACAACCGCCGAGAAGCACGAATCCTTCCTGGTGCCTGACGGCAAAGGTGGCGCCATAAACAAGTTCTCAGGAGCTGAACTGATCAAGGGCGAACCGGATGCCTCCAGCTTCCCTTCCGGTGGCCTGCGCGTGACGTTCGAGGCCCGCGGCTATACCGCCTGGGATCCCACCAGCCCGGCGTTCCTGAAGAAAAGCAGGGATGGTGGTGCCGTCCTGTGCATCCCGACCGTATTTTTCAGCTACCACGGCGAATCGCTCGACAACAAGGCCCCCCTCCTCCGCTCGATGCACGCCCTGTCCACGCAGATCTGCCGGCTCGGAAGGCTGTTCGGGATCGACGGCAACGACACCAAGGCATACGCCACGCTCGGTCCGGAACAGGAGTACTTCCTGATCGACCGGAAGTACTACGAGAAGCGGATTGACCTGGTGCAGACCGGCAGAACGCTGTTCGGCCGGCGGCCCGCGAAGCACCAGCAGATGGAAGACCACTACTTCGGATCCATCAAGAGCCGCGTATCAGCCTTCATGAACGAGCTCGACGCTGAGCTCTGGCGGCTGGGTGTGCCGGCAAAGACAAGGCACAACGAGGTGGCCCCGGCCCAGTTCGAACTCGCGCCGATGTACGAGGAACTGAATCTGGCGGTGGATCACAACATGGTCGTCATGGAAGTGATGCGCGAAGTCGCCGAACGGCACGGCTTCGCCTGCCTGCTGCACGAGAAACCTTTCGCCGGCGTCAATGGGTCCGGAAAACACAACAACTGGGCAGTCTGCGGACCAGACGGCAAGAACTGGCTCACGCCCGGCGACAATCCGCACGAAAACGCCAAGTTCCTGACAATGATCTGCGCCCTGATGAAGGCGGTCGACACTGGGGCTCCGCTCATGCGCGCAGCAGTGGCCTCGGCAGGCAATGACCACAGGCTGGGCGCCAACGAGGCGCCACCAGCAATAATCTCCATATTCCTGGGCGAGCAGCTCACGGACGTGGTAAGCCAGATCGAAAAGGGCGGAGCCAAGTCCTCAAAGAGCGGCGGCGTTCTCGAGGTCGGCGTATCTTCCCTGCCGGCGCTGCCGCGGGACGCCACCGACAGGAACAGGACTTCCCCCTTCGCCTTCACCGGCAACAAGTTCGAATTCCGCGCCGTCGGCTCGGGACAGACCTGCGCACGCGCCAACATCGTGCTAAACACAATCGTGGCCGAGGCGCTTGACGAGATGTGCACCAGGCTCGAGAAGGATGTCGACGCCGGCAAGGACTTCAATGAATCACTGCAGGAGCTGCTGCAGGCGATAGTGAAGAAGCACAAACGCATACTGTTCGACGGGGACAACTATACCGAGGAGTGGCAGAAGGAAGCCGCAAGGCGCGGTCTGCCGAACATCAAGGCCACGCCCGAGGCCCTCAAGGCCATCGTCTCCCCCGAGTCCATATGCCTCTTCGAGAAGTACGGGGTGCTTTCCGAAAAAGAACTGCGCTCCAGGTACGAAGTCAACATGCACACGTACCAGAAGACCGTGGCTATCGAGGGAGAGTGTGCGGCCACGATGGTGCGCACATTGATAGCGCCGGCGGCGTTCTCTTTCCTGAACGAGCTGGCCGCGACGACTGCGATAACAGATGCCGCTGGCGTCGGATCGAAGAACATAAAGGCGGTCCTGACTGAAACATCGTCGGAAACAGACGCTCTGCTGGAAGCCGTCATTCGGCTTGAAAAGGCTGCCGCCGACCATGATGCCGCGGCGACCATCAGGGGCATGGCTCTTGTGCGGAACAGCGTCGACAACCTCGAACGGCTGCTGCCCTCCAGGTTGTGGCCGCTGCCGTCCTATGCTGATATGATGCTGATGATGTAGGTGACACATGGAAGATACCTCCGGAGAAAGCGCTGATGGCCAGTGTTCCGATGGCCAGTGCCTGTACGACAGGCAGTTCGAGCACGATGCCTGCGGTGTAGGTTTTGTGGCATCGGTTGCTGGTGAGAAATCACACGATATCGTCAGGCACGGCACAAAGATACTCGAGAACCTCCACCACAGGGGGGCATCAGGCGGCGACGGGGTGACCGGCGACGGCGCAGGGATCCTCACGCAGATACCGGACGGACTCTTCAGACCTGAATGCCGCCGTCTCGGTTTCGACCTGCCTGAAACCGGACACTACGGCGTTGGCATGATCTTCATGCCGGTCGGTCGCGACATGCAGGCAAAGCTTCGCCACCTCGTGGAGAAGGTCGCGGCCGCCGAAGGCCTGACGTTCCTGGGCTGGCGCGAGGTGCCAGTCAACGACTCGGCCATAGGCGAGAAAGCACGGGCAGAGAGGCCGGCAATATTCCAGTGCTTCGTGGCGTCCGGCAAGCCGGACTCATCGGCGCTCGAGCGCAAGCTCTATGTGATCCAGAAGACGGTCACACGGAAAGCTGTGGACATCACCGGTGATGATGACGGCTTCTACGCCGTCTCGTTCTCATGCCGGACAATTGTCTACAAGGGCATGATGATGGGTGGTGAACTGGCCGCATTCTACCCTGATCTTGCGAATCCGGCCTTTTCCAGCGCTGTTGCAGTCGTGCACCAGCGGTACAGCACCAACACCTTCCCGTCGTGGAAGCTGGCCCAGCCGTTCCGCTATCTCGCACACAACGGCGAGATCAACACCCTTCGTGGAAATATCAACCAGATGCGCTCCAGGGAGGAATTCCTGGCCAGCCCGCTCTTTGGGCAGGACATCCGGAAACTCCTGCCGGTCATCGAACCGGGCGGCAGCGACTCGGCCTGCCTGGACAACGCGCTCGAACTGCTCACAGCTTGCGGCCGTGACCTGGCGCACTCAATGATGATGCTCGTCCCGCAGGCATGGGGCCAGAAATACCCGATCGGCCCGGACCTGCGCGGCTTCTTCGAGTACCACTCCGGCCTCATGGAGCCGTGGGACGGTCCGGCGGCGCTGGCCTTCACTGACGGCAGGCAGGTTGGTGCCATGCTCGACCGGAACGGGCTCAGGCCCGCGCGCTACACGATCACCAGGCAGGGATTGATGGTGCTTGCATCCGAGGCCGGGGTGCTTGAAATCCCGCCGGCCGACGTGGTCGACAAGGGCGCCCTCCGGCCCGGCCAGATGATACTTGTGGACATGCCGAACAACCGCGTGATCAAGGATGGCGAGATCAAGTCCACTTACGCACGGCAGCAGCCCTACAGGCGATGGGTGGAGGAGAACAAGATATCGCTCCACGGCCTGTTCAACGACGTCGCGCCGGTCGTTCCCGATATCGAAAAGCTTGTCCACCGCCAGAAACTTTTCGGGTACACGAGGGAGGACCTGCAGCTTGTCCTCGGTTCGATGGCGGCTGGTGGCCAGGAGCCGGTCGGCTCGATGGGCTACGATGCGCCGCTCGCCGTACTGAGCGAGCAACCCCAGCTCCTGTACTCGTACTTCAAGCAGCTGTTCGCACAGGTCACCAACCCGCCGATTGACCCCATACGCGAGAACATCGTGATGTCGCTGATGACTTTCATGGGCAACCCGCCGAATATTCTCGCCGACGATCCGAGGAACTGCCGCCTTATCAAGCTGCCACACCCGATCCTGTCCAACGAGGACACCGAGCGGCTCCGGGCACTCCGCCTGCGGACCTTCAGTGTGACAACCATCCCGATGGGCTTCGCCGCCCACGGGGGCGACCACCAGCTGGAAGAGGCGCTCGAACAGCTCTGCGGCCGCGCGGAGCTGGCCGCAGCCGGCGAACAGCCATTGATAATACTCAGCGACCGGAACCTCCCCGATCACCAGGCCCCCATTCCGGCCCTGCTGGCGGTGTCGGCCGTGAACCAGCGGCTGATGCGGCGCGGCACGCGCACCGGCGCGAGCCTGATAGTTGAAACCGGCGAGGCCCGCGACGTCCACCAGATCGCCCTGCTCCTCGGCTACGGAGCCACAGCGGTCAATCCCTACCTGGCGTTCGAAAGCGTTGCCGACATGGCAAGCCGGAAGGTGCTGGACCATGACGTTGATGTCACGACAGCCCTCGAGAACTACATCAAGGCCCTGTCTAAAGGGCTCCTGAAGATCATGTCGAAGATGGGAATCTCAACACTCCGCAGCTACAGGGGCGCCCAGGTGTTCGAGATTGTGGGGCTCAGCAACATGGTTGTGGACCGTTACTTCACCGGAACCGCCTCCCGCGTCGGGGGACTCGACCTGCCGGATATAGCCGCTGAAACGCGGGCCCGCTACGACAACGCGCAGGATAAGTCGCCAGACACCATGAACATACTCCCCAGCGGCGGCGCCTACAGGTTCAGGAAAGATGGTGAGAGGCACTTGTGGAATCCGGACTCCATCAGCAAACTCCAGCTCGCCGCGCGCGGTAACAACTACAGCCTCTTCAAGGAATACACCCGGCTGATAGACGACCAGGCCGAACGCCAGTCGACACTCCGCGGCCTGCTGACCTTCAGGAAGACGACACCCGTTCCCCTTGAGGAGGTGGAGCCCGAGGATGCCATACTGAAACGTTTCGCCACTTCGGCCATGTCGTTCGGCTCGATAAGCCGGGAGGCTCACGAAACTCTTGCCATAGCCATGAACAGGATCGGCGCAATGAGCAACGGCGGAGAGGGTGGCGAGGATCCCGAGCGATACAAGCTGCTGCCCAACGGCGACAACCGCTGCAGCGCAGTCAAACAGGTTGCCAGCGGCAGGTTCGGCGTGACGATCGAGTACCTCATCAACGCGCGGGAACTGCAGATCAAGATAGCCCAGGGCGCAAAACCGGGAGAAGGTGGCCAGTTGCCAGGCCACAAGGTGAACGAGGAGATAGCCCGCGTTCGTTATTCCACGCCCGGCGTCACACTCATATCGCCACCACCCCACCACGACATCTACTCGATCGAGGACATCAAGCAGCTGATTTTCGACCTCAAGAACGCCAACCCGGAGGCCCGGATTTCCGTCAAGCTGGTGTCCGAAGCCGGGGTCGGCACCATAGCCGCCGGCGTCGCAAAGGGGCTCGCCGACATGATTCTGATCAGCGGCTACGACGGCGGCACCGGCGCCTCACCTCTTTCATCCATGCGCCATGCCGGGGCGCCGTGGGAACTGGGACTGGCCGAGACCCAGCAGACTCTCGTCCTCAACAATCTCCGGCGCCGTGTCAGGCTCCAGGTCGACGGACAGATAAAGACCGGCAGGGACGTGGTAATCGCCGCCCTCCTCGGGGCCGAGGAGTTCGGCTGCGCAAGCGCGCCGCTGGTGGTCTGCGGCTGCGTCATGATGCGCAAGTGCCACCAGAACACCTGCGCGGTCGGCGTCGCCACACAGGATCCCGAACTGCGCAAACGGTTCTCCGGCAAGCCCGAATACATCGTGAACTTCTTCCGGATGATGGCCCGTGACGTCCGCGAACGCATGGCGGAACTCGGATTCCGCAGGATGGACGACATGATCGGACGCTCCGACCTGCTCGAAATGAACAGCGATGCATCATCGGCCAAAACACGCGGTCTGGACTTCGCCAGGATCCTCGCAAGATCCGACTCAAACGGCGCGTCGCCGCGCTGGACCGAGCCGCAGGACCATGAACTCGAAGGCATCCTGGACCACAAGATGATT
>JBAXKQ010000041.1:0-19977 GCA_037135275.1 bacterium
GGCGCGGACGTTCTCATCGAGGGCGACGACGAGGCACAGCTTGCAATGAGAGCATCAGTCTACCACCTTCTTCGCGCGCACGTGCCCGGCGACAGCCGCGTGGCAATTGACGCAAAAGGCTATGCAGGCGAGGCGTATTGGGGGCGGTTCTTCTGGGACACAGAGATGTACCTGCTGCCCTTCTACTTATACACTGACCCGCTGCGGGCCAGGACGCTGGTGGATTTTCGCGTGCGAGCCCTACCCGGCGCAAGGGACAACGCCGCGAGCTACGGCTATCGCGGCGCGCGTTACCCGTGGGAATCGGACAGCGATGGCAGGGAGTGCTGCCCGAACTGGCAATACAGGGACCACGAGATTCATGTGACGGCCGATGTAGCCTATGCCATGGCGCACTACGCGCGGGCAGCCGAGCCGGCCTACGTGCGTGGCCCCGCCGCGGAGGCAATTGTCGAGGCTGCTCGCTACTGGCTGGACAGGATGGATCGCCGGCCCGGCGACAGCCACCCCAGCATCCTCGGGGTCATGGGGCCCAACGAGTATGGCCCCATCAACAGCAACAATGCGTACACCAATCGCCTGGCGGCATTCGCCCTCAAGCTCGCCGCCGAGGTCGGGCAGGAGGGTGGAGCAACCCCGAAGGAGAGATGCGCCTTTGCGGAGGCCGCGGCCGGGCTGCCAATCCCGCGTGCCAAAGACGGTGTTCTGGTCCTTGAAAATGAGGAATTCGCTACCAGGGCGGATCCGCGTTTCAATGAGTTGTGGCGCAATCGGAATGCCACCTACGCCGCACAGGTATCGCAGGAGCGCATATACCGCAGCAAGTGCCTCAAGCAGGCCGATGTGCTGATGCTGATGATGCTGTTTCCGCATGAGTTCACCGACGCCGAGGTGAAGGCGGCGTGGGACTACTACCTGCCGTTTACGACCCACGATTCGTCACTCTCCGCCGGCGCGCACGCCATTATCGCCTTGAGGCTTGGCCTGCACGAACAGGCCTGGGAATTCTGGAGGATGAGCGCCGACAAGGATATCGACACGGAGCATGGCGGGGCGGCGGAGGGGATTCATATTGCCGGTTGCGGTGCGAACTGGCAGATTGCCGTGCTGGGGTTCGCGGGCATGGCGACTGCGCTGCAGTCGGAGACTTTTACGCTGGCGCCGCAGCTTCCGGCGAGGTGGAAACGGCTTGTCTTCCCGGTGGCATGGCGCGGGAGCCGGTTGCGCGTGGATGTCGCTGCCGGGCGGTGTGAGGTGACAAATCTCGGGCAGGAGGGCCTGCAGGTCAGGGTCTGGGGCGAAAGCCGCCACCTGCCCGGCGGCCAGATGATTGCATTCGAAAGACCAGGAAAGGGAAAGCGATGATTCGCGGTGTCATATTCGACCTCGACGGTGTGCTGGTGACTACGGACGAATTGCATTTTCAGGGCTGGAAACGGCTGGCTGAGGAGGAGTGTATTCCATTTGACCGGGCCGTCAACCAGCGCCAGCGCGGAATAGGGCGCATGGAAAGCCTGGATGTCCTTCTTGAGAAGTCCACGCGAACATATTCACAGGCCGAGAAGCTCGCCATGGCGGAGCGCAAGAACAAGTATTACTGCGACCTGCTGCAGACACTCACGCCAGCGGACACGCTACCAGGCGCGCGTGAGATGCTGGCCGCCCACCGCAAGCGCGGCATCCGCACATGCATCGGCTCGGCCAGCAAGAATGCCCCTGTGATCCTCCAGCGCGTGGCATTGACGGATTCAGTCGACAATGTCGTGGATGGGCGTGATGTTACGCGTTCCAAGCCGGACCCGGAGTGCTTCCTGCTTTGCGCCAGGCGCATCCAGTTGACGCCTGCTGAATGCCTTGTCGTCGAAGATGCCGAGGCCGGGGTTGAGGCCGCGCTTGCCGCCGGCATGGCCGTGCTCGGGATCGGCGATGCGGCGAGGTTGCCGAGGGCACCGCGCGTCGTAAGGGACCTGAAGGCGATCGATGCTGATGAGCTTTTGAAGGCATGACTGAAACCACCGGCGCCCGTGAAAGGAGTATTCCTGTGAAGCTGAAGCTCGATCGGCAGATCCTGACCATCACGACTAAGAGGCGAAAACTGGCACTCGACCTGACGAAGGTTCTGCATGCCAAGCTTCATGACCTTTCCGTCCTGCGCGATATGACGGTAGACAACTTCGAACCGCGCCTGGTCCAGCCGTTATCTGACGGCATACGGATTCAACTGGTGAACCAGGATCACGGGCTTTTCATTCCTGTTGAGTTCAGGGCAGGGGCTGAAGGTTTTCGCATGACTGTGAAGGCCGGCTGGATCTGCGAGCAGATGTCGATCAACCGCCGGCTGATGTCGCTGGATGTGCTGCCCGACCTGATGAAAACAAAGGTGGGCGACGAGGGCTTCTACCTGCTCCCGGATTTCTGCGGCACGCTGGTCAGGTTCAAGAACCACGCGCCTGCAGTCACACGTGATCGCATCTACATGCAGCAGGCCGAGTGGGAAAAGCTCAATGTCATGAACTGCTTCGGCCTCAGGCATGGGCGGCAGGGGACGCTCGCTATTGTGCACAAGGGCGATTTCTTCTGCCACGCCGTGACCGAAGTGAACCAGGCCGGCGACAACCGCATCTATGCCAGCTTTGGCCTCCGGCATAATCCTGGTGAAGCGATCAAACAGGAGGACAAGGAGGTTATCGTCCGGTTCACGGAAGGTCGCAACGACGGATACTTCGACCTGGCCAGGGCCTATCGTGAGTACCTGGTCGGTGAGCGGGGGGTTTCGCCGCTGAAGGATCGCACTCGCGACAACCCGGTCCTGGCTTATTCCGTCCGGGCCATGCGCACCAAGATTTTCCATGGCATCAAGCCGGGCTCGCTTGACGGGAACATTCCAATGAAGGTCTTTGCCACCTTCGAGCAGTCCGGGAAGATCCTCGACAGCATGTGGGCGGCAGGGCTGAAGAAGGCGGTGGTTACCCTTGTCGGTTGGAACCTGGGCGGCCACGACGGCGCCTTCCCGCAGCGCTTTCCCGTCGAGCCGTCCCTGGGCGGCGAGGAAGGTTTGCGCAGGCTGATATCCAAGGCCAAGGGCATGGGATACCAGATAGTCCCGCACGACAACCTGACCGATATGTACATGGCTGTGCAGACCTATAACCCGGAGGTGATCCTGCGCAATGAGGACAACACCCCTGTGCTGGGAGGTATCTGGGGCGGCGGCCAGGCGGCCAAGGCGTGCCCGGTTGCGTATTATGACCGCTACGGGCCTGAAGTCACCAGGATCAAGGGGCTTGGTTTCGAAGGGCACTGCTATTGCGACGCACAGTCCAACCCGCTCTACCGGTGCCACGATCCGCGCCATCCGGCGGATGAGGAGCAGTTTGCGGTTTCGCAGTGCAAGCTGATCCAGGCCCACCGCGTGTTGTATGGCGCCGTGGCCCAGGAATTCGCGCCGGCTCACGCACTGCCGTTCGTGGACGAAATCTGCCAGCATTCTCCCTACAATATCGGCTGGCCGTTGAGTCACGTGGAGCAGACCCTGAGGTCGATAATAGACAGGGTGGTGCCGTTCTACCAGTTGGCGATCCACGGACTGGTCACCTACCAGGAGAACTGGGTGCACACCTACAGGGATGTCGGCGTGCGCAAGGGCCTGTTGAGGGCTATCGCCGTTGGCATCAGGCCGTGCATGGAGATCTGTTTCGAGAAGAAGGCGAATGCCGACTACTACGAGGACTCCATCCGCGACGTGGCGCCGGGTTACAAGATTGCCTTCGAGGAACTTGCCGATACCCACGTCGAGATGGTCGAGGATTATGAGGAACTGGGGCCTGAAGCCAGTCGCATTGTCTATGCAAACGGCACAACCCTCACGGTCAATTGGGGCGACACGCCGGTTGGCAGGCTCGGGCCGGTGAGCTACCGCATCGACAGGAAATAAGCGCCCAGCGCAGGGACGGTTCAACAGCACGTATGATGAAGCCGCTGATTTGCGCTGCATCTGCACCGTTCAGGCCAGGACGTCATCTATCCCCTGGATATCTGGCAATTGTCCCGCACACGGAGTTGAGCACAAACAGCATAAACCCGCAGGAGCAACACAAATGCATGACAGCACGCTGAACCTGTACGTATCCCCAGCCGGCAATGATATGTGGTCCGGCACTCTATCCACCCCGGCTGTCGATGGCGCCGATGGGCCGTTTGCCACGGCAGCCGGCGCGCGCGACGCCATACGCCGCTACAAAGCCAGCAGCGGCGGCCTCGACCGCCCCGTCACCGTGCATTTTGCCGCTGGCGTCTATGAATTGGCGGAAACACTGTCATTCACGCCGGAGGACGGCGGAACTGCCGGTTGCCCTGTCAGGTATGTCGCGGCGGAAGGTGCCGCGCCGGTTATCAGCGGTGGCCGTCGAATCACGGGCCTCCGGGAGACTGAGCACAACGGGATCCGCTGCTGGGTTGCGGACCTGTCCGAGGTTGCGGCGGGGCGGTGGTATTTCACGAGGCTCTACGCCAACGACTCGGCGCGCCGGCGTCCGCGTCTGCCGAAGAGCGGCTTCCATCACTTCACCGGCCTGGCCGGCTGCGGGGACAGCGGCTTCAAATGGGGGACCGGACCGGACCGCGCAAATTTCGCGGCGGGCGACATTCGCCTGTGGCACAACTGGAAGGACGTGGAACTCGTCAGTTACCAACTATGGTTCGATACTCACCATCGATTCAAGGCCATAGATGAAGCCGCTGGCCTGGTGCAGTTTCAGGCAAAGAGCCTGGGGAGCCTCAAGGATGAGCGAGGCGAGTTCGCGCGATACTATGTCGACAACGTTTTCGAAGCCCTCGACACCCCTGGCGAGTGGTATCTGGATCGCGTATCGGGCAGGCTCACCTACCTGCCATTGCCGGACGAGAAGCTCGAGACCACCGTGCTGATGGCGCCGCGGCTGGCTGAACTGGTGAGCATTCGTGGCGAGGGTTCCCGGCGAGCCGGCCATCTGCGCTTCGAAAGCCTTGTGTTCGCCCACCAGCAGTGGGAACTGCCGCTCGATTGTACCGGGTACATCCAGGCGGCGTTCGGCGTGCCTGGAGCGGTCATTCTTCAGGGTGCCGAACACTGCGTGTTCTATGGCTGCACGGTCGCCCACATCAACGGCTACGGCATCGAAGTGCTTGCCGGCAGCACGGAGAACACTGTTGCCGCCTGCGTGATCAACGACGCGGGTGGTGGTGGCATCAAGATCGGCCACGAGGAGCTGACCCCGCATGAGGCCGCGGTGGGGGAGAATCAGGCCGGGGAGTGTCCGTCGCTTGCCACCACGGTTGCCGACTGCACGATCCGCGACTGCGGGCATCTGTTCCCGGGCGCCATCGGCATCTGGATCGGCAACAGCGGATGGAATCGCGTTGTTCACAACCACATATTCAACTGCACGTACACAGGCATATCCTGCGGCTGGACGTGGGGATACTCGCCGGCCCGGACGGTCGCGAACCGCATCGAGTACAATCACATCCACCACATCAACCATAACGAGATACTGAGCGACAACGGCGGCATCTACACGCTCGGCCAGCAGCCGGGCACAACGTTGCGCGGCAACCTCATCCACGACATCGCCTGCTACGGGTATGGCGGCTGGGGGATCTATCCGGACGAGGGCAGTTCGGAGATGCGAGTCGAGCAGAACGTAGTGGCAGGAACGAAGAAGTGCTCGTTCATGACGCACTACGGGCGCGATAATCTTGTACAGAACAACATCTTTGCGCTGAGCCAGGCCGATCATCTCAGCCTTGGCAAGCGCGAGACTCATCGCTCCAACACCTTCAGGCGCAACATTGTCGTCACAGCCGGTGGCCGCATATGCGGCGGATTCTGGGACACACCTCACTTCACCGCCATGGACAACCTGTTCTGGACTGTCGACGGCACACCGCTGGTGTTCAGCGGCGAGTCGCTGGAGGCTTTGCAGGCGCGGGGACAGAACGTGGGGGCGGTGGTTGCTGACCCGCTGTTTGCCGACGCCGCCGGCGGTGATTTCTCGCTGCGTTCAGATTCCCCCGCCATGGCAACGGGCTTCAAGCCATTCAGCTGGCGCTCCGCTGGCGTGAGGGTCGCCGCGGAAAGGCCAGCTGACTACGACGCGTACAATCGCCGGTTCCCGGTGCCTTCCTCCGATGTGCCGGTGGTGCGGACGAAGATCGAACTGCTTGGGAGCGAGGGCGACATCATATCCGGCGGGTGCGCCGGTTTCACAGTGACGCTGTCGAATGTCGGTCGGGCACCCGGCAGGGGCGTTTTGAAGCTGTCAAGTGGACCGAAGGGCATTGCCGGACGGCCAGACATAACCAGGATCGCCTATGATCTGGCGCCCGGCGCCTCCATGACAGAGCGGGTCAAGCTGAAGGTCAGGGTGAGGGTTGGCCTGCCGACGTTCTGGCTCGACAGCGAGCCGACCGGCGCCGGGGCTGTGCCTGCGCGCGGGCTTGTGGTCGGGGAGGGTGGAAGCCGGTGGACTGCCGCGCTGGCCGGGAAGGTGAAGGCGCCGGAGGCGGTTGGCAGGGCGGTGGCCCGGGTTCCTGCGAGGAAAATCGTCCGGGGCGGGCGCACGGTGGCAGAAGTGCGGCTTGCTGCCGGCGAGGATGGCCTGTTGCTGTTCGCCCGGATGTATGAGACGACCCTGCGGCCTGACCTTGAGCAACCATGGCTTGGGACCGCGATCGAGCTGATTTCATTTCAGGAGGCCAGGGCGGACGCGCCGGCAGGGCAGCCGCTGGTCAGGAACCAGGTCTTCCTGGTGCCACGCGCGGGCGGAACCGGGGCTGATGGTCGCCAGCTGGATGAGCCGAACAAGCGGGCTGTCCCGGCTCCGGAGATTCGTGTCGGGGCCACACCTGTCGCCGATGGATGCGAACTGGCCGCCATTGTGCCGTGGACCGCGCTGGGTTTTGACCGGCCGCCGGAGAAGGTCCAGTTCCAGATGATTGTGGACATCGTGGACCAGTCCACCGGCAAGATTGTACAATGCCTGGCGATGGACCCGCTGTCGGACGGTTGGAAGACTCTTCCAGCGCATCTGGTTCTGCCCGTGGGCAGGGGTTGACCCTGGCCGCGTCTGCAACCCGTACGGTATGATGCGGTCCCTCGGTGGACGGAAGAAGCCGTGCGGGTTAGTGCCGCTATTGTTCAACAGACAGCCGCACCGGCTGGTGTCATCGTCTACTGCCAGTCGCCGCTCAGGAAGAGGCCAGCCCAGTAGGCGGGGTGGCGATACTGGCTGCGAACCTCCAGTTGGGCCTGCCGCAGGGCCTCGGCGCGGTTGCGGCCTGCCATGTTGCGGTAGAAATACTTGATCAGCACCGCCGTGGCCACATCGTCCACCCGCCACAGGCTGGATAGGATCTCATGCGTGCCGGCATAGACAAACGCGCGGTTCAAGCCGACGATGTCGTCGCCGCTGCCTACCTTGCCGAGACCGGTCTGGCATGCCGACAGCGCGATCAGGTCGGCCTTGATGCTGAGCCCGAAGATCTCGCGGGTGGTCAGGTTGCCGTCGTTGCTGGAGTCCGGTGACATCTTCACCGCCGAGAGGAGCGGCAGGTTCTCGTTATACTCGCCGTGGCTGGCGATGTGGATGATCCCGTACTCGCCTATGTTTGCCGCCACCCACGACTCGGTAGCCTGCGAACCGGTCACGACCGTCGCGTCGGGGAACGACCACTTGACCCGGTTTGCTTCCTTCTCGGCAAAGGGCAGGTCGAGGTTTCTGGCCCCTAGGTTGGGATTGCCTATGGCCAGGACCTTGTTGCTCCTTGCGCTATCGGGCCGCCGCGCGAAGGTGTACTGGATCACGCTGGCGCTGGGAGCATAGAACAGGGCGAACTTGTCGATGATGTAGCCGTCGCCGAGCCTTGTGGCGGAGAACGGCATCTGGTGCAGTTCCCGGTGGGGGATGACGCCCACGCGCCTGGCCCCCGAGAGCAGCGGTTCTACCGGTGCCACGAGCCAGCCTGACAACATCTGCTCCTCGGTGGAGATATTGTCGAATCGCTGCAGGTGCCGTCGGAATGTGCCAAGAACATTGGCGAGTTCAGTCCGTTTTACCGTGGTGCGGACGACGTTGAATGTCTCCGGTCCGACAACCCACGCCACGAGTTCATCCGGCAGGACATGGTAGACTATCAGCCTCGTTTCAGGGTCCAGCAACTTCTGGAGTGTTGGCAGGTCCAGGGTAGGGACAGACACGAAGCTCGACAGCTGCGGGTTGTCTGCCCGGAGCCCGATGATGAACTGCGAGTAGCGGCGTCGGGCCTCGGCGAGCTCATCGGCCAGAGCCTGCCTTTCGGCCGGCTGGGCCGCCGACGTACGCCGCTCCAGGCCCTCGACGTCCTTCCGCAGCCTCTCCTCCCGCGCCAGGGCGGCTTTATCAGCGTCGGACTTGGGCTGCACCTTCTGGGTGCCAAGCATATCGATGAAATTCCGGCCGCGCGACCGCTCGGAGAACTCGAACGCCTCCCTTGACAGTCCTTCATCAAGGAGCAGGCGGACCATTTCATCGTAGAGGCTCTGCTTGTCCAGCAGGAAACCATCCTGCAGCTCCTCGATCTTGATACTCGCGCGCAGGCGCTCGACCACGTCTATCGCCCCTGCGAACATCTTGCGGGCGAGCGGCAAATCACTGGCCGCTCGCGCAAGGAGTGCCATGCCGTAGAGGGCGCGCCATTCCATTTCAGGCAACGGGATCGCCCGCGCCTCATCAAGGGCGTTGCTGTAGCTGCTGCAGGCTGGCCCCGGGCGCCCGATGTCGCGCATGGCGTCGCCCATTGCCACAAGCGCTTTTGTCCGGTTGGCGCGATCACCGATCGCGGTGGCCAGCCGGATGGCTTCCTCCAGCGGGGCAATAGAGTCGGTCGGGCTGCCGCGCTGGATGTGCGTGAGGCCGATATTCCGCTGTGAGTAGGCCACGCCCCAGTCGTTGCTTTCCTCGCGGTCTATCGCAAGCGCGCCGGAGAATTCCGCCAGCGCCGCGTCGTAGCGGGCAGTGGAGCGATAGACCAGCCCGCGGTTATTGAGTGTCGATGCGACCTCGGCCTTGAAGAGTCCCATATTTGCCAGCTTGAGCGCCGCGTCGAATTCGCGCATGGCTGTCTCTGTATCGTTGAGAGCCCATGCGATAAGGCCGCCGGTGTTGTGACCAATGATCTGGAACGGACGGTCTTCGAGATCGTCGGCCATTTGCAACCCTTCGCGCTGGCTCTTGAATGCGTGGAAGTAGTCGGCGCCGGCCCATTCCACCAGCGCGCGTGTCAGCAGCGCATCCGCCCTGAGGAGGGAATTGCCCTGCGCGGCGGCAGCGTCTGCGACCCTGGATGCTATGGCGATGGATTCTGCGTAGTCGCCTGTGCGCTCACGCACGCGGGCAACGTCCAGTTGAGCAAGCAACGCATCACCGGCTGAATCCGCCTCGGTGGCCAGTGCGGCGGCGCGGCTGAACTCACGGTCGGCATCGACATAGCGGTTCTGCCTCTGGAGCAGGATCTTGCCCTTGCGGCGCAGCTGGCGTGCCTCGAGCGCCTTGTCGCCAACTCCGGCGGCCATCGTCGCGGCCTGCTCGAATGTGGCAAGCGCATCCTGGAAGCGTCCGTCGTTCTCGAGGGCCACGCCGGAGCGGGCAATCATCTCGGCCTGGCGCTGCGTGTTCTTCAGACGGCCGTAGACTGCGGCCGCCTCGGTGTAGGCCTTGCGGGCCTGCTCAAACTTGCGTGCGTCATTGAGGAATGATCCGAAGCGGCTGAGTTCCCTCGCCAGGGATTCCGAGTCGCCCTTCGTCAGCAAGGCGTCGACGGCCTTGCTTGCCGCCTCTGCGGCAGGGATCCATCGTTCCAGCTTACCTTCGACCCCGGCAAGGAGGCTGGCTGCTTCCGCGATTTCCTCGACGGGTTTACCCAGCGCCTCACGAAGGTACAGCAATCGCCGGAGAGGGGTGACTGCCCCGGCGTTGTCGCCGCGGCCGATGCTTGCACTGATCCGGCCGCAGTCTGCTGCGATCCAGACTTCAGCAAGGTCAGGCATCAGCGCAATTGGTATGGCCGGGGCAATCCACTCCTGGCCGTTGATGTTGACTGTTGCGGCGCCGGTTGCCGCCATGACGGAGGCCAGGTTCTCCTCCATTGCAGCCACATCTGCGGCAGTTGCGGCAGCAGGCGGCAGGATGGTCGCTGAGACTTCCCCGAGCGGTGGGAGCATGCCGAAGACGTCCCCGGCCTGGAGGTCGGTTGCCTGGAGCTTCCAGCGCGTCGAATCTGTGCCTGCGGCGACGAGAGGAGTGGTCAGTCTGGCCGTGTCCGCGCCGATCAACGCCTCGGTGAGGCCTTCGGGGAAGTTGGGGAGCGATGAATAGGCCGGCGGCCACTTGGCGACACTGGTTCCCAGTGACAGGCGGGGATCCTCGATGCGGGTGTAAGTGGTCTCAAAGGTCAGCATATTGACCACCGTTGTGGACTTGAGAACCTTCCTGGTGAGGCGATCACCCAGTACAAACCAGATGTGGGCCTTATTCTCCAGGATGGACCAGGATGCGTCGCTGTCGAGGTTTAGAAAACCATCCCTTGTCCACGCGGCGATCCTGCCGCCGGATGACAGGATGAGCGCCGTTCCGCCCGGGAGTCGCTGGTCCGGGTCCAGGAGCACGCAGGCGTCTTCAAAAGGCGTTGCCTGCGGCGCAAGGAGGTAGGCTCCGGGCAGCCTCTGGGCGCGTCCGTTGGCGAGGTGCGTGCGAAGGTTGTCCATGGCCGTTCTCACAGCGTTGGTATCCGGCATCGCGGTGTCGGATAACGGGCGGGCGCGGATGCGGAGGATCGCCCCCAGGAGTTCGGCGCGGAGTGTCATGGCTGATTCCATGAAGAGGGTATTGGCGCTGCCTGCCGTGCCGGGTTGCGATGTGTAGGCGACGGACGTGAGCCTCAGTCTTGCGGCGCGCCAGCGTTCGGCGACCGTCCAGGCCTTGTCCCATGCGCCGGTGCTGATCTGTTCGCCCACCGACAACCGCTCGCAGTGAGCGAGAAGAGCGGTCGGGATGCCCGTGTCATCGTCGGCCGTCCCGGGGACAAGATCCTCGAGTTCCCTCAATGCGGCGTCGGCGTACTCGGTCGGAACCGGCGCGACAAGCGCTCCCTGTGCGCAGATCCACCAGCGCAGGGCGGGGAAGCCGCAGGCATCAGCCATGGCGAGTGCGTTGTTCATCCGCTCAACTGCTTCGTCGTGTTTCCCGCAGAGGAAGGACCGACGGATGAGTATCGCGTGTCCCAGCAGGGCGATGCGTTTGATCTCGCCACCATCCCGTGATGCAGCGGCCATATCGATTGTCTGCCTCGCGACCTGTTCGGAGGCGGCCGCTAGTGCGGCGGCCCTGAGATCCGCCAGGCCATCCTCCTGATCCCGGACGATTGAATCCGCCAACCGTTCCAGCACAAGTGCACGTGCGAGCATCACACGTGAGCGCTGAAGGCCCCACTGAAGTACATACTCGGAAGTCTTCGGGTTTCGCAGTTCAAGGGCGGCCGTGAGTGCGGCGTCGAGGCAGGCAAGCGAGCCGCCACGCGTGGCCTGTGCGCCCGCACCCGATCCGGCCAGAAGCCATGTGGCGGCAAGTTGTCCGGCTGGGAATGCGTCCGTGTCGCCGGCCAGCTGCAATTCGGCCAGGCGCGGCAGGGACAGGGAGAGCGCGTTGGCGTTGATGCTGACCTCTCCCCTGGCTTCGTACCTGGCGGTTTGAACGGCTTCCAGCAGGGCTTTAGCCGCTTCCTCGCGCCTGCCGCATTTCTGCAGGTTGCTGCCGAGCCTGTCGAGGGCGACGAGCCTCGCGGTCGTGTAGTATGCGACAGTCTCGTCCTTCGACGGAACCGGCGCGGCGAGTTGCTCGCGAAGTCTTGCCACCGCCTGTTCGGACAGGCCGAGGTCCTCATTGACCCGTGACAGGGCTGAAAGCACCAGCCTGCGCTCCTGTGCTTCTGAGAAGCCGAGCATGGCGCCTCCTGTTTCGCTGTCGGAAGAGACGGAGATACTCATCTGGAATAATGCGCTGGACGGGCCGGTCTTCTCCGGAACGGTGCCGGCAGTGAGGATGGCGAGTGCCTCATTGAAGGCCGCGGCGGCGGCGTTCAATGACTTGTCGCGTTCAATACCGGCCTGACCGAGTGCCTGCCTGTGAAGCGCGAAACCGCGGTTTCGCCATGCACGCACCAGGCCAGGGGAGCGGGGGGGGGCGGCGCGTGCCACGGCAAGGAAGGCCCCGGCTGCCTCGGCGTTCCTGCCGGCGTTCAACAGCGCGAGCGCGGTCCGATCCTGGAGTTCCGCACCGATATCCCTGGCCTGCCCGGTGGATGCGACGCCGGCGGCCACGACCTTTGGAAGCAGGTTTGCGGCCCTGGTGAAAGACACGACAGCCTCGCGGGGTCGCGAGGCGCGGGAGAACGCTATTCCAGCGGACCTGTGCATAAGGAATTCGTTGACCGGCGAATCGAACGGTGTGGCGAGCTCAAGGCGTCGTTCGTACAGGTCTGCGGCCCGGTTGAAGCTGCCGACCGCCAGTGCGGCGTTGCCCGAGTTGATCAGCAGCCGTGCATAGTCAACAGTGCGGACATTGCCCGAGGCAGATAGCAGGGTCAATGCGCGCTCATATTCGTTAAGCGCCGCGGCACGGTGCTCAGGGCTGTCCTTCAGCCTGGCGAAGTGTTCGTGAACAAAGCCGAGGGTCTGATGAAAGTACGGCACGGCACCATCAAGCAGGATGGCTCGCTCAAGCTGAGGTACGGTTTCCTCCGGCATCGTCTTTTCATAGGAGAGCGCAAGACCGTAGACATACTGTGCGAGCGCATCCGAAGGGGCAGAGGTGGCCCTGGTCCTGTAGGCGGCAATCTGCTTCTTATCGAGCACTCTGCAGCGCGACTGGGCCTCCAGCACCCCGCGCCACGCCTCCACGCTCGCCGGTTCCAGGCTGGCGAGTTCCGAGAAAGTGGCCAGCGCCATGCTTGCATCGCCGACTTGCAGCTCGTAGTTGCCCTTTGCGAGGTATTCGTCCATCCATCTCTGTTTTGCCTTCTTGTAAAGAGCCGGCGCCCCGCCAAAGAGCTGGTCACGCAGTCTGTCCGTGATTGATGCGAACACCTGGATTGCTTCACGGTACTCGCCAAGCTGCGTATGGAGGCTGCCGAGTTCAAGCGCCGCCCTGGCCGCCAGCCGGGGCGGTGTGTCCGGTGCGCTGAGCATCGAGGTCCAGGTCTCCTTGGCATCCTTCACTTCTCCGTTGGCGGCCGCCAGCCGGCCCTCGAGCAGGGCCGCGGCGGAGCGAACGCCTACGAGTTGGTCGTCGCGGAGGCGCTTGAGAATCTCCATGCGTTTCCCGGGGTCAGGCTCGGCATCGGCTGCGATGCCGGCGAGCCGGAGCGAGGCGTCCTCGGTGAGGTCGGCCTGGTCCGGGAAGTCCGCAACTATACCCCTGTATGCGCGCACGGTTTCCGCAGGGAGCCCGAGGCCGGCGTATATCTCGCCGCGCAGCATGGCGGCCTGGCACAGCACGCGGCGCTGGGCGCCGTCGAGCGTCGAGATTTCCTTTGCCACGGTCAGGGCAGCAGCGTAATCGCCCTGCGCATGCAGAATCGAGGCCTGCTGCATGAGAATACGAGCACGGAGTTGAGCGGGCAGGGCTGGCGACAAGCCGGCAAGCGCCGCAAGGTGCCTGCAGGTCGTATCCGCCTTTGCCTTGAACTCGGCAGGTGCGATGCGATCGCGTTTGGCCTTTGCAAGCTCGAGCACTGCCCTGCGATACGCAAACTCAGCCGTGGTTGGCGGGGTTGGCCTTGAGTTTGCCTCGGCAAAGAAGAGCATTGCCAGGGCCTGCTCCGCCCGCTGCGCGCTCTCGAGGATGTCGACGGCCATGAGCACGGCTGATACGCCCTCTTCGCTGCCGGGCTTCAGCAGGTACGCCTGGCGTAGATACGAGACCGGTGTGAAGGGATCAAGTGGCACATCCTCCCACATGCGGGTTGCGGCGTGAACCAGGTCGACAACATTTGTCAGCCTGGAGATCTCGAACGGGGTTTCAACAAGGGCCACGTCAAGATCATCACGAAGCGCGAGGCTCAGGGCCAGTGTCCTGCCTGCCAGCCTCGGTGAATTCAGGCCGGCGAGGGGAGGGGTGATCTGGCGCCATTCCGTGCCGTCCGCTGACGCAATCCAGGCCGCACGCCGGTCCTGTTCATTGAATATGCCGTTTCCGTCGGTGTCGTCGGTGACAAGCACCCAGGGTTGATCAGGTAACGCCGGGGCCGAGACCACGAAGGCGCCGAACGGCGGCTTGAGGCTGGTGATGGAGCTTGCTTCCCCGTACTCGAACGGGGTCCAGTCGATGGGCCTGGCAGCCATTGATCTCCCTTTACCGTCCGGCTCCAGGGTGTCATAGACCAGCAGCGGGCCCGAGTCGGAGATGTGCCAGCGGGGGTTGCTGTCGCGCTGCCCGCGCATCGAGACCTGTACGGGTTTGCCATCGGGGAAAGGCATCACCCACACATCGCCGAAGGCGTCTTCGCGCGTGGAGATCCACGCAAGCCATCTGCCGTCGGGCGAGAACTGAGGGGAATGATCATCGCCCGGGTTGGGCGCGATCGGGCGTGGCACGACAACCGCCCCGCGGCCAAGTGATCCGGCGAACAACTGCATGTCGCCGGTGCGTTCGGAGACAAAGACTATCCACTTACCGTCAGGTGACAGTGCCGGCGAGTGGTCGTCCTCGGGGACGGAGGTGAGGAGCCGCAGGTTGGATACGAAATCCCCGCCGGCGGCGGCTGGTGCCGCTGCAAGCAGCGGCAGTGCCAATATGGCGGCCAGTACGTTTGCAAGTGCTTTCATTTTCGTCGCCAGCTTCCATCCTGGTTCTGGAGCCACGTCCCGGCCGGGGCTATCTCGTGGTTCAACTGGGCAAAAATGCTCCCGACCTGCGCTCGCTGCTCGCTGGTGAGGTTCGGGGTCGTGGTGGCCAGCCGCTCAACCACCACGCGCCGATCGCCGTTCTCTTCTTCAACAAGTTTGATCACCTGCTCACGGGTGAGGCCTTCGACTGTTTCGGATCCGGCCTCCTTGCGGGCGATTAGCTGGCCGTCCTTGCCTTCGCCGGCGATCCCGGCAGCAAGGATGCGCTGCACGTCGTCACGGTTGTAGTCGCGGTTCCGCATTGCTGTGCAGGCGGCACGCTGGCTGTCGGTGGATGCGGGTGGCGTCTTCAGCGAGCCGCTCTCATCCACCCCCCTGACGCTGCTGTAGACCATGAGGTCTTCGCCGAGGCTCTTGTATGTGCCAAGGACCTGTTTTTCGAGGGCGGTCTGTTCGCCGACGACGTTCAGGTTCACGTTGAACAGCGAACTTATGCAGCCGGCTGAAGATAGTGAGACAGCCAGCAGCGCCACGCAGGCGTATGACTTTTTCATTGCTACTCCCGTCGCGGGTCCGGGCCCGCAGCCAACGATAACAAACCACTCATCAATACCGGTTGCACGGATGATGGACACCCAGGCCATCGCTTCCGGCCGCATCAGCGGCATTCGTACCCACCGCACACTGCGTGGCGGCGTCGCGTTATTGCGCGGCGCCGGCCAGGCTCTTCTCAAGCTCCGCAAGGTCATTCGTCATGAGGATGAGCAGCATCTTCCTCAGTCCGTCAAGCTGCTGCTCCGCTCCCTCAAGTTTGTAAACTCCCATTATATCGCTCAAAGGCTCCGAATCAAGCATCGGCAGGGTGAGCTTGACGCCGCCGGCGACGAGCAGGTCGGCGCTCACCGAAACGAGCGAATTAGCGAGAAGCACCTCGGCCCCGATGGCGGTGCCAAGCGAGAGCGCTGAAATGGCATTCTGGAACTGGGGTGTCTCCTGCCGTGAATCCATGGCTTTCAGGATGCGGACCAGCGCATCCTTTCCTATCCGCATGGTTCGTATCCTGAGGTTCAGATAGTCGAGCAGTATCCCTCTTGGGTCAGGGGGGAGTACGATGGAAACATCCGCTACGGCATTAACATCCCCATCGCCGGGATGTTTGAATTTCAGGCCTGGAAAGAGCGCGCCGCCATTGAGCCCGGTAACAGTCGCCTTGGCCGCTATTTCCGGATTTCCCCCGCGCATGGAAAGGGTGCAAGCCGCCTCGGTTGGACCTCCGATCATGTCGGGCACGGCGAGGGAGATCTTCAGTCCCTGTTCCAGCCCCCGGAAGGTGATCGCCATCTTGTGCATCTTGAGCGGGAGTTGCGGCAGTTTGAGGTCGATCGAGTCGATCAGGATGCCGCCCGGGGGTGGAGAGACGGGTTTCCGGCCGCCGTCCGGGGCGAGGAATGTCTTGGTCAGGGACCATCCGCCGTTGACGCCGTCAACCTTGACCGTGTCGGCGAACCTGAAGCCGACTTTCCTGAAGCTGAGGCCCGCGGCCACAGACAACGACCTGGATGGCGAGTTCACAAAGGACGCGGAGAAGCCCATATTGCCTTTGCAATCCAGGTTTGTCACAATGCCGCTGATTCCTTCAAGATCCTGGTTCAGGGACACTGCGCCGTCGAGGCTGAGCGCGTGAAGCCATTTCACGGCGCCGGTTCCGGTGGCGTTTGTCGACAATGCAGCAAGAAGTCCATCCACGGTCATGCGAGCCGATGCCGTCGTGCGCAGGCTGCCTATGCCGAGGTTCCTGAGCTCCGCCTCGATGCGGTTGAACTCGTGGACGGTGGCGAACGCGGACACATTGACATTCGTGATGGGTGGCAACAGGCCGCCGCCGACAGAGAGATCGGCCACCCGGAAGTCGAGCGCTCCGCTCACATCGCGCCCGTCTGCGGAAAGGCTTATGTCTGCCGTCGTATTGATGCCGTGGACCGCCAGCCGTGGATTGATATCCACGCCGATGTCGGTCAGCCTGATATTCACCTCGCCTGCAACCGGCAGCGGCTGGCCCAGGACAAAGGCTGTCCGCGGAACGGCGCCCGCAAGGTTCACGGATGCGCTGAGTCCGCCGGCGAGTCGGGGAAGGGCGGGGGCGTTGGTCGATTTGAACTGCACCATGGCGGCAGCGTTCGACAGGCTGCTGAGATTCACGCCGGCCGTGATCCGGAATGCGCCGTTTGTCCAATTGAAGGAGGGGGCGCAGCTCGCCGAGAGGAAGTTGCCAAGGGAAAGCCGCAGGTCCTTGCCTTCGAATACACTGTCTTTCAGCCGGACCGCGAAGCCACCGCTGAACCGGATGGGCGGGACAGTGACCTGGAGGGCTGGTGACGCGAAGGCGAGGTCATTGACTTCGGCCGAGCTGATGTCGTATGTCACGATACCAGGCGGTGCCAGTCCAGCCCTGGCATCCAGTGCGCATTTGCCAAGCACCACGCCCATCGTGCCTTCAAAATACGAAAAACAGGTGTGCGCGTCATCGGAGTAGATGAGATCGGCCGGTGACGCCGGATCAACCGACACGTCGAATTTCCGGCGATCGATGAAGTCCGCGAGGCTGATACTCATCTTGCCCGCCGTCAAATCAAGGGAATTGACGGTTGTGACAAGCTCGCCCGAGACCTTGACGGGCGACCGGGAATCCACGGAAGGCCCCGGCAGAGTCACAGAGGTGTTCAACGTGACGCTGCCGGAGATTCCGAGTGAGCCATCGAAAGCCCGGGCAGGGACAGGCGAATTGGTTGAAGCGGTTGTAGCGCCTGGTAGTCCTGTTGCGGTGGCCTGTTGCGCTGTTTCGGACGCGGACGCCCCCCCCTTGACTGTGACGTCCTTGATCAGCAGGGTTGATGAGATATTCCAGTCCTTGAAACCGCTGCCATGGGTCAGTGCCAACCGCAGGTCCAGGGTGCCGTCCAATTCAGGCGCGGCCGGAGAAAGGTTGAGCGCGCTGTTCACGCGGCTCAGCAGCGCAAGTGGAAGCGCGGCGTGGGCAGTACTCTTGCGACCGGCGGCCATTGACAGATCCAGGAAGACCGGTGCATTTGTTCCTCCACCGCTGTCGACGGTCAGCCCGGCCGTATCCAGGGACAGGCGGCGCCCGGATGTGATCCAGGATGACAGTGAGATTCCAAGCTCCCAAGGCAGGATGGTCTGGTTCAGCCGGACTGCGCCGGCAAGTCTTCCTTCCAGCGGTTGAGCATCGCCGGTCCAGTTGAGGAATACGCTGCCTCCTTCCATGCCGGCTGTCATGCCCCCTGGCATGTCGACGTAGCGCGCATCGATCTGCTTCAGGCTGATCCTTATGCTCTTCAGGGGCAGCGTCGGCGCCGTTGTCTTCTTGTCGCCGGCCGGCCCGGGTGCGGAGGGCTGTCGCTGTGCGGGCTTTCCGCCGCCGAAGGCGGCCAGGAGACTTGCCAGATTGGTTCCGCCGTCTTTTGTCCTGACGAGATTGAACTCGATCTTCTCGACGTTTATCGAGAGAGAATACGGTGGAAGCATGGCAATCCTGCCAAGAGAAAGCGGTATCGACACACCGCGGATGTCGAGCAGGGGATAATTCTCCTCGCCGGCTACAGCCGGAATGGCAATACGACTGACGCTGAGCGGGGTCCGCCAGCCGAAGCGGATATTCTCGATGATGACCGGCCGGCCCAGAAATCCGCTTGCCCAGCCGGACAGTTTGCGGTCGATCGTCCGGTTGAACAGCAGCGATGGGGCCATGGCGAGGAGGATAACCAGAAGAACCACCAGCGTGGCGAAGCCGAGCATAACGCGCCGCAGCCACTTTCTGCGGCTACCGCTGCGCTTTGAAGTCTCGGCCACGGGAAATCTCCTTGAAACTGCAGAGGCCGTTGCGGTGCGTCAGGCCCGGGTCGCATACCACAGATCAATGACGTCTGACGTCGGGCTGTTGTACTACTTCAGGTGAGCGGCCATCATTCTCTGGAACCGTTCAGGCTGTTCTATTCCCTGTTCGCCGAGAAGCCGGCCCGCCAGCAAGGCATTGAGTTTGTCGACGCGCTCGGACAGCGGAGGGTGGGTCTTGAACCAGCCTCCCTTTGCGTCGGTCATCTTCTCGAGCTTCTTCAGGAATTCCATAAGGCCCTTTGGGTCGTAGCCGCTGATCACGGCTATTTCTGTTCCGACCGTGTCCGCCTCGAACTCGAATTTCTTGTCGAGTCCCTTGTCAAAAAGGGTGTCAGTTGCTGCATCGACAAGTTCCTTGAACTGGGCGGCGTTCTGGTCAAAGGCTGCGGCCGTTTGCTGCAGTGCGTTGACAAGCGAGGCGCGCTTGTAGGTCTGAATCATGTGTTTCTTGGCGACGTGCGCAACTTCGTGGGCCAGCACTCCGGCCAGCTCAGCCTCATCCTTCATTACCTTCAGGGATCCGGAGGTGATGAAGATGTAGCCGCCCGGCCCGGCGAATGCGTTCGGGGTTGGGTTGTCGATTACGGCGAAAGAATAGATCACCTCCGGGCGCTGGCTGTTGGCGGCAACTGTTCTGCCGACCAGGTTCACGTATTCCTGGAGTTTGTCACTCGCGTAGCGTTTTCCGATCTGGGAGTAGGCCTGGACGGCCACGCCGCCGCCGAGCGAGCGTTCGCTCTCGAGGCTCATTGGAGTGATTGCCCCGGCCATGGCCGACGTTGCCTTCCCTGCCTGGGCCGCCGTCTGGGGGTCCTGCCCGGCTGCGAGCATTCCGATTTCAACGATGCTCCCCATGTTTGTAGACGTGCATGCCGGCAGCAGAGCGACAGTCGATAGAGTCAAGATGACAGCAAGGCGTGGGAGGATCCTCATTATTGCAGCCCCCCTTCCTTGCGGAACCGCTTCACGTCAGCCTCAGTGATCCTGGCAGCAAGCTTCTCCATGGCCTCAACCCAGATGACGGCGTTCGGATCTGAGCCATTCTTTCCCATGTTCTTTGCCGCTTCGGACAGCCCGCGCCCGGAAGCAGCGCTGCGCCTCTCGTTGATATCGCGGTCGTCAGTCAGTGCCAGTCCGCCGAGACCGCC
>JBAXKQ010000042.1:0-19441 GCA_037135275.1 bacterium
AACTGGTTCCAGGAGATCTTCTGGGTGAGGAACCATTCGATTCCGCTTCGGTTCAGTATTTGAGGCATCGTCGCCGCATACCCGAAAACATCAGGGATCCAGCACCCCTTGACGTCAACACCGAATTCATCTCGGCAAAAATTCTTACCGTGGATGAACTGTCGTACCAAGGCCTCTCCGCCGGTGAGATCACAATCGCCCTCGACCCACATTCCGCCCTGTATTTCCCAACGGCCGGCCTTGACGGCTTTTTTGATTTTCGCATAGAGAAGAGGATAGTTGTCCTTGGTGAAGGCGTAAAGCTGAGCCTGGCTTGCGCCGAAGACATAACCCGGGTAGCGCTCAATGTTGGCGATCTGGCTCGAGAAGGTGCGGCCGCACTTGCGGATCGTCTCGCGAACAGGCCACAGCCAGGCGGTGTCGATATGCGCGTGGCCAACTCCGTACACATCCACCGTCGCCGGATCGGTCGGGAGGCTGAACAGGGGCTTGAGCGCCTCGCGAACGGCACTTGGACCGCGGGTAGGCAGCAGGTCCAGGGCCTTGCTGCACCCGCGCAGGATCTGCAGCTTGCGCGCGGTTCCGTCCTTCAGGAGTTCGGCCAGATTGATAAGGACGCCCAGATCGAGCCACAGATGCCATGCGTCGGTATTGAACCGACACAGCCGCATCCTCATGACGGCGCTGGACTGGTGGCCGTGGTGCTTCGACGGGTCCTCCTCCCATGCGGGATCGAGCGGCCGGTTGACACCGAACAGGCCGTTGCTGCCTGTCTCCAGCCAAAGCTCCACCGACTCGCCTCCGGCACAGCACGGATACAAGTGGAGGATGTCCTTGCTGTAGTGCAAGTCGAAGACCGACCCGCTGGTGAGCCCTGCAACAGGCATTCTGGAGGCGTCGTAGACCAGCGTTTCGCCGGCAAAATCAAGCTGGGCCACCACCGCCGCGCCCTTCCAATCCACGGGGACGCGCGACTTGATATGAAACCAGCCGCAATCCCATGTGCTTCCCCAATGCGCGCCCTCGGCAATGGGGCGATAGGCTAGCTTCTGGCGTTCTGCATATGGAACCGGTTCCGGAGTCACCGCAAACGTCGCCTCGAAAGACACATGTTCAGTGAGTATCTCCTTCACCAGCCTGCGGATGACCTCTTGGATCCGCGCGGTGTGAACATCGGCGTAGAAATGCGACATAGGCATGACCTCCCTGCTGGTTGCATGTCAAAGGCTAATGGCGGAATTCAATAGTTTCCATACTCCCGGAACGATGCACACATCACCGCTAGTTTCTCGGGGGTGTGGTTGATTACATCAGGAGTGCTGTAGGCCATGCTGACCAACCCACCGTTGTGGCTGCCGAGCGTGGCAATCATCCGGCGCACGTAGGCCCTTATATCATCAAGGGAACCATGGATCATTGTCTGCTGAATATCAACCGGGCACCAGAACGCCAACTTGCCACCAACCGCGGCGTCGAGGTTCTCCAACCCCTGGTTCTCCTGCTGATCCTGCTGGATGACATTCAGCCCCCAATCCACGAAGCTCGGCAGCAGAGGCAGGATGTAGCCGCATGAATGCATCCAGACGTCCATGCCAAGGTCATGTGCCAGCTTCCAGTTCTCGAGATAGTGCGGCTTGAAGAACTCATCAACCAGGTTCAGGCTGACCATCATCCGATCCTGCAGGCCCCAATCATCGTAGCCCATGACACCGTCGCAGCCGATCGCGGCCAGCCGCCTGATGGACTCGCGCTGCGCCTCTGCCAGCCTGGCGATGAGAGCCTTCAGGGCATCCGGGTTCTCGTAGTACGCCACGAACATGCTGTCCAGGCCGGTGAGATTATGCGTGCCCTCGTGGATGCTGGAAAAAGGCATGACGCCAAGACAGTATTTCGGATTGGCCGAGGCATTGTTGTCGCGGATGCAGTCCCGCGCCGCGGCAAAGTGCGCGGGGTTGTTGTCGTTAGGAAACACATATTCCGCCTGGCGCGCGATGTCGGGTATGGCAAGGACGGTCTTCTCTCCGTGGTTGCCAGCCCCCACCGGCCGTGTCCAGGTTGTACCCCAGGCGTCAGCACGGTGCTCAAGTCCATCCGCCCCGACGGACCACCCCCGCCTGTCGGGCTCACGCGGCGTCCACAGCCAGAGGATATCGTTCTCCTTGCCATCCGGCAGGTGGTGCGGCACGTGGTCGACGCCGCGGAAATGAATGGCCCTTCGAACGCGTTCCCTTGATGTCATCGTGCATGCGTGCATTTCAGCCCCCCGGCGCACCGGCCTGCCGTCGCCATGGCCATGACCGGATCTGGACGCCACTGGCCGCGAACACTACCATATGGCCCACCCATTGCCACTATCTAACTCTCATGAAGAATGAATACATTGGGGTTATTCGCCAACGCCGCGGCCGCACTATTATCAACGTGATGCCGAGGTCTTCTTGTGGTGAGGCTTGTCATCCACGAGAAACGTCAGCAACACGCCCGACAGCAGGATCGCCGCCTCCACGCCGAACGTATAGACCGTGGCTCGATCCGGGGCCATGTCCGCGATCCGCGCTGCAATCTGCGGCCCCAGGATCCCGCCCGCGGACCAGGCCGTCAGGATCGTGCCGTAAACCACCGGCATATGTCGCTGTCCGAACACCGTCAGTACCGTTGAAGGCGCCGCGCCGAACCCGCCGCCATAGCAAAGCAGGACATAGCAGACCAGGGCGCCGAACAGAATCGGACTCTTCACGAAGATCAACGCCACAAACACCAGCACCTGGGTTGCGAGGATTACGCGGAACGTGTTCACGCGTCCGATCCTGTCAGACAACCCTCCCCAGAATAAGCGTCCAACTCCGTTGAAGATCGAACTGATGGCGATCAAGGTCGCCCCGGCCGACGCCAACGCTACCTTGGCTGCATCAGGCGTCATGCCGGCGTACTTGCCGGTCACCTTCAGCAGGTCCTGGAGCATCGGCGACTGCATCCCGATGAACATGATTCCGGCACAAATGTTGGCAAAGAAGAACAGCCACATGACCATGAACCGGCCCGAGACGATGCAGTCGATCGCCGTCATGGCTTCATCCGCCGCCTGCCGGGCGGCCGAAGAGGCCGGCGGAACATAGCCAGCCGGGAGGTAACCGGCCGGCGGGTTCTTCATGAACGAACCAGCCGACGCGCCAAGTACCAGCAGGGCAAGCCCTGTGTACAGGAATACCTGGACAAGGTTGTTGTGCGTCAGATCCATCAACAGCGGCGCAATGACCTTCGACATCACCAGGGCGCCGAGTCCGAAGCCCATCACAACCATGCCTGTGATGAGCCCCTTCTTGTCCGGAAACCATCTGGCCGCCGTGGCAACCGGGGTGACATAGCCAAGACCAAGGCCGATACCGCCGATTACGCCATAGGCCAGATAGAACAGCGGCAGGCTCGCCATTTTCATGGCAAGAGCCGCCAGCAGGTACCCGACCCCGTAAAGGACTCCACCCCAGATGGCCAGTCTCCTGGGACCGAACCTGGACAGGTTGATCCCGCCCCACGCCGCAGCCAAACCAAGAAAACAGATGGCCAGGCAGAAAATCCACATTACCTGCGTGTTAGTCCATCCGAACTCCGCCATGATCGGCTTCTGGAAGTAGCTCCAGGCATACACCGTGCCCAGGCAGAGCTGCAACACGGTTCCCATGATTGCAACCAGCCACCGGTCCGGCTCGTCACCCACTCCGCGCGGCCCGGCAACATTCTTGTTCATATTCTCTCTCCACGCGTTGCACAGCCGGCACCAGGTGCCGTATTATGCGCAGTAATGTTGCCTTCGATAACAACATCACTGCACGCGGTGGTCTGGACGGACACGGTCTCCGCGCTGAACCTGTTGCCGGTAACCACAAGGCCCTTCACGCTCCTCGCCGCGATCGAGCAGCCTCCACCCTGGAATGTGTTGTTCACGATACGAATATGCTCGTGCACCGGCGCACCGGGGGCCGCCACTTCGTTCTCAGGCGCAATACGGATTACCGGCTCGCCGCATTCGATGAATGTGTTGTCACGTATCGTCACGTCGCGGACCGGGCCGGATTCGAACCAGGACCTGGCGTCGTCGTTGATCTCGATCGCGCTCATGGCGGTTCGAACAACGGTGTTTCGCTCGACGACAACCCTGCCGCGGGTGGTGATGAGGAACGCGCGCGTGGCATCCATAGTCACATGGCAATCGCGTATCTCCAGGTCCGGGTGCCATGTGATGTTGTCGATGACGTTGCCCTCGGCGAAGTCGGCGGCGTCCTGTTCGAACGTCAGCATCCAGTCGGTGTCCGAGCGCCGCTCAACGGCAGCGACTGTGTTGGCGGCAAAAGCGCGCAGGGTGAGGTGGTTGACGAATTCAACGCGGTCGCCCGGCGCGAACGCGGCAAAACCGAAAGTCTCGGCGTGCGCGAAACGGACCAGGACGCGGCGCGTGCCGTCCTTCTCCACCAGCCGCAGATGAGTGCCATGGACGTTGACCGGGTCATCCTGCGAACCCGACATGCGGCAATGGCTCAGGCAAACTGTGCCCCGGCAGTTGGAGAAATGGAACATATCGGCCCAGGCCGGACATGTACGCAGGGTGCCGTCCGGCGGGATGACATTCACATGATCGTAAGTCAGGTTCTCGGTGAACTGGCTGATGACCCCCATTCCGGTGAGCGCATGGAACGTGCAATTCCTCCAGACGAGGTCACGGCTGCGCGTATTGAAACCTCCGACACAGTCGCGATCCACGTTGCGAAGCTGGAAGTGATGTCCTGGAAGCCACGAAGGAGCTCCACCAGGATACTCGAGCCGGACCAGCCGCGCACCAGCTTCCACGGCACGCGCGCCCTCGAACGGATTGGCGGCACCCAGGCGCCAGCAGCGCCCCTCCTCCGGAATAGCCTCCTGCATCATTGTCCAGCCAGTTCCCAATTCGCCGGTCCAGGTGAACACGCCGTCACGGATCGCGTAGTCCGATCCTTCGGCAATTCTTATCACCACGCTGTCTGCCGACCTCTCAACCACCCGGAACTCCGACACGGTCGGCCGGCGGAGATCAAAAGTTAGCCCCGAATAGGAGATGTCCACGGCCCGGTCGTTAACGAAGTAGATCGCTGTGCCGCCCAGAATTACGTTGCTGTTGGCCCCGATGAAGCGGATGTGCTTCACATCCTGTACGATGATGGCGACGGGTTTGGGTTTATCCGGCCAGTTGTTGTTGTTTGAAATGTGGAGTTTCAGCCGCGTCAACCCATCGGTCTCGATCTCAAAGCGGCCGGGCTCAAAGTGGAACTCGACCGGCCGGTCGGGGCTGCCGCCACCACGGGGCGTGAGCGTCTCCCGGTAAACACCGGGCCTGAGAATCACCCGGTCGCCCGGCTCCAGCACGGTCGCGTTGACCCGCCCGAAACTCCGCCAGGGATGATCGGGGGACACGCCGGGATTGGCATCGTCGCCGCGGACGGGATCGACATGGAAGATCCTGGAATTCACGCCGCTCACAGCTTGTTTATGGCCTCGATCTCTTCGGTGGCAAAGTCGAGGTTCCGCAGGGCGGCCACGTTCTCCTCGACCTGGCTGACGCGGCTCGCGCCGATCAGGGCCGAGGTGACGCGGGGGTCTCGGAGCACCCACGCCAGCGACATCTGAGCCAGTGTCTGGCCGCGCCGCCGCGCGATCTCGTTCAGGCCGCGGAGACGAGCCACGACCTGCGGCGTGATGTTCCTCTGGCGACCGGCCTCATCCCACCACAAGGCCGCCCTGGAATCGGCCGGTATCCCGCCCAGATACTTGTCGGTGAGCAGTCCCTGCGCCAGCGGCGAGTAGCAGATCACGCCACACCCGTGGCGCTCGGTATGGTGAAGAAGGTCCGTCTCCATCACGCGGTTGAGCAGGTTGTAGGAGTATTGATGAATCACGATCGGGGCCCCACGCTGGCGCTCAACCGTGCGCACCGCCTCATCATAGACGGCGCCGGGATAGTTGGACACCCCTGCATAAATTGCCTTGCCCTGCTTCACGATGTGGTCAAGAGCACCCATTGTCTCCTCGAGCGGGGTGTTCGGATCGAAGCGGTGGGAATAGAAGATGTCCACGTAGTCCAGGCCAAGTCGCTTCAGCGACTGGTCCAGGCTGGCGACAAGATGCTTCCGGCTGCCCCACTCGCCATAGGGTCCCGGCCACATGAGATAGCCGGCCTTGGTGGATATGATCAATTCGTCACGCGGCATCGCCTTGAGGATGCGGCCGCCAATGACCTCCGCATTGCCGGGCGGCCGGCCGTAGTTGTTGGCGAAGTCGAAGTGGGTGATGCCCAGGTCGAACGCACGGAAGAAACACTCCCTGGCAGTGTCCTCTCCCCTGTAGCCGCCAAAAGTCTCCCATGCCCCAAGCGAGATGGCCGGCAGTTGAAGCCCTGACTTCCCGCTGCGGCGGTAGATCATCTTGTCGTACCTTGATTGCTGATTCTCACCAGACATAACCGTTCTCCGTTCTTGTTATCGCCGTGAGGTGCCTTCAAACTTAACGGCCGGTACCCGCGATTTGTACGGGTGCTTGGCCGGAAGGCGGTCGGCCATGCCCCACTTGTGCGCGAGGTAGCCCTCAACCTTCTGGCGATCCTTGACGCTCAGGGCCTTCGAGAATGCCATCACCTCGCCGGCGTCGAAAACGGCGCCCTCGGAAGGCTTCCCGAACCTGGGATCAATTCGCGCACCGATGGTTATGCCATACTTGCCGTACGTGCCGCCAGCTGTTTTGAGAGCCACAGTGTTCGACACCGTCGGACCGCCGTTGATCGTGTAGCGGTCAACACCGTCGCCGTAGCTCTGGATGACTATGAACCCGCCGGGCGAGTCTGAACTGATGCCACTGGAGAATCCGCCTGACCAGTAGTGATTGCCCCACACGTTCTTCTGGTCGGAGCGGCTGGTTATGCCGTAGGCCTCGAGCGCCGCCGGACTGCCGTAATGCAGAACATGGTTGATCAGCCACTCAGTGTGGCCGACATTGGCCATTGCCATGACGATGGTGCGCGGCCCGTCGCCGGTTCCGGGAACACAGTCGGTATTAAGGGTATGACCGAGGTACGGCTGGAAGCCGTGCATGCCCTCCTGATAACCGCTGGCAACAAATCGGACCATCGGCATCTTGCCGAATGCGTTCAGGACAAGCGTGGGCCGGAAGTCGCCGACCGACTGGGACGCGTTGAACTTGCCAGCGCTGGCATCCTTCCACTCAGCCACGCGGCCATCGGCAATCGTAACAGAATTGGCGTCGCTGGCATCAAGCCACAGAACAAGGCCGCCGATCTCGGAGGATGACGTGGCGGGTTCCGCCGAAACAGGCGCGGGCGCCTCCTTTGCTTCCGGCTCCCTGGACGCTGCCGCCGGCCCCTTCGGCACTTCACCGCTGGCCAGCGCCTTGACGTAGGCCTGGTCATCCTGCGAAAGCGCTTTCACGTCTACCGTCTTCCGGGTGCCATCGGCAAGGGCCAGGACGAGGTTATCGCCGCGCTTCTGCAGGAGCTTGGCCTCAAGTGTGGTCCCCTTCTTCGATGTCCACGTACGGCTCTCACGGCTTACATCCATGGGCAGGTCGCCGGCCGCGGATTTCACCTGCGGTCCCTGCTGCTTTCCGGCTGCCGGGCCACGGCGCTGCGCAAAAAGCCAGTCAACGTTGACCTTGTTGCGGTAGGTCGGCTCCCAGATGAGATGATTGGCGCCGGGGTAGACCTGGTACTCAACGTCAGCACCGGCAGCCTTGAGCGCATCATACAGGGCTTTGGATCCGGCCTCCGGCACCACATTGTCGGCCCCGCCGTGGAACATGCGGAACTTGATACCGGCAATTCGCTTGGCCTGTGTGGCATCGAACCCGCCGCAACACGAGAGCCCGGCTGCGAACAGTTCCGGCCGCCGGCAGGCCAGGTCCCACATGCCCATGGAACCCATGGAAACGCCGGCAATGTAGATGCGTTCCTGATCCACGGCGAGCTTCTTGTCCTTGAGGAGCGCATCGATACATTCAACCACTGCCTGATTGGCCTGCTTTGCCGGCTCCGTGCTCATCGTGTAGGGCAACTGGGCCCAGGGGATGCCTGACCAGATCGAGTTTGCCTGCGGCATGAAGAAATAGCAGTCGTTGGTCATGGTTTCAAAGAATTGCCCTGCCCCGTCCCAGGACCGTTGCGGGTTACGCTCGCCCGCCGGCCTCATGCCTCCGGCGCCATGGAGGAAGATCACCAGCGGATACTTCTTCCCAGTCTTGAGCACCTGCGGCTTGGCCAGTGCATACAGGAGAACTCTTCCGTCAGAGGCCTTGAAACTCTCCGTGTCGGCGTCATTAAGCAGCTTGCAATCGGCGGCACCGGCGACCTGTACGCCGAATGTCACGGTCAGCAGCAGACATATCAGTTTCCGCATGTGTCCCAACCTCCCCTTCTTATTACCAACACCCGAGTGAGCCGCATATATCTCATCTTCCGTTGCAAGAGCTCAACACCATAAGATACGAAAGTGGTATGCACATATTTTGCATTTCTTGGCAAGTTCGCATATCCACATCAACTGGCGCAAGACAAGTGGTATCTTACGGTGCAAGTGTCGGAGCCACCGCCAATGTGGTGAGCAGTTACATCCAGGCTGCCGGAGAGATTGGAAAGGAAGCGGAATGGCTATTCAGGACAACACATGCCATCTCCTGCATGCTGCATTCCACTACATCCGTCGCTGATTCTATTGGCGTCAATGTCTCTCCATCCTTGTTTGCTGCCTTCGTGTCCTGATCTTCCGTGTCCAACGAACTTTCACGTCGCACGCAACCCTTCACATCCTCACCAGCCAGGCGAGAAGATCATGGGCACCTTGCGCCGGGCCCTCTGTTTCACATTGCCCGGTGCCTGATTGTCTACCTGATCATAAGGACTGTGCCTGGGAACGGGCCCCTTATATAGAAGCCGACGTATGTCATGTCGTACGGGCGGCCGACCGTGCCAATGCCTGGATCGTAGAAGATGCGGACCTGGTTCGTGAATTGTCCGGTCAACTGGCTGTCATCCCACCTCAGCTTGTCATCGGCTGTGCCGGCAACGCCATCAGCCCCATTCAGCAGCGCCGTGAGGTCGGCGATATGGTTACCAGCCCAGCGCAGGCCCCAGTGCACCCCCTCAGCCTGCCATGCAGGTGGCACGCACCAGGCGCTGGCGGGATTAGCGGTAAAGACAACGCGGATGCCGCCGGCGGCGCCAACCGTTGACTTCACCACCAGCGTCTGGCTTGCTGAGGCAGCAAGATCCAACCCGGAGGATGCTGCGCCGCCTATGAAGTTGCTGATGACCCCCGTCTCCCCAACCCGGCACTTTGCCGTCACACGGAACTGGGTTCCGAGCGTCACAAGGTATGATGCCGACCCGGAGTTGGTCCCGATGAAGACCCGATCCACGGTGCCGCTGCCGGCGCCGAGGATCAACCTGTCAGGCGCGCCCCCCCAGTCCACAGAGCCGACCGCAAGATCCACCACATTGAATGTCAGGTTGGTGGTGCCGCCCAGGTTGAGCGAACCGCTGCATGCCCCGCCCCAGGTCTGGTATTGGCCGATAACTATGTTGCACCCGTACCCGAGCGTCATCCTTGTGGCATCGATGAACACCGGACCGGTGATGCCGCTGAGGTCGACATCGCCAACCCCGGACCCGGTACCGTTGTAGGTGCAGCCCAGGAGGACCTCGCTGGCATAGATGGACACACTGCCACCACCCGGCCTTGCGCGCACAAGGCCGGTCTTGCCGGTCCACTCTGTGTACCCGACGCGGAATATGCCCCTGGAATACGGCCAATTGCCGACCCTGAACGTCCAGTTGCTCCCGAGATCAAGTAACCCTGTGCCGATACTTCCGCTCCCGACGGTGATAGAACTTCTGACATCCAGTGTGCCGCCCGACACGGCCGTCAAGTCCAAGGCCCCGATACCGGCATACCCGTTGCCGTGGTATCCGCCTGTCCCGATATCCATGCTGTTCAACAGCCCCACGAATGTGGCGTTCGTTACCGTCAATGTCCGGTTACCGTTCCCGACCGGAATAGAAATCTGCCCAGGCACAGTCGTACTGCCGACTCGAACCGCGCCGCCGCTGATCCTCGCACCGGCCGAAGTCCCGATCCCGCCTTCCGGTAGGGCTATGCTGCCCAGAACCGTGAGCGTGTTGCCGGACAGGTCCGTCTCGTAACAATTGGTGGTGTTGGCGTACGTCAGACCGCCGACCTCCCAGTCGGCGTTCACCGTGTTGTTGCTGTGCGTTATGCCGGCATCGCCGAACGTCAGTGTCCCAAGTGTCGGATTGGCGGGCCCGATGTCGTCTACCCAGTTCGTGCCGGAGACCCATAGATCGCTTGCGGGATCGCCGCCGTCCCATGTGAGGTTGCCGGCCGCACCAATGGCAAACGCCACAACATCGCCCCAGACTTCGCCGAACTCGTTGGTGGCGTAGTATCGGTACACATACTGCTGACCAGTCACAAGATTGGACGCCGCGCATGTGACTCGACCGGTCTCGCACAACCCGAAATCGTTGGTCCCCAGCCACCCGGTAACGCCTGGATAGGCGTCGCTTATGCCCCAGTAGGCTCTCACCACAGTTGTCGACCCGCGACCTGTATCGGTGAGGATGCCGTTAAGCCAGACGCTCGTCTCCTGCACGTTGGTCGCAGCCAGTGTAGTGATTGCCGCCGGACCGATCGTCATGAACTCCACGCCCGTGACGCCGCCCCACGCCATCTGCCCGGCCGTGTTCGTGGCATATCCCATGAAATAGTACTTCGTGTTTGCGGCCAGTCCCTGGATCATGCTTGGCACAGTCGTTCCAGGGTTCAGGATGCCCAGCGAATTGGTAAAGCCCCATGTGAGGTTGGCGCCATGATCGACCGTATCGTAGAACACATATCCGCTCGCCGGAACACCGCCGTTCGTGACGACGTCCACAGTCACAAGCGCCTGCGTGGTCCAGAGACTGAATCCTGACGGGGCCGGGCCGTTCCAGATCGTGAGGTTTGTCTCCGTCTTCGTGTAGAAACCGACGTAGGTCATGTCGTTCGGCCGCCCCGCGGTGCCCAGTCCGGCGTCGTAGAAGAGTGCGACGTTGTTCGAATACTCTCCGGTGAGGCCGGCCTGGTTCCACCAGAGATTCCCGGCTGCCGCGAGAGACTGCAGTGCGGCCACATGGTCCCCTTTCCAGCGCAAACCCCAGTGGACTCCGTCGGCCGCGCCGGCGTCGGAGGTGTACCGCCGCAGGTAGGCCGGGTTCCGGCCGAATACGATCTTGATTCCACGGCCGGCGGCTGTCGTGGAGCCGGCCGCGACGGCAAGGGCGCCTGCATCGGACGCCAGGACATTCAGGCCTGCCGACGCAATGCCGATGTTGTTGCTGACAGCGCCCATGTTATTGAGCGTAAGACTCGTGACAACCCGCATGTCCGTGCCGTGAGTCACAAGGATGGCTGGCGACGGACTGTTGACGCCGGCATGGCCGATGACGGCCGTAACCACGGTCCCCGTCCCCGCGCCGAGGAGAAGCTGGTCGGCGGTTCCGCCCCAGTCATCGTACCCCATCGTGAGGGTTCCCGCATTGAAGGTCAGGTTCGTCGTGCCGCTGAGGTTCAGGATACCGTACCCGCCACCGCCCCAGTTACCATAGTTGTTGTACCCCAGCACCATGGACGTGGCATCAAACAACACCGGGCCGGTGATGCCTCCAAAGTCCATGCTCCCCGAGCATGCGCCGTTTCCGTCAAGGGTGTAGCCGGCAAGGAAGCTGCTGGCATACACGGTCAAGCTCCCGCCGCCGCTGCGTGCCGTTACGGTGCCGCTGTTGGAGTACCATGCACCATTGCCGACCCGGACAACCGCGCGAGCGTACGGACCGCTTCCGACCCGGATTGCCCAGTTACTTCCGAGGCTCAGCGTTCCGAAGGAGTTGCCGCCGTAGCCAACGACAAAGTTGTCCGCGATGTCCAGCGTGCCGCCGGTAACCGTCGAGAGATCCATGACGGCGGCGCCGCCGGATACCGTCAGATCGGTCAGCACACCGCTGAACGCGCCGTTGGTCTGGGTCAGGCTTCCGCTCACGGTGGCGGTCCGCCGTGCGCCCGTGTTGCCGATCTGGAGCCTGCCGCCGCCGGCGCCGTTGATGCGCGCGTTGCCGCTGCCGGTCAGGGTACCGGCCACCGTAAGCGTGCGTCCGCCCAGGTCTGTCTCATACCGGCTTGAGCTGTTCGCGTAAGTCAGCCCGCCGACCTGCCAGTCGAGGTTCATGACGTTGTTGCTGTGCGCGATGCCGGTGTCGTTGAACGTCAGCGTGCCGGGCGTCGGCGCCGCCGGCGTGATATCCCCGACCCAGTTGGTGCCGGCGCTCCAGTTATCGCTCCCCGACACTGGCCCGCCATCCCAAGTGAGGTTGCCGGTGGTGCCCGGCACAAAGTTCACCACGCCGCCCCAGTCTTCCCCGTACTCGTTCGTCGCGTAGTAGCGGTAGTAGTACACCGTGCTGCCGCTGAGCCCCGTGGCCTGATGAGCCAGCAATCCCACCCCGACAGCGCCGAAGTCGTTGGTGCCGGACCACGCCGTGTACGACGGATACGAGTCGCTCGTTCCCCAGTACACCCGCACCGCAAGCGCGGTCCCGCCGCCGGTCTCGGTCAGGTTTCCGTTCAGCCACGCGCTGGTAGCCTGTGCGTTGCTGGCCGCCAGCGTAGTCACGGACGGCAGGCAGGCCGTGTTGAACTGCACGCCCGTGCTGCCGCCCCACGCGCTCTGTCCCGCCGCGTTCGTGGCGTATGCCATGAAGTAGTAGACGGTGTTGCCGGTAAGCCCGGAAAGCGTAGTTGAAACCGGTCCCGACGACGGCAGCTCGCCCAGCTCGTTGGTAAAAGCCCAAGCCATGCTGGGACCGCGATCCACCGTGTCGTAGAAGATGTACCCAGTGGCCGCGGATCCGCCGTTCGTGATCACGGTTGCTGTAACCGTCGCCTGCGTAGGCGAGAGGTTTGCGCCGGCCGGCGCAGAGCCGTTCTGGATCTCAAGGTTCGTCGGGACCTTGACGTAGAAGCCGATGTAGGTCATGTCCAGCGGCCTGCCGTCGGTGCCAAGGCCGGCATCGTATAAGATGCCCGCCTTGCCCGCGAATTCGCCGCTCAGGGCGCTGGCGTCCCAGCGCAGCCGGTCATCAGTGCTGCCCTGGATGCCGTCGGCGCCGTACCACAGATTGGTCAGCTCGTTGGTGTGATTGCCCGCCCACCGCAGGCCCCAGTGGACACCGTTCGCCTCGGAGGAATCCGCGGTATAGTGAACGTACCCGGACGGATTGGCCGTGAACGACAGGCTGAGCCCGCGCCCGGCCGCAATTGTGGAACTGCCGTGGATCGACAGCGCGCCTTTGTTGGTGTTGACTATGTCCCAGCCACCCGGCGTTGAGCCAATGTAGTTCGTGACGGAGCTCAACAGGTTCATAGTCAGGGATGTCGTGAGCTTCAGGCGCGTCCCGTACGTCACGATCGAGGACGGCGTCCCGCTGGAATAGCGCGAATCACCAAGCGTGATCGCGCCGACCGTGCCGGTCCCGGCTCCAAGAAACAGCGTACCGATCGCACCGTGACCGTAGTCGTTCTCCGGGGTTCCCATCACCACTGTGCCCACATTGAAAGCCAGGTTCGTGGTACTCCGCAGATCCAGGGTTCCATAACCACTGGCCTGTCCACCGGCCGTCCCTATCGAAAGCGAATTGGCATTCAGGACCACCGGGCCGGTCATGCCGCCGAAATTGGCGGTCCCGCTTGCCCCCGTCTTGTATCCGCTGGTACCTATGTTGACGCTGCCGGCATAGATGGCCAGGCTACCGCCGCTGCCCGCGGCGACGTAACCAGCATCATATGTATCCTGGTATTCCCAAGCCCCCACGTAGAAGGCACCGGCCCATGCCGAACTGGTGCCGACCCGGACCGTCCAGTTGTTCCCGAGCCGCAATACGCCGTTGCCATACTTGCGGCCCACAATGAAGTTATTCGCCACATCGAGTGTTCCGTTATCGACCGCGCTGAGATCCAGCGTGCCCGGAACCGTGCCATACGTGTTACCGACACTCCGCCCGACCAGGAGGTCGTTGACGTATGCAACGAACAAACCACCGGCCTGGACGAGAGTTCCATTCCCGCCGGACTGGTAGCCAACATAGATATTACCGCGCGCCGACGGCGTACCGACCTGCATGATGCCTGCGGAACCTTCGATCACCGCGCTTGCCCGCGTGTTGTTGCCGACCTGCAACGAACTGTTGACCGTAAGCGCGTTGCCGGCCAGCGCGGTCGTGTATATGCCCACAGTATTGGCGTACGTCAGGCCGCCCACCTGCCAGCTTGCGTCAACAAGGTTCCTGCCTCGGGCTATGCCGGTGTTGTTGAACGTCAAGGTGCCGGTCGCGGGATTGCCAGGGGTCAGGTCATCCGTCCAGTTCAAGCCGAGCGACCAGTTGCAGACCGGATTACCCTCGCCATCCCAGATGCCGTCCGGCGTGCCTGCGGCAGTCGTGAAGCTCGCAACGGAACCCCACGACTCGCCATAGCTGTTGGTGGCATAGTAACGGAAATAGTACGTCTGGCCGGCGGCCAGGCCATGGGCCTTGCAGGTCAGCAGACCGGCGGCGGATACACCAAAGTCATTGGTCCCGAGCCATCCGGAATGGGACGGATAAGCATCCGATGAACCCCAGTACACCCGGACCGTCGTCGGCGCGCCGCCGGTGATGACCAGGCTGCCGTCCAGCCAGGCCGAGCCCTTGAGGATGTTCGTCGCGGCCAGCGTGGTGACGGTCGGCGGACCAAGCGTCCCGAACCGGACCGCCGTTGACCACTCGGTCGCGCCGTTCGCGGTATTGGTTGCGAAGAACCGGCAGTAGTAGATCGCGCCAGACGCCAGGTTGGACATCGCCACGTCGTCAATACGCCCAGTCGCGACGTCGGCGCCGACATAGTTCGTGCCAGCCCAGCCAGCGAGCGTATCGAACCGGTTCGTCAGGTCCCAGACCAGGTACACGTCGGCATTGGAGGTCAGGAGCGTCACGTAGCCGGCCGCAGAATCCACTGTTTCGTTCGACACCCCCGGCCACACGAACCACGCGTTGCTCACCGCCTGCATCGGTCCATAGCTGTTGAACACGGTGTTGGACACCTGCCCCATCCAGCACGACCACACCCAGTTGGATGAACGCGCCACAGACGATAGCCGCACCTCGTCAATGTAGCCGATGAAGTAGTTGGGATCGCCGCTGTACCACGCGCCGATCCGCACGGGCTGGGCATTGGCCGGTACCACTACGGTCGTGCTTCGCGACGCGCGCTGGGCACCATTGATGTACGACACCTGATTCGCACTCGACAGTGTGCGATCATACGTCGCGGTCACATAATACCACTGCCCGGCGACAAGCGAACCGTTGGCCGTGTTCAGGGTCTGGTCCACTGAAGCATTGTACACGTTCTGGTGGAGGAAGCTGTTCGGATCCGTCCACCCCACGTGCGTGTTGTAGGTCCAGTCCGTGTTCGCCCAAGCGATCTTGCCGACAACACAGCGGTAGTCACCGGCAAGCGTGGTCCCGTAAACCCAGGCCTCCATAGTGTGCCGGTCCGCGCTCAGGTCGAGCGACGCCGAGTCCGCGGCTTCGAGATAGCCGTTCGTGAACCCCTGCGCGCCTGCGATCCGCCCCGCAGCGTTGGTCGGCGCGGTGCCATTGCGGGTCGCATGGTTGCGGTTCGCCGTGCCATCCGTCACATACCCGGCCTGATTGGTGTCATTCATGTGCCAGACAGCCGCGAATCCGCTGTTCCAGACCGACCCGTTCGTCGTGCACGGGAGTTGGGTCGTATCGTCGCCCCACTTCGCCCAGACGTAGCCGTTTCCGTCCGGCGGGAGGATCGGCATCCGGACCCAGACATACGACGCCCCGTCCGCGTTGGTGTTCCATGACTCGATTTCGTAGTCGAGGCTCGCAGTGTCGTCCAGGTTCGTGACAAACCGCAGGTCGTGGCCGCTTCCAGTGTCGAAGGCGCTGAAGTCGAAGCCGCTGTTCCCGACGTTATTGCTGAGGACCACCAGCACCGGGAAGTTCGTCAGGGTCTCGCTCTGGCCGCTGTATGCCGGGAAAGATATCCTCATCCTCTTCGGCTCGACCATGCTCCTGGTAAAGAATGACGCAGTCGTGTCGGCCCACGTGCCGCCGGCTGAATTCCCGGCATAGTATCTGTAGTAGTAGGCAGTCTGCGGCCAGAGACCTGCTATGTTCGTGGTGAGTAAGAGTCCGTCCGCCAGCGGTCCCGTGAACTCGTTGGTATACTGCCAGTTCCCGGCAACCGCGCCGGCGTCGGTCGTACCCCAGTACAGGCGAACGGTCGCGCTTTCCATGCCGTTGGTCAGGAGCACGCCGTTCAAGTCTGCTGCCGTGGTCGTGACATTGGACGCGCCGGCATTCATGATGGCCGGCGCACCGGTCAGGTACCGGATCACGACAATGCCGGCCCCGCCGTTGCCGCCCTTGTTGTTCGAACTGTAATGCGACCCGCCACCACCGCCACCGCCCGTGTTTGCGCCGGCATTGCCACCCGGTGTATTGCACTGCGAGGCCGCCGTCCCGCCGCCGCCGGCTGATCCGTTGTTGTAGCCAGCTCCGCCAACGGTGGCTCCAACCGCCCCGCCGCCGCCGCCGCCGAGCCCGCCGTTGCCGCCGGGGCTGATGCTGTACGACGAGCCGCCGCCGCCGCCGCCCCAGTAGTACGACGTGCCGAGGATCGAGCACTCCACGCCGGTGCCGCCGTGCGGCGGACTGCCTACGTTGCCGCCGATGCCGGCCCCGCCCGCACCGCCGCCGCCGCCTGGATACCAGCGGGTCCCGCCTGCACCACCGGCGTATCCCTGCCCCGGCGTCCCAAGTCCACGCGCACCGCCGGAACCGTTGGGATAACTCGTATCAACCGTTCCGCCGTCACCGGAGCAGCCGCCGCCCGATCCGCCGTCACCGGCAGGGCTGTTGTAGTTGTTGTGGGTTGAAGCGCCGCCGCCTCCGCCAATGGCACACAGCGTGTAGAAGACTGAATTACTGCCGTTGTAACCGCGGACCTGGCCAGTTCCTGCCGGCGCACCGGCTCCGCCGCCACCAACGGTAACCGCAAAAACACCGCCGTCGGCGAGTGAGAGCGACGACGTATAGACCACACCGCCACCACCGCCACCACCGCCCATATCACTGCCGCCGCCACCTCCGCCGGCAACAACCAGCGCCTCTACGTTCCCGCCGTTGAACAGCGTGAACGTCCCGCTGTTTGTGAAGACATGGATCCGGTAGCCCGCAAGTTCGTTCGTCACCCCCCCGCCCGTGCCGTACATGCCCGGGCGCGCCAACACAAGCGCCGTACTCGGCGCCCAGATCTCACCATGGTCGTTGCTGGCATAATACCGGTAATAGTACAGTGCGCCTGAGGCGAGCGTCACATTCGTCGTCAGTGTCGAGCCGGTGCTGAAGACACCGAACTCGTTTGTGTTCTGCCAGCCGCCGGCATTTGTTCCACCGTCGGTGTCACCCCAGAACAGCCTCACCGCGGCCGACGACGCACCGTTGGTGAACAGTATCCCGTTCAGGTTCGCCCCAGTCGAAGTCACATTTGTAGCGGCCAGGTTGCCTGTCACAGGCAGGGCCGGGAGAGCATAGCGGACGACCACTATGCCCGATCCGCCGTTGCCACCCTGGTTGTTGGCGTCGTTGTGCGAACCGCCGCCGCCGCCGCCGCCGGTATTCGCTCCGCCGTTACCACCGGGCCGGTTGCACTGTGCGACCGTCTGTCCCCCGCCACCGGGTTGGCCGGCGTTGAGGCCGGAGCCGCCAACGGTGTTCCCGACAGCTCCACCACCACCGCCACCTGGTCCGCCGTTCCCGCCACTGCCGGTGTAACCCGATCCACCGCCGCCGCCACCCCAGTAGTAGGCAGGTCCAAGGATCGAACACACCACACCCGTTCCGCCGTGGCCGGGCGTATTACGGCCGGGCCCGCCCGCGCCGCCGCCGCCGCCGGGATAGTAGTTACCACCGCCGGAGCCGCCGGCGTAACCTTGTCCCGCAATCCCGGATCCCGCGTTCGGATTGCTGGCGCCAGCAGAGCCACCGCCCGATCCGCCGCTACCGGCCGCATTATTGCCGGAGGCATTGTTACTCGTGCCATAGTCCGACCCGCCGCCTCCGCCGCCGAAGGCAAGGAGGGTGCCGAACGCCGAATTCCCGCCGGTTGATCCGCGCGATGAGCTAGCACCAGCCGGCGCACCGGCGCCGCCGGCTCCAACGGTGACCGGGTACGCAGAGTCGGACATGACAATGCTGGTGTAGATCACACCACCACCACCGCCACCGCCACCCATTCGCGAGCCGCCACCGCCACCACCTGCCACCACAAGCACATCCGCGTTCACACTGGGGAGACCAATGAATGTTCCGCTGTTGGTAAACACATGGATGCGGTAGCCGTTGACGTCGTTGGTGGAGCTCCCGCCCTGCGCAAGCACACCCGCCGGCGGCATTGCCGTGAAGAACACTGACGTGCTTGACCACGAGTCGCCATAGGCGTTCGTCGCGTAGTACCGGCAGTAGTAGGATGCGCCGGGCGTCAGGGTCACATTTGTCGCCAGGTCGCTGCCGGTGCTGAATGCCGATGGAGCCTCGTTCGTGTACTGCCAGCTTGCGGCGTTGGTCCCTGCGTTGTTCGTGCCCCAGTACACCCTCACCGTCGCCGCGTCCGCACCGTTGGTGGACAGCGTGCCGTTGAGACTCGCAGAGGTCCAGGACACGCTTGTGGGCGGGAGTGTGTTGACCCATGGGACTCCGCGCGTTGAGTAGCGCACGATCACTATGCCCGAGCCGCCGCTGCCGCCGAAATTGGTGTACGGTACCAGAGTGCCGTTGTCGTATGACCCGCCGCCGCCACCTCCACCTGTGTTCGCGCCGCCATAGCCGCCCGGCATGTTGGGACCGGCACCGCCGGTGGAGCCGCCAGGGCCGGCCGCGCCGTTGTTGTAGCCAGATCCGCCCGCGGTAGTGCCCACCGCGCCGCCACCGCCGCCGCCAGCTCCACCACTGCCGCCGTTGCCGGTGTAACCGCCGCCGCCGCCACCACCGCCCCAGTAGTAGGCCGTCCCCAGGATCGAACACAGCATGCCCGCGCCGCCGTGGCCCGGATTGCTCTGACCCGCAGCGCCGGCGCCGCCGCCACCGCCCGGATACCACTGGCCGCCGCCGGATGCGCCGTCATAGCCCTGACCGGCCGTTCCCAGACCGCGCACGCCGCCGCCTGATCCGCCGGCGCCGTAGTCGCCGCCGTAGGGCGGTTGTCCGTTTCCAGCGGCGCCGCCGCCG
>JBAXKQ010000043.1:0-19424 GCA_037135275.1 bacterium
CTGCGCGATTGCGCGACGACATGTACCACCAGACTCCACCGAGTGCAGCAAACAGGCCCAGCGGTGGGAGGAACCACTTGAAAATGGCGTGCTGAATAGGTTCCGTATGCCCCGGAGCGGGTTGGTAGCCAAGCCGCGGCAGGTCGATGTCCTTGAACGGTACGCCGGAAAGATACAGCCAAGAGGTGCCCCCCGCTTCACTCTCCCCGTAGACATGCGGGATGTATCGTCCCGGGTGGGCGCGGATTCTCTGCTTTGCGATATCAATCACATCGGCACGGCTGCCGAAGGTCATGACTTCCATGGGACAAGCCTGCACACACGCCGGAGGCTGGCCCTTGTTGAGCCTGGTCTCAAGGCAGAAGTTGCATTTCCGTACCCGGGGGGTGAGGGCATTGCCGTATTCGTAGCCAGGCACCTGGAATGGACAAGCGACCATGCAGTAGCGGCAGCCGATGCATTTCCATGCGTCATACACGATCGCGCCGGTGGCGTCGCGGGTCAGGGCGCCGACAATGCAGGCTGAGACGCAGGCCGCATCGCGGCAGTGCATGCACTGAAACTTGGCATAGACCGGCTTTGACGGCACCTTGGCGTTCTCATGCCTGTTGACAACTGTGTAGGCGGTGTCGTCCATGCGACGGCGTGTCTTGAACACGGTCTCGTCCTTGTAGAATCCGGGGTCGCGGCGCGGAAGATCGGTGTTGATTTCGTTGCATGCCTTCTCGCAGCGCCTGCATCCGACGCAGCGGGTAGTGTCGACAAGGACCCCGCGGGGGCTCGCGCCGCCGCCAGCCGCTTTGCGCTGTGCCGCGGATGTTGAGGATGCCCTGCTGCACAGGGCAATCCCGCCAAGAACACCCACCTGCTTCAGAAAATCGCGTCTATTTCCGTTCATTGTTGCCTGCTGCGCCCTTTGCATCCCTGTGACAGCCGGTGCATGACTGCGGCATCTTTTCCTCAGGATGTCCCATGGCCCTGTGGCAGCCCAGACACTGCTGGTGGTAAGCGCCAAGCAGGGCCGGGGTGCTGCCTGACTGTATATTCCGGGCAGTGTGGCAGGCGCTGCAGGCTGGAACCTTCTTCTGCTTCTCTACCGGCGCGAGGTGATGGCATCCGGCGCAGACGGTCGTCTCCTGCCTGTGGAAATACGTGGCCAGCCTGTTGGTGTTCGAAATCCCGGTGAGGGTCCTGGCGATGTTCATGTGCTTGATCGTGGAGGCCTCGAATTCGTTTGTGAGGATCGAGATCTGGAATTCGTCCTTCAAGTCCTCGGGGAAAAGGGTCACGGGATCGGGGAGTCTTCCTGCGCGATCCAGACTCTCGAGAGTCCCCGTGTGGCAGGTGTTGCAGCCGGCCGCCGCCATGCCTCCGGGCCTCAGACTGTGACATCCGGCGCACTCAGGTTGTGTCTTTTCCCTGTCGTGGCAGCCGACGCAACTCAAAGTTGAACCCTGCCTGTGGTAGGCCTCTGCAAGTGTTATGTGGCCGCCGGCTTCCGAGCCCTCCATGGTGTGGCACTTCACGCAGGCCTCCAGGGTGCTGTGGTGGCATTCGGAGCATGACCGGCTTGCGGCGATGTGCGATTTGTGGTCGAAAGGCACGGCGGGCTGGGTGGCCCCTGTGGCGTTGATGAGTATGCGTTCTTTCCCGCCGTAATCAGGCGTGGCAACCGGTTGCCTGTCCGATACAGCGTTGGTCGCGCCCTGACGGCCGGTGTGGCAACCTGTGCATTCGACCGGGCCGGTCGCCCTCTTGCCGGAGATGTTGCCAAGGTGGCAGCCCACACAGCTCGAAGTCGAATCCTGCCCGTGGTAGACGTCGGCAAGCGTTATGTGGCCGCCAGCTTCCGAGCCCTCTATGGTGTGGCACTTCACGCAGGCCTCCGGGGCGCCATGGTGGCATTCGGAACACGACTGGGTGCTGTGCGATTTGTGGTCGAAAGGCACGGCGGGCTGGGTGGCCCCTGCGGTGTTGATGAGTATGCGTTCTTTTCCACCGTAATCAGGCGTGGCAACCGGTTGCCTGTCCGATACGGCGTTGGTCGCGGCCCGGCGGTCGATGTGGCAACCTGTGCATTCGACCGGGCCGGTCGCCCTTTTGCCGGAGAGGTCTTCAAGGTGGCAGCCGATGCAGCGGGCATGCGCTGATTCCCGTTCTTTCCAGCTCTGACCCGGCTCCTCCTCGCGCAGCCAGTCCTGGCTGGATGGCTGCTTCCCAGCCGCGTCGAGACTGGCCTTCAACTCCGGCGAGAGGTAATGGCAAAGCCCGCACTTTTTCTTCGCAGCCCGCACGTGCTTGTCGTGTGCGAAGTAGTCGAAGACGACTTCCGGCATGTCCTGACCAGCCTGTTTCCGCGCCCGAACGGCGAACGATTTCCAGTCAAGTTGGTGTGCGTCCCCGGCTGTCTTCCCTGGCTTGAGGTGACAGGCTTTGCAGTTCCTGTGGTGGGCGTCCGGCAGTATTCCATCGTCGGCCGGAACCGGCGGGAGATAGTCGCTGCGCTGCCCGTCGATGGTCTTTTCGTGGCACTCGCCGCAGGTGTCCGGGCCTGAGGGTTGCCCGGCGTCGTCCCTCCGGCTGTGGCAGCCGATGCATGCGGCATGGTACGATTCAACGAGAGTGCCGCGGCTCTTTTCGTTGCGTTCCCGTGGGAAGGATGAGTCAAACCGGCTGGTCTTCGCGGGGTGGCAGGCTGCGCAGCCCTCTGCCTTCAGGGCGCTGGTATGCCTGTCGTGCTGGAAAATAACCGGGGCCCGCTCCAGCTTACCGAACGCCTTCGGGATCGTGAGAGGAATACGGATTGCATTCGTCGGCCCTGCAGCTGCGGCTTTGCCGGCTGGGACAGCCGGGGCGTCCGCCCTGGCGACAGCTTCCGTGCCAGCGCACGGCATGGACAGGCTTGTCGACACGGCAAAGAAAACAGCCAATACCGTTCTGCTTGTCATTCCTTTTGCTCCATTGCGGAAATACAACCGGGTTGTCATGCCTGGGGCCTTGGAAGCAGCTTCGCGCGCTCGACGATTTCCGGCACGCGACGTTCCCACTCGATGCACATGAGGTGCACTCCAGCCACGCCCTTCATTGTCTTGAACTCCTCAATCTGCTCGCAGGCAATCTGGATGCCCTCGTTTGCCTGCTGTTTCTTCTCCACGCCCTCGAGGCGTTTGATGATGGCGTCAGGCACGTCAATGCCCGGCACATTGTTCTTCATGTGTTTCGCCATGCCAAGGGATTTCATCGGGGTGACTCCGGCAAGCACATAGGTTTGTTCGGTCAACCCCATGTCGTTGGCCTGCTTCATGAACTCCCTGAACCGCGCCATGTTGTAGATGCACTGCGTCTGGAAGAAGTCAGCGCCGGCAGCAATCTTCTTGGCCATGCGGAGGACCCGGAAGTCGAAGGGCTCAGCGAATGGGTTCAGGGCGCCGCCTATGAACATGTCGGGTTTCACAGCGATGTCCTCTCCACTCATGAACTTGCCCTCGTCGCGCATGCGTCGTACGGCGCCGATGAGCTGGACCGAGTCGATATCGAACACCCGCTTTGACTTGGGGTGATCACCGAACATGGGATGATCGCCCGAGAGGCAGATGATGTTGCGGATCCCCAGCGCGTAGGCGCCGAGGATGTCGGATTGCATTGCGATCCGGTTCCTGTCGCGGCACACCATCTGGTAATTGGGCTCAAGCCCTTCCTGTATTGCCAGCACCGACGCCGCCCAGCTGGCCATCCGGACCATGGCGGTCTGGTTGTCTGTGACGTTGACCGAATCGACCATGCCCTTCAGGTGTTTTGCCTTTTCCCTGATGACGTTGGCGTCGGCGCCGCGCGGCGGACCGAGCTCCCCGGTCACCGCGAACTGCTTTGCTGCCAGAATCTGCTCCAGCCTGCTGCCTGACTTCATGTGTTAACTCCGTATCCCGGGCTACTCAGTGTTCTTGACATACCTGGCCTTGTATGGCTCGAGTATTATGCGGCCCTGCACCTGGTCGCGCCACTCCCTTGGCCCGTGGATTGCCTTGATGTTGTCGAGCCGGTTCTGTGCCTTGAGGCGTTTGTGTATCGCCACCCATGCGCACGGGATATCCTTTGATACTTCGCAACTCTCACCCTGCGGCCCGCCGCAAGGCCCGTTGAACAGGCTCTTGGCGCACATCGAAACCGGACATATTCCGCCGGTGAACCCCAGCACACAGTCGCCGCAGCACTTGCACCGCTCCTCGTACCAGCCGATATCCTTGTTGACCCCGACAAACGTCGAGTTGACGCCAGGGAAGACGGGCTTGTCCGGGTAGCGCTCGGCTAGGAACTGGACGCCCGCGCCGCAGGCCATTGAGAGGATCGCATCGTACTTGCCGACCATCCGGTCGAGTTCGCTGATGAACTGGATCTCGCACTGGCGCTCGACCGTGAACCCGTCGATCTCGAACGGCACGTTTTCAGCCTTGAACGAGAGGGAAAGCTTGGTGTTGAGGATGTCCACCTCCTTCTGGCCGCCGGCAAGGCACACGGATGTGCATCCACCGCACCCTGTGTTCAGGACCTTCCGGTACCCCCCGAGCAGTTGCTTGATCTCATCCAGCGGCTTGATTTCAGCGATTACCATGTTTCACGCTCCCTGTGTTCACTGTAACTCAGCTTCGGTCGACCCGCTGGTGTGCGGGAACACGCCGTAGATGCCCTGGCTGCGCAGTATTCCGCGGGCAAAGGCAATCATGTTGGGTATGTCGATCCCGAAGGGGCAGTAACAGCGCCCGCAAAGGACACAGTTCCGCCAGAGCAGTTGCTGCATCCGCTCGAGCTCCGCCCTGCTGACATTCCCTCGCTTGCGGTACAACCTGCCCAGTGTCTTTATGACCTTGTAGGATGGCATGTATTGCGGGTCGCCGTCCTTCCCGTTGAACATGAAACAACTGTCGGCGCAGAGCGAACAGGCAGCACATGCCTGCAGGCACGTCTTCATCCGGGCTTTTTTCCCGTCCAAAATTTCGCGGATTCTCGAAGAATCTACGGTCTTCTTGGCGATGTGAGTCATGAGTCAGCCAAACACTCCGGTAGCCCGCCCGCGGGCAGTTTGCAACACCATACGCCACTGCTACGCAGCCCAGGTTCTCCTTCCCCGCCCCATGCAGAACTCGCCTGCCATTGTGAGACGCGAGAAGAAGAAGAAAACCATGTGGCCGACCTTGGTGAAGGGCAGGGCAATGAGCAGCAGGTCGCCGGCCAGTGCGTGGAGCGTGATCACGGTCTTGTAGTCGAAGAGTTGGTGGTAGGCCAGAAAGCCGGTTAGAAATGGCATCACAGCAAGAAGCAGCACGCAGTAATCGACCGGGCTGGAGATTGCCGCAACTTTCGGCAGCGCAATCCGGCGGACAAGTAAAAACACCGCGCATACAAGCACTGCTATGGTCATGAGGTCGGCAAACCAGTCCGGCACCGACGGCAGCGCCACCCATCCTGCTTGTGCTATCATCATGTTGTGGGCCACCAGCAGGATCGGGGCAGCGAAGAGGCAGACGTGGAAGACCGCGGACACCGCCACCACGACAGGATGCCGCCAGATCACGCTGTTCCGGAATCTTGCAACCATGTCCAGCCTGCGCTCCTCATCGGACACCTGCCTGGCAGGCGTATTCCTTGCCGGTGACAGCCGGCATTCGGGAATGATCTTGGCTCTGGTCAGCCTGAACATCTGGATTGTCCTGAAAATAAGACCGCAGACACACACAGCCGCCGACACCCAGAACACCGGGCCTCGCAGAAGGTCGTACATTGATCCACTCCCACGGAATGGCGGATCTACGGGTGGCGTCCAGCCAGTACCGTCCGGTTTGTGCCGGTTCAGTGCCTGATCCGCTGAAACTAGAACAAACCCCTCACTTTGCCGGTCTTCACATCCACATCGATGTTGCGGAATGCTGCATTGGAAGCCGTGCCGGGCATGAGCTTTATCGCGCCGGCTACCGGCACCACGAAACCTGCACCCTTGTACACCAGCACGTCCCGTATTGGCAAGGTCCACCCTTTTGGCCTGCCTTTCAGGTCCGGGTCGTGCGACAGGCTGAGGTGCGTCTTTACCATGCAGGTGCCTAGCTTCCTGGTATTCGGGTCAGCTTCCAGCTTCTTGATCTTCTCCTGCGCCTCGCTGGAATAGGATACGCCGGCCGCGCCGTACACTTCCGTCGCTATGAGTTCGATGCGCTTCCGGAGCGGGGTTTCCAGATCATAGAGAAACTTGAAGTTGTCCTTCGCCTTGCACGCACTGACGACTGCCTCGGCAAGTTCGATCGCGCCGTCACCACCCTTGAGCCAGTGCTCGGACAGCGCGCAAAGCGCACCATTGGCCTCCGCGACGCGCCTTATTAGCGCTATCTCGGCCTTTGTATCCTTGTGGAAACTGTTGATGCAGACCACAGGCCTGACACCGCTCTTCTTCACGGTCTCGATGTGCGCCACAAGGTTTTCACAGCCGGCTTCCAGCAGTCCGAGATTCTCCCTCTCGTACACCTCGTCGAGCGGCAATCCCGGCTTCACTGTCGGGCCGCCCCCGTGCATCTTGAGGGCACGGACGGTGGCAACCACAACGACGGCGTTGGGCCTCAGGCCTGAGAACCGGCACTTCAGGTTCCAGAATTTCTCGAACCCGACGTCGGCGCCAAAACCGCTCTCGGTGACCAGATAGTCGCTCAGCCTGGTCCCCAGCTTGTCTGCGATGATCGAGTTCTGGCCGATGGCGATGTTGGCGAACGGGCCGGCATGGACGAACACAGGCTGCCCGCCGATTGTCTGCAAAAGGTTGGGATTCAGGGCCTTGACCATCCACGCGGTCATGGCGCCGTCAACCTCCAGGTCGCGGGTCGTGATCTCGCGGCCAGACTTGCTGTGTGCCACCACCATGCGGGCTATGCGCTCACGGAAGTCCTTCAGGTCATTTGCTACGGAAAGGATGGCCATGACTTCGCTTGAAACTGTTATCTGGAACCCGGAGTCCATCTCGAATCCGTCCATCTTGCCGCCTTTTCCGATCGTTATGTTCCTCAGGGCCTGGGCGCAGAAATCAATGACCCACTTGATCTGGACGCGGGAGGGATCGATATCCAGCCGCTTCAGTTTGCTCGCAGCGAGCCTGGCGTCGTCGTAGTTCGCCTCATGCTGCATCCGCGCCGTGAGGGCGACCATGGCCAGGTTGTGGGCGTTGTTTATTGCGTCGATGTCGCCGGTCAGGCCGAGCGAGAACTCGGTGAGCGGCAGGCACTGGGCAAGCCCGCCGCCGGCGGCTGAACCTTTGACGTTGAAAGTCGGCCCGCCGCTGGGCTGGCGTATCGCGCCGACAACTTTCTTGCCGATCCGGGCAAGGCCCTGCACCAGGCCGATTGTGGTTGTGGTCTTCCCCTCGCCGAGCGGGGTAGGGGTGATCGCGGTCACGTCAACATAGTACCCCTGGGGCTGGTTGCGGAGGCGCGCCATGGCCTTCACGAAATCCACTTTGCCGACGCGCCCCATCGGAATCAGCTCGTCTTCAAGCAGGCCAAGCTCCCGGCCGACCTGCATGAAGGGCTTCATGTCGGACTGCGCTGCCTCCGCGATCTGCCAGTCCTTCATGCGGGTGGGATCAAGCCTCGGCCTGGTGCGGCTCGCGGTTGTGGCAGGCTTCTTTCCCGCCGGTCTCGCTTTCTTCCGTTGCAGCATATCCTCATCCTCCTGGTTCCAGCAGATGACACTGGACGATTCGCCAACTGTTCTGGTACTGTCAAAATCTGGCACTGCTACCACAGGGTGGTATATAAGACAAGCTCGGGTCCGACTTCGATGGCCCAAAAAAGTATCAGGACTTTCACGGTAGTGCAAGGTTGCCGTTCGTTCAGCCTTCGGCGCGCTGTGTTTTGGGCTGCGGAGGGGCGGAATACCCGGGTGCCGGGGGGGGCATGATGATGAAACACAAGGCTTCGCGTAAGCCGATGCAACGCGTCTGTTCGCCGGAAGCTGGACACGCCGGGAGCGGCGGAATCACCACGATCAGGAGGGTTCGCGGAATAATCCGCCGCACCCAGGCCGAACTTGCGTCCGCATTGGGAGTTTCTGTAAAGGCCGTCCAGAGTTATGAGCAGGGATGGCGCACGGTGCCGCCGCGGGTGATGATCCAGCTGCTTGTTCTTCTGGCCCTTTACCGCAGACAGACCGTGGCCGAGGTGCCGTGCTGGAAAATCCACAAGTGCGCACCGGTCCACCGCAACGTTTGCCCCGGTTTCACGGTAGGCGGGGGACAATTCTGCTGGATGATCGGGGCGAGAGCCTGCCCGTCCGGTTCAGGAGGCTCCGGTTGGGGTGTCGTGAAGTGCCTGAGGTGTTCTGTGGTGAAGCGGTTGATGAGCGGCAGGCAGGGCGGCGCGCGCGATCCCAGGGCCTCGCGCAAGGCGCGGTAGCCGGGCGCTGATCCCCGCTGGCATTGTCCCGGCCGGGAAATTAGATGGTTTGTGCGTCCGAAAGTTTGTGTTGTGGCTGCCGGTCGCTTTGCTGTATTCATACACAACCCCGGCCGGAGTGGTGTTTCGCAGTCCCTGGAATCGCGTATTTGTCGTACTTGTATCCGGGGCGGTGCATGGCAGGCTGTTGCACGCTGTGAATTGGCGGCGACCGCATATTGAGCGGGCAGGTGGGTAACAGGCTATGGACTACATTTTCGTACTGGCGGTTGTTGGGCTGGCTCTGGCTTTTCTGCTGGGTGGGCTGGGTTTGTCGTTCCTTGTTGCCCCCCACCGTCCGGGCCGGCGCAAGAATGCCCCATATGAATGCGGCGAGAGCCCGATCGGGCCGGCATGGATCCAGTTCAATGTCGGTTACTACCTGTTTTCACTTCTATTCCTCGTCTTCGATGTTGAAGCGGTGTTTCTCTACCCTTGGGCGCTCATCATCAGGGAAGTTGGCATCGCCGGTTTGGTCGAGGCCCTGATATTCATTGTCATTCTTATCCTGGGGCTGGTGTACGCCTGGCGCAAGGGGGCACTGGAATGGGTATAGTAACAGACAAGCTTCCGGTGGTCCTGGACCATGTTCCGGGCGGTTCATTCTGTCTCACCACTGTTGACGGGATCATCAACTGGTCCAGGGCCAACAGCCTGTGGCCGCTGACTTTCGGCACGGCCTGCTGCGCCATAGAGGTCATGATGGCCGCCGGCGCTTCCCGCCATGACCTCGCGCGCTTCGGAGCGGAGGTCACCCGCCCGTCCCCGCGCCAGGCCGACCTTCTCGTCGTGGCCGGAACAATCGTAAGGCGCATGGCGCCGAGACTGAAAACGCTTTACGAGCAGATGGCTGAGCCGCGCTATGTCATTGCCACCGGCTCGTGCGCAATATCCGGCGGCCCGTTCATGTACAACTCGTACTCCACTATCCGCGGCGCCGACGAGGTCATTCCCGTCGATGTCTATGTCCCCGGCTGTCCACCAAGGCCGGAGGCGTTCCTGTACGGTATTCTGACCCTCCAAAAGCTCATAAAGAAGGGCGAAAGCATTCGCCACCCGTATGTCCGCACCAAGCCGGTAATGGCCGCAATGCCTGCGGGAATGACGGCAGATCAGGTGCGGGCAGAGCTGGTGGCGCTTCTGCAGCGGGATGCCGCCGTGGACCTTTCCATTGATTACTCGCCGGAATGGTGTGCTGGAGAATCAAAGCCATGACCGGTGCGGAACTCATTTCAGCCGTTACGCGTCTTGAGGCCGCTGCGCAACCGCGGGAGAAGGTCAATATGCCCGCCGTGGTGATACCCTCCGCGATTGTCCCAGACTTCATGCGCACGATGCGAGATGACCCGCAGCTTGCCTTCGACATGCTCTGTACCCATACGGCCGTGGACAGGATTGGAGAGGGACGCTTCGAGCTCCTCTATGTCTTGTACTCCACAAAGCATCGCCACAGCCTCACTGTGTCCGCCATGATTCCGCGGGAAAACCCTGAGGTCGGTTCCGTTAGCGGAGTCTGGGCCGTGGCGGAGTGGCAGGAACGGGAGGTCTATGACCTGCTGGGCGTTCTTTATGCCAACCACCCGGATCTCCGCCGCCTGCTCCTTGAGGATGACTGGAAGGGATTCCCGCTCCGCAAGGACTACAAGGACGACTTCATGCTGGAGTTGCCCAAGTGACAATTACCCCCATAACCCTTGCCGACAGGATATCGGCCGGCCATGCGGCGGAGAGCCCGTTGTCCACCGAGGAGTACTTCGTCAACATGGGGCCCCAGCACCCTTCCACCCATGGCGTTCTCCGCCTCGTGGTCAGGCTGGATGGGGAGACCGTCCGCGAGGTCATTCCCGTATGCGGCTATGTTCACCGCGGCATCGAGAAGATGGGCGAATATCTCACCTATCGCCAGTTCGGGCACCTCACCGACCGCATGGACTACCTTTCTGCCATCACGAACAACTGGGTCGTTGCCATGGCCGTCGAAAAGGCCGCCGGGATCGAGACCAACGACAGGATCCAGACCATCCGGACCATCTGCGCCGAACTCCAGCGCATCCAGAGCCACCAGTTGTGGTGGGGCGTGTTCGGCATGGATCTCGGTGCTTTCACGGCGTTTCTCTATGGATTCCGGGATAGGGAGATGGTGACTGATATCTTCGAGGAAACAACGGGAGCACGGCTGACGATGAACTACATCCAGCCTGGTGGCCTGATGTATGACATCCACCCCGATTTTGTGAAAGGGGTGAAGAAGTTCCTGGCGTATTTCAAACCAAAGCTGGTCGAGTACGATACGCTGTTCAGCGGAAACGTGATTGTCCAGGCACGGCTTCGCGGGATTGGCTGCCTCTCGCCAGAGGCGGCGGTGTCGCTCGGCGCCACTGGACCGGTCCTGCGCGGCAGCGGCCTGGCCTGTGACCTGCGGAAGAACCAGCCCTACGGCGCATACGGGAAGGTCCAGTTCGATGTCCCCGTTGGCATAACAGGCGACTGCTGGGACCGCTACTGGGTGCGCATGGAGGAAATGCGCCAGTCGATCAGGATCATCGAGCAACTCATCGACGGCATACCCGAAGGCAAGCACATGACGATCAAGCCGACCTCAAAGATCAAGGTGCCGGAGGGTATCTACTACGAGCAGGCGGAGACGGCTCGCGGCATCCTCGGCGTATTGATTGCCTCGGATGGAGGCGAAAAGCCCTACCGCATCCACATGCGATCGCCCAATTTCAACAACTTGTGGTGCGTGACAAAGGCGGCGCCGGGACACAGAATCGCCGACCTGGTCGCCATTCTTTCGTCCGTAGACATCGTTGTCCCGGATATCGACCGCTGATGGAGAGGATCGGAAAGTGACGAACTTGGTACAGGCAGAAGCGCTATGGCAGGTGAAAACACTGTCGGACCGCACAGTCGAGGCCATCCCCGACAGCCCGTGGCTTGCCACAGGCTTCTTCCTGCTTGGCATCATCTCCGTGGGGGCGCTGGTGGCCGGCCTTGGGCTCGTGCTCATCTACCTCGAAAGGAAGATTGCCGCCCACTTCCAATGCCGTCTCGGCCCCATGCGTGTGGGGTGGCACGGCCTCCTCCAGACCGTGGCCGACACCATCAAGCTCCTGTTGAAGGAGGACATCATCCCTGAGCGAGCGGACAAGCTCATGCACCTGATGGCTCCATTCCTCAGCCTGCTGGCGACTGTCCTGGTCCTGGTGGTCATCCCGTACAGCCCGATCCTTCAGATAGCCGATGTGAATATCGGCGTACTCTATGTCTCAGCGGTGGGCGGCTTTGGCATCCTCGGCATCCTGGTGGCCGGGTGGAGCTCGAACAACAAGTGGTCGCTCCTCGGTGCGATGCGCGCAGGTGCGCAGATCATGTCCTACGAGATATCAGCCACCCTGGCTCTTCTCACCGTGGTCCTGTTTGCCGGCACGCTGAAGCTTTCCGGGGTGGTCCAGAGCCAGGCGGACGGCTGGTGGATCTGGCGTGCGCACGGAATCGGTCTCGTTGCGTTCATGATCTTCCTGATCGCTTCGGTGGCCGAAATCAACCGTACCCCCTTCGATATTGCCGAGGGCGAAAGTGAACTCACCGGCGGCTTCCACACGGAGTATTCCGGCATGCGGTTCGCCTTCTTCTTCCTCTCTGAATTCGTCAACATGTTCGTCGCCGCGGCGATCACCGCTACCCTGTTCCTCGGCGGGTGGATGCCGTTCCACATAGGCGGGTTGCATGGATTCAATGCGATCATGGACATCATCCCGCCCGTCATCTGGTTCCTCGGCAAGACCGGTTTTCTGATCTTCCTGATCATGTGGTTCAGGTGGACTTTCCCGCGGCTGAGGGTTGACCAGCTCATGAAGCTGGAATGGAAGATCCTTCTGCCGATCGGGTTTGTGAACCTGGTGGTGGCTGCGGTCGCGGTGCTTTTTGACGTTTACTTCTTCCCGCGGAACTAGCGGATACGGGCTGATTGCATGAACGATACAGATATTGCGACGCAGGAGATGAAGGGCGCTGACGCCGGGCCTGCCGGCGCCGGGGGGCTCGTTCTGTCTCCGGCCGAACGGAAGCACGGTTTTGTCTTCAGGGTTCTTGGCGGGCTGCTTTCGCTCCTGCAGGGCATGGCGGTCACGCTCAAGTATTTCCTGCGGCCGTGGACGGTCGTGACAAGACAGTACCCCGAGAATCGCGCGACCCTGAAGATGTACGAGCGGTTCCGTTCTAACCTTGTGATGACCCACGACCAGGACGGGTTCCATAACTGCACCGCGTGCGGCATCTGCCAGACGGCTTGCCCGAACGCCTCCATAAACGTCGTCACCGCAAAGGATGCCGCTGGGAAGCGGTTCCTCAGGAACTACGTCTGGCGGATGGATGCATGCACATTCTGCAATGCCTGCGTGCAGGCATGCCCGTTTGGTGCAATCGCGATGGGTGGCAATTTCGAGAACGCAGTCTACGATCGCCGGCTGTTGACCTACTCCCTCAACCGCTATTCCGGACCGCCTGCCAACGCGCTCAGGAAGGTGGTCGACCCGGCGGAGCGACAGAAGTTGATGGTGCCGTGTTCGCCATATGCCGACTGCCAGGCGCCGGCCGATGCCGCAACCAACACAGGAGACCAATGATGCTCTCGGCTGCGGTCACAACCGTCTTGTTCTTTGCCCTGCTGGCTCTCGCGGTTGCCTTTGCAGTTGCGACCGTGCTGACCAGGCGCATATTCAGGTCCGCCATCTACCTGATGGGCACGCTCGCGACCAGCGCGGCGTTCTATGTCATGCTCGGCGCGGAGTTCCTGGCCGGTGTGCAAATCCTGGTCTACGTGGGCGGCATAGTCGTGCTGATAGTGTTCGCGGTCATGCTGACGTCGTCGGGCGAAATGCTCGAGGATCATCCGTCGGCGTTGCGGCGGTTCCTGGGTTTCGTCGTCGCCGCCGGCTTCTGTGCCACGACGGTGTTTGTGTGCTTCTTGACGGAGTTCAAGTCCGTTGCGGCTGACAAGGCGGTGCATGCGGGCGATGCGGCTGCCATAGGCCGGAAATTGCTCGACCGTGGCGCGGAGGGTTACGTCCTGCCGTTCGAGATCATTTCGCTGCTGCTGCTGTGTGTTGTCATTGCCGCGATAGTCATTGCGCGCAAGACCGGGGCAGCAGCAGGGAGCGGGGCAGGGGCGGGGGAGCAAGGATGATTGAGTTCTTGGCCAGCTATGAGCCGGGCGTGGTGACGTGGCTGATGCTACCGGCCGTCTTGTTTGCAATAGGGATATACGGGCTGCTGACGCGACGGAATGCCGTCGGCATACTGATTTCAGCCGAGCTGGCCATCAACTCGGCCGCCATGAACTTTGTCATTTTCAACCGGTTCATCACGCCGGCGAAGGTGGACGGCCAGGTCATGAGCCTGTTCATTATCGCGGCCGCAGCGGCAGAGGTGGTTGTAGGTGTCGCGATATTCGTGATGCTGTTCAAGCATCGCAGGACGATGGATGTCACCAGGATGGATGCCATGCGGAGATAGCGGGGCCAGACCGATGCAACATATACTTGATTACGAATTTGTCCTGAGGAACGCGTGGCTGATCCCGGCCCTGCCGCTGGTGTCGTTCGCGATCGTCGGCCTGTTCATAAGGCCGCGGTCGGCGAAGCTTTCCGGTTTCGTGGCGACAGCGGCGGTGTTCGCGTCGGCGGTCCTGGCCTGGATCCTCGCAGCGGGCTATTTCCGCTCTGCCGAAGGCGGCCACGCCGCGCTGGTGCCGTGGAGCATGGAGTGGCTCAGGTTCCAGGAGAATCTCAGCGCAAGCGTCGGCGTGCTGGTCGATCCCATCTCGGTGCTGCTCATGGTGGTGGTGACGACCGTCAGCTTCCTGGTGCACCTCTACTCGATCGGCTACATGCATGGCGACAACGGGTTCGGGCGCTTCTTCACGTTCCTGAACCTTTTCACGTTCAGCATGCTCGGCCTGGTCGTTGCCCCGAACATCGTGCAGATGTACGTGTGCTGGGAGCTGGTGGGCGTGAGTTCTTTCCTGCTGATAGGCTTCTACTACGAGAAGCCGTCGGCTGTGGCGGCGTGTAAGAAGGCATTCATCGTCACCCGTTTTGCCGATCTCGGCTTCATGATCGGCGTGCTGATCCTGGGGTATTACGGCTACAGTTTCTTCACCGGGGCCGGCTCGACGGCCGTCGGCCAGCCGTTCGACTTTGCCTACCTGACCAGCCCGGCGTTTCTCGAGAAGTTCTCGCAGGTGGCAACGGGTGTGCCCGGGCTGACCCTGATTACCGTGGCGATGGTGCTGGTCTATATGGGTGCAGCAGGCAAGAGCGCGATGTTCCCGCTGCATATCTGGCTGCCCGATGCCATGGAGGGCCCAACCCCCGTGTCGGCGCTGATCCACGCCGCAACGATGGTTGTGGCCGGCGTCTATCTGGTGGCGAGAATGTTCCCGGTCTTCGCCGCGTCGGAGCAGGCGCTGATGGTTGTGGCCGGCGTGGGCGCGTTCACGAGCCTCTTCGCGGCGGTTATCGGCTGCACCCAGGACGATATCAAGAGGGTGCTGGCGTTCTCAACCCTCAGCCAGCTCGGCTACATGATGTTCGCGCTGGGGGTTTCAACGGTCCATGAGGCTGCCGGCTACACCGCATCCATGTTCCACCTCTTCACCCACGCGTTCTTCAAGGCGCTCCTGTTCCTTGGTGCCGGTGCAGTGATCCATGCCGTGCACGAAAACGACATATGGAAAATGGGCGGGCTGGCGAGGAAGATGCCGGTCACCCACGCGACGTTCCTCATCGCCACATTGTCCATCGCCGGCATCTACCCGTTCGCCGGCTTCTTCTCGAAGGACGAGATCCTCGCCGCCGCGTTGTATGGCGGGCACCCGATTATCTTCGGCACGGGCCTGCTGGTGGCTGGTCTGACCGCGTTCTATATGTGGCGTATCTATTTCATCACGTTCTGGGGCAAGGCGCGCTGCGAGAAGGCCGGCCACGCGCACGAGGCGCCGGTGGTGATGCTTGTGCCGCTGGTCGTGCTTGCGGCGCTGTCTGTCGTTTCCGGATTCGTCCCGTTCGCCGAGTACGTCTACCTCGGTGAGAAACCGCCACACGAGGGCATCAACATGGGCGTGGCGGTGCCCGGCACCATTGCGGGTGTGCTGGGTATAGCGATCGCCTGGTTCCTCTATGCCGGTGATGCAGGACGCGCGTCGGCGCTGGTGGCGCGAATGGGCGGCTCGTATCGCCACATCAGGAACAAGTTCTACTTCGACGAGATATACATCTTTGTGACGAAGCGCGTGGTCTTTGCGTTTGTCGCGGCGCCGATCGCATGGTTCGACCGCCACGTCGTGGACGGCGGCGTGAACCTGACCGCGTGGTGCACCCGCACGTCTGGTGCTGTGCTGAGATACCTGCAGACAGGGCAGGTGCAGACATACGGCGCCTGGTTTGTCACGGGTGTGCTGTTCGTGACTCTGATCCTGTGGAAAATGTTCATGTGATTTCCGGAGGTTTGACGACATGGGCCTGGTTAGCTGGCTGATATTGCTGCCGTTCATCACCGCCATGGCGGTGGTCCTGATGCCGGAACGGCTGAAACACCTGATACGCTGGATCGCGGCGCTCGGAACTGGCGCCCACCTCCTGCTCACCACTGTCGTGACGGTGGAGTTCTGGAAGCTCGCGTCGGCCGATGCCGCCTCGATGGGCACAGCGCGCTTCACGAAGCTGTATCTCGTTGAGCAGGTGCCCTGGTTCAAGAGCCTGGGCATAAGCTACCTGGTGGGACTGGACGGAATATCGCTGTGTATGGTCATACTGACTTCAATCATCATCTTCACAGGCGTCATGGCCAGTTGGACTGTCAAGGAGCGCGGCCGGGAGTTCTTCGCCCTGCTCCTGACCCTGGTGACTGGTGTCTTCGGTGTTTTTGTGAGCTTTGACCTGTTCCTGTTCTTCGTGTTCTACGAGATCGCGGTGCTGCCGATGTACCTGCTGATCGGGGTCTGGGGGACCGGGCCGAAGGAATACTCGGCAATGAAGCTGACGCTTATGCTCATGGCGGGCTCGGCGCTGATCCTCGTCGGCATACTTGCGCTGTACCACATGTCCGGCTTGCACACGTTCGACCTCATGCAACTGGCCACGGTAAATTACCCGGTCGGCTTCCAGAAGTGGGTGTTCCCCGTGGTCTTCATTGGGTTCGGCGTGCTCGGCGCCCTGTATCCGTTCCATACCTGGTCCCCGGATGGCCACGCCTCCGCGCCCACGGCTGTTTCCATGCTGCACGCCGGGGTGCTGATGAAGCTGGGCGGCTACGGGGCGCTCCGTATCGCCGTCTACCTCATGCCCGAAGGGGCGAAGGAGTGGGGACTGTTCTTCATGGGCCTGACAACGATCAACATCCTTTACGGATCCTTCGGCGCGATCATGCAGAAGGATCTCAAGTACTTCACGGCGTATTCGTCGGTGAGTCACTGCGGTTTCGTCCTCTTCGGTGTAGCCACCCTGAACCTCATCGGCATGAAGGGTGCCGTCATCCAGATGTTCAGCCACGGCATCATGACGGGCCTTTTCTTCGGCCTGATCGGCATGGTCTACGGCCGCACTCACACCAGGATGATCCCTGAAATGGGCGGCCTCGGGAAGGTGATGCCGTGGTTGACGGTCACTTTCTTCATCGGCGGCCTGGCGTCGCTGGGCCTGCCGGGTTTGTCAGGCTTCGTCGCCGAGATTCACGTGTTCCTGGGCGGCTTCTTCGGCAATCCGTGGCACAGCATCACCGCCATGCGGGTGCTGACGATACTCGCCACAATGTCGATCGTTGTTACAGCCGTATATGTGCTGAGGGGCCTTGGAAAGGTGTTCATGGGCCCGATCGAGGATAAGCATTTTCTGGAACTCACGGATGCGACGATCCCGGAGAAGATCAGCACGGGAATCCTTGTGGCAACGCTTGTCGTCGTCGGTATGGCGCCGTGGCTGATCGTCAACCTTGTTGAGCCCGCGGTGATGCCGATTGTCAACAGGCTGAACGGGATGCCGTAGACGCATTTGGGGGGATGTTGGTAATGCTGATGCTGCCGGAAATAGTTGTCATAGCCACGGCGATGGCCGTGCTCTGCGTTGATTTGCTGATCGATGAAAAGAGGCGCGTGGCGCTGGCGCCGCTGGCGCTGGCAGGGCTTGCCGTGGCTTTCGTTGCCACCGTCCTGCAGTATCCTGCCATCGGCTCGGACATGTTTGGCGGCCGGTACGCGCTGGATAGCGTCGGTTGGTGGTTCAAGCTGATCTTCATTCTGGCCACGCTGCTGACGGTCGGAATCTCGCTTGATAGCCTCGATGGCCGCGGCACTGTGCCATCGGAGCGCCTGCCGGCCAGGGGCGAGTACTATGTGGCGATGCTGTTCACGCTCTCCGGCATGATGTTTATGGTCTCGGCCAGGGACCTGGTAATGCTCTACGTCAGCCTCGAGCTTGCCACGATCCCGCTCTTCGCGCTGACGGCATGGCGGCGTGACTCGCTTTCCGGCGAGGCCGGCCTGAAGTATGTCATTATCGGCGCCCTCGGCTCGGCCATCCTTCTGTACGGTTTCTCATTCTTCTACGGGCTCACGGGCGAGACCGCGCTCTCCGCGATTTCGGCCAAGCTGACCGCGCTCACTCCGGCTTACATCCTGGCGGCCGCAATGGTTACGGCCGGGATCGGATTCAAGATGACCCTCGTTCCGTCCCACATGTGGGCGGCTGACGTCTACCAGGGTGCGCCCACGCCTGTTACGGCCTATCTCTCAGTGGCATCCAAGGGCGCCGGCCTGGCTCTCATGTTCCAGGTCTTCTACCGCACCATGGGGCACCTTGTGAATGATTGGACCATGGTCATTGCCGTTGTCGCCACTGCGACCATGACGCTCGGCAACCTTGTGGCGATTGTTCAGCAGGATATCAAGCGATTCATGGCCTTCAGCTCGATATCTCAGGCCGGCTACCTGGTTATGGGCTTCCTTGGTCCCGCCCCGGAGGGGGTCCCGGCGATGCTCTACTACCTGCTGGTCTATGTGGTCACCAATCTTGCTGTATTCGCCGTGATTATCTTCCATTCGAACCAGACAGGCAGCCGCAATGTTGAGGATTACAGGGGGTTGTCGCGCACAAATCCAGCCATGGCACTGGCCATGATGCTTGCATTATTCAGCCTGGCCGGCATTCCGCCGCTGGCGGGTTTCGTCGGCAAGTTCTTCCTGTTCAGCGTCGCGGCGAAGGCCGGACTGAACTGGCTGGTTGCTGTTGCGGCGGTGAACTCGACCATATCGCTGTACTACTATCTGCGGATCGTGCGGCAGATGTACATTGAGCCAGCTGTGGCTGGAGCAACCGCGCTGCGCGTTACGCCTGCCATAGCCTGTGTCACAGTGTTCTCTGTGGCCGCCACAATCCTTACCGGCGTCATTCCCTTCTTCTACGAGCTTGTCCATGCTGATACCGTCAAGTGGCTGGCGCTCGTCGTGCGGTGAGAATCCAGCCGGCCTGGCCTGGCGTCATGATGCCGGCCCTGGCATTGCCCTTGCCGCACACGCCTGGAATGCTTCCTCACCCCGCCATCAGGCCCGTTCCGCACCTGGCTCTCGTCGCCGTTCTCGTTAACCGACTCGTCCGCTTTTCGGTGGACGATAGCGGCGACGAGAACGGAATACGATTTCCCATGGTCGTTCGTCTTCTCCCAGCCAACAACCTGACAACCCAGCAACTTCTTGCCGGATTGATTTGACGCCCTCACGGCCGCATGCCGTATCCCCCGCTGGAGCCGTGGTGCCCTCACCACGGCGTCAACGTAGCCGCCACCGTCTGACATTCAGTCTGCGGCAATTGACCCGCGAACCGGCAACCTGCGGCGGCAGTCGTACGGCGGAGCTCTGCCCGCGTCCCACCAAGTGGCGTAAGAAGCTCCACTTTGTCCTTCCCT
>JBAXKQ010000044.1:0-19339 GCA_037135275.1 bacterium
CATGATGATGTCGAACGAGAAGCCGCTTACAATCAATGTCACCGGCAACGACGTTGAGGAGAGTGCGCGCGTCGCCGTGATGATAAGGGAGATCGTGGCCGGCACACCCGGCGCCGTGGACGTGAGCACTTCCATCGAGCAGGCGCGCCCTGAGCTGTGGCTGCAAATCAACCGCGACAGGGCATCTTCACTTGCTATCGACGCAGCTTCGATTGGTGATTCCGTCCGCGCCGCTTTCTACGGCATCACGGCCAGCAAGTACAGGGTGCACGGCGACGAGTATGATATCGTCGTCAGGCTGCGCGAGGAAGACCGCGCCACTGTCCAGGACATGGGGAGGGTCCCCGTCCAGCTGGTATCCGGACAGATTGTCCGCTCGGAGAACATCGCCGACACTGCTGTTATGAAGGGCCCCGTCGAGATCCGCCGCAAGGATCAGGGCCGCATTGTGAATGTCATGGCAAACATAAGCGGCCGCTCCCTTGGGGATATTGCCAGCGACATCAACAGGAAACTGGCTGTGCTGCAAATCCCGCCGGGCATTGAAGTCATATGGGGCGGACAAACGGAGGAAATGAAGGATTCGTTCTTCTGGCTCGGCATAGCGATCCTGCTTGGCGCAATACTGGTATTCATGGTCATGGCGTCGCAGTTTGAATCACTCATCGAACCTTTTGTGGTCATGTTCTCAATACCTTTCGCTTTCACTGGCACCATATGGGCCCTCGTACTGTGCGGCCACCACATCAGCATCATCGCCCTCATCGGCCTTCTCATGCTCATCGGGGTGGTCGTCAGCAACGCCATCGTGCTTGTGGACTACATCGGCATTCTCAGGGCAAGGGGCATGAACATGAATGACGCCCTGCAGGAAGCCGGCCGCGCCCGTCTGCGCCCGGTCCTGATGACATCGCTCACGACGATTGTGGCCCTCGTCCCTATGGCCTTCGGAAAGGGCCAGGGCAGCGAGGTGTGGAACCCGCTGGGCGCGACTTTCCTTGGCGGAATGATCGTCTCCACCGTGGTGACCCTCGTCCTCATCCCCACCCTCTACAGCATATTCGAGAAGTTCAAGCGCGGGTTCAAGGCAAACCATGCTCCGCAGCCGGCTTCCCAATCCTCCGCAGTCAGAATGGAGCCACCACGATGAAAATGGTCATGATCGCGTACAATGAGGCTATTGATTCCGAAGTCATGGAACTCCTCGACCGGCACAATGTCCAGGGCTTCACAAAATGGACCAAGGTCCACGGCAAGGGGCGGCAGAGTGGACCACACCTGATGACTCACGTGTGGTCCAAGGGCAACAACGCCCTCATGTGTTGTGTTTCCGAGGAACAGGCCGTCACTCTCCTTGACGGCATACGCGAACTCCGCCAGACTCTTGGACATGATGGAATAAAGGGCTTTTCCATGCCGGTCTCTGATGTAACCTGATCTGCAGGGCCTTGCTGGCTGTGCCAATGAAGAAATACAAATACTTGTTTGGTCCTGTTCTTTCGCGCCGGTTCGGGAGATCACTAGGTGTCGACCTGGTTCCCCAAAAGACCTGTACGATGGACTGCGTCTTCTGCCAGTTGGGCCGGACCAGGGCCACAACCACGGTTCGCAGGGAATATGTGCCGGTGGCTGGAGTCACGCGGGAGATCGCACGCTGGGTTCGGTCCGGCGAGCAGGCGGACTTCATCACCCTGTCCGGATCAGGCGAACCCACTCTGCATTCGCGGTTCGGCGACATCATTGACTACATTCACCGGCACACATCGATTCCTGTGCTCCTGCTCACCAACTCATCCCTGTTTCATTTGCCGGAAGTACGACATGCCGCGGCGAGGGCCGACATAGTAAAAGTTTCGCTCAGCGCATGGGACCAGCAGTCGTTCGGCAGGGTCAACCGGGCAAGCGACGGGCTCCTCTTCAGCGCAATACTCAAGGGATTGGTGGCGTTCAGGTCAGGATTCAAAGGCATACTGGTGATGGAGGTCTTCCTCGTCCCTGAGCTCAACTCCTCCCCCGGGCAGGCGAAGCGGATAGCCGAACTCGCAACCACAGTGCGCCCGGATCGCATCCAGTTCAACACCGCAGTCCGGCCACCTGCCGATAGAACTGTGCTGCCGCTTGCCGCCAGCCGGATGCGGGCTCTCTCGAGGCTTTTCCACCCTAGGGCGGAGCTTATTCCTGCGGGCGGACCGGAAAAGGGCAACAGCATCGCGGCAGACGGCGAATCGGTATACGGACTGCTCCGCCGCCACCCATGCACCATCGCACAGGTGGCAAAGGCGTTCGACATGTCCCCTGGCGCGGCTCGCAATCTTGTAGAACTGCTCGTGCGAAGCGGCAGGCTAACCTCAACACGGATGAAGAACACGGTTTACTACCTGCCACATGAACACCTCTGATTTGCACCGCATCAGGCATTGGTTTCCATCCTTCGTGGCCGGCTTCGCCGGACCAGACGGCTCCATTCACAACACCCACAAGGTCAAGCAGGCCCACAGCACGAGGGTCGCCGGTCACTGCGTCGCCATTGCGTCGCAACTCGGCTGGGATTCAGGCCACATTGCCGCGGCTGAGGCCCTGGGCCTGCTGCACGATGTCGGGCGTTTTCCGCAGTTCCTGCGTTTCGGCACGCTTTTCGACGCCAAGTCGATCGACCATGGAGAACTGGGCCGGGAGGTCGTCATCGGCTCTGGCCTTCTGTCTGCATCAAATGCGGCAGAGCGCCAGGCCATATTGTGCGGCATCTGTCACCACAACCGGCTTCTCCTGCCTGACTGCGCAGGCCCCGAGGCTAAGGCGTTCCTGAAACTCGTACGTGACGCCGACAAACTGGACATAATCCGCGTAATCGGGGAGCTCGTGACAACGGGCGCATTCCGGCAGTTTCCGGAGCTGCTCCTGCACATCGATCCGGCCGGACCGGTCAGCGCATCCCTGGTGGAAGACATCGCCTGCAGGAAACCGACATCCTACACCAAGGTGAAGTCGCTGGCCGATATGCAGCTCATGCACGTCTCCTGGATATACGACCTCAACTACGCCGCATCGTGCGCGCTCTTTTCGTCGATGAGGCTGCTTGCCGGCATCAGGAGCGCCCTCCCCGACACCGCCGAGCTGCGGGAGTTGTTCAGCATGGCTGAAAACGATCTGGCGAAGATGGCCTCACTCCCCCCCGCATCCGCGGCAAACAATCCGGACACCTCGCCCACGGAAGGAAGAAGGTGCCGGCATGAGTAAGGCTCGCAGGTCGTCCGCCGGCAAGGTGCACCCAACCACAAACACGGCTCCCAGATGCCTTGTTGTCGGTCCGGGCGCCATCGGGTGCCTGCTCGCTGCCAAGCTTGCGGAAGGCGGCTGTGATGTTGTGCTTCTTGATCACAAACCGGCGCGCGCGCGAGCATTGACCAGGAGTGGGCTGCGAATTGACACCTCATCGTCATCAAGGCGGGTTCGCGTTCCGGTCGTTACGGGCCAGCGTTTGCCAGGGGAAGCCGTCGACTACATCTTTGTGTGCGTAAAATGCCATGACACCAGGAATGCCATTTCCGCCGCAGCTCCCGCGATCGGGCCCGCGACGATCGTGGTTTCGATGCAGAACGGACTGGGCAATGCCGAGATGATTGCGCGATTCGTGCCCGGGTCGCGAGTCGTGTGCGGAGTCACCGGGCATGGCGCCATCAACCTTGGACCAGGGCGTGTGTTTCATGCCGGCAACGGCAGGACGCGCGTGGCGTCCATGGCCAGCATTGCCGCCGCGTCGGCAATGCGGGTCGCGCGGCTGCTCAGGCGTGCCGGGATGCACACAACATGGATGCCCGATGCGCGGGCCATGCTATGGGGTAAGCTAATTGTGAACGCATCAATAAACCCGCTCACTGCAGTACTCGACCTGCAAAACGGCAAACTCCTCACCCTCCCTGCCGCCAAGGGAATCATGCTAAGGGCGGCGGCCGAAGGTGCCGCCGTGGCAGAAGCCTGCGGAGTATCTCTCCCGTTCCGCAGTCCGGCCCGCGAGGTCATTGCCGCATGCAAGGCCACCAGAAACAACATTTCCTCGATGCTGCAGGATTTGCGCGGCCACCGGAAGACAGAGATTGAGTATATTACCGGGGAAGTCATCAGGGCCGCCAGACGGCACCGTGTTCCGGTACCGGTAAACAGGATGCTTTTCGCAATGATATCAGCACTGGAAGAACGATCTTTGCAGTGATACGGTCTCTAGATGCGCGTGTGCTGAATGGGCGTGAGAGTCCGCAAGGGGCCATTTATGCGATGTGAAGGCTTGGGAAAATCTGAGTCGTACTGCCGCCTGCTTGTTCTGGCAGTCGCTGCGTGCGTACTTGCGACTGGATGCCGCACCGTCCGGAATGCGCGAAATGCACAGTCACCTTTGAATGCCATGCCTGGGGAAAGGACCGTCACGGCAATGGAATTGGGCCTGGGCTCAAACTCGGTACTCAGCCTCGCTGACGGCATCGGGATTGCGCTTGCCTGCAATCCCTCGGTAATGCTGGCGCGCCAGGAACTGGCCGCCGCCAGTTCTCAGGTCTACCAGGCCACCTCTGCGTACAAGCCTTCAGTATCGGCAAACGCGGCGTACAGCCGTCGCACATCGAATTCAGGGGCTGCCGATGCCGCCAACGACTCATCCGACTCCTATAGCGCCTCGATCGGGCTGGATGTTCTCCTGTACGATTTCGGCAGGACACCTGCGAATGTGCGGCAATCCGTTCTTCGCAGGCTTGCCGCGGAGCAGAACCTCCGCGGAACACAAAACGATGTGGTTTTCGCAGTACGGTCCTCATTCTTCGACCTCGCCAAGGCCCAGGAACTGCTTCAGGTCGCCACAGAGGCCGTGCGCCAGGCAAAAGCCCACCTGGACGAGGCAAAGGCTTTTACCGAGGTCGGGCTCCGCACAAGGTATGACGTAACCAAGGCTGAGGTTGATTACGGGAACGCGCAGCTCAGCCTCACAGACGCCGGCAATACCATCGTATCCACCCGCACCGCGCTCAATCTGGCCCTCGGCCTCGCCGAAGAACCGGGTTACAAGATCGGGCAGGTTGACTTGATGGATGTTCAAGGCACCCCCGCTGAACTCATGGCAAAGGCCCGACAACTGCATCCCGGCCTGATGGTCCTGCGCACACAGGAACTCGTTGCCACCGCGCAGGTAGACCTCTCGATCGCCGACCTTTTCCCGTCCATCAGCCTCGGCGCCGCATACTCGTTGTCCGGTAGCGCCTTTCCCCTCGCATGGAACTGGTCCGCAACACTGCAGTCGGCACTGGATATCTTCACCGGTGCCCGCAAGACAGCCTCGATCGACGTTGCGGTCGCGAGCCTCCGCTCCGCGCGCGCAGCACTGGCCGCACGCGAGCAGCAGGTGCATCTGGACCTTGCGCGCGCCTTGAGCACACGCGACGCGGCCAGGCAACGTCTGCAGCTTTCCGAACTCATTGTCAGACAGGCCACAGAAAGCCTCGAGCTGATTACCGAACGCTACAAGCAGGGAAAGGCATCTTCCATCGAAGTTACAGATGCCCAGACAGCGCTCACCGGCGCCAGAGCAAACAGCGTAAAGGCTCGCTTCGACCAGCAGACAGCAAACGCTTCAATAATGCACATCACAGGAGACGCCATACAATGAGACGACGGACGGCAGCGATCATCCTTCTTGTCACCGCCGCCGCGGCGCTTGCCGGCGGCTGGTGGCTGTGGAAGAAGAAGAGCACCACAAACGGGTTTCGCACTGCGCAGATCGAGCGCGGCAGTATTGTGCAGATCGTACGTGCCACCGGCACAATCCAGCCGCTCACGCTGATCCAGGTCGGAACCCAGGTAAACGGACCGGTCCGCAAACTCAATGTGGACTACAACGACCGCGTCAAGGCGGGTGATCTCGTCGCGCAGATAGATCCCACCGTCTACGAGGCGCGCCTGGCGCAGGACGAGGCCAACCTCCTCCAGAGTGAAGCCTCCGTGGAACAGGCGCAGGCCAAACTGGACCAGGCCGAAAAGGAGCTCACGAGGGCAAAGGAACTGGCACGGCGCGACATGCTCTCCCAGGCTGAACTCGATGCGGCCATCGCGAACCGCGACACGCTGATTGCCCAGCTGAAAGTTGCACGCGCCGCGGTTGAGCAAAGCAAGGCATCGCTGCGCCTGTCGAAGGCGAACCTCGACTACACCACGATTCGCTCACCGATTGACGGCATAGTCATTGCACGCAACGTCAATGAAGGCCAGACGGTCGTGGCCAGCATGTCGGCGCAGGTCCTGTTCACAATTGCAGCCGACCTGCAGGAAATCCAGGTTGAAGCCAGTATCCCGGAGTCTGAAATCGGAAAGATCCGGATAGACCAGCCTGTCATTTTCTCTGTCGATGCCTACGACAACACCTTCACCGGTGCCGTCTCGAGGATCCGCCTTGCTGCTGCGACCGTCCAGAATGTCGTGACTTACCCGGTCGTAATCAGGGCACGCAACCCGGCCGGCAGGCTTTTCCCAGGTATGACTGCCAACATCAACTGCGAAGTTGCACGGCGCGAAAACGTCTTGAAGCTTCCCAATGCCGCCCTCCGGTACCGTCCCACAGATGACTCCAAAACCAGGCAAGCAAGGGGCAAAGCAGGCCAGCAGAAGCAGCAGGGGCCCAGAGTCTGGATTCAGAATGATGGCGGAACGACACCTGTTTCGGTCGAAGTGGAAACGGGTATCAGCGACGGTTTGTTCACGGAACTGATATCCACCAGTCAGTTTACGGAAGGGAGCCAGGTGATTGTGGGGGCAGCTGATAATTCTGCCGGAGCCAAGGCGGCTGTCAGTCCCTTTACCCCCACCCCTCCTGGCGGCCCCAGACGCTGACACGTGGTCCTGAGAGGCGGTGGCAGAGTGCTTCTATCGCTGCGCAAGCTGACAAAAACATACCTGGTTGGCGAGATAGCGATACCCGCCCTCAAGGGCGTGTCCCTCGACATTGACCGTGGCGACTTCGTCGCAATAATGGGCGCATCAGGCTCAGGCAAGAGTACTCTGCTCAACCTAATCGGATGCCTTGACCGACCGACCGGTGGAGAATTCGTTCTCGATGGCCAGGAAGTCAGCAAACTTGGGCAGGATGCGCTTGCCAGGGTCAGAAACAGAAGCATCGGTTTTGTCTTCCAGAACTTCAGCCTGCTGCCACGGACAAGTGCTTTGGAAAACGTTGAGCTGCCTCTCTACTACGGCGCACCTTTATCCCGCGCGCAAAGGCGGCAGAAGGCGCTTGCCCTGCTCACGAGGCTCGGGCTCGGCACTCGCATCGACCACCATCCCAGCCAGCTCTCAGGCGGCCAGCAACAGCGCGTTGCGATAGCGCGAGCCCTGGTCAATCAACCATCCCTGATACTGGCAGATGAGCCAACTGGCAACCTCGACAGCCGCGCCGGGGCTGAAATCATGGCGCTATTCAAGGAGCTGAACGCCGAGGGCATCACACTCATCATGGTTACGCACGAGCCGGACATAGCCCAGTGCGCAAAGCGGACAATCCACATGCGCGACGGGGAGATCGTATGACGCTGCTGGCCACCATTAGAATAGCCATGACTGCCCTGCGCCGCAACAAGGGGCGCTCCCTCCTTACCACCCTCGGAATCATCATCGGGATCGCCGCGGTCATAGCCGTGGTTGCCGTCACGCAGGGAGCCAATTCGACCATGCGCCAGCAGATTTCCAGCATGGGCAGCAACATTCTGATGGTGTTCCCCGGCAGCATGCGCACCGGCGGGTTTCATGGCGGCGCCGGTTCCCAGCAAACCCTCACCGCCGACGATGCCGAAGCAATCGCCAGCGAGTGTCGTTACGTAGCCGCAGTGAGCCCCGTCGTAAACAGCGGCGCACAAATCGTCTATCGGGAAAACAACTGGCAAACAGGCGTCCGCGGGGTCAACACCGGTTTCCCCGCCGTCCGTAACTGGGAATTGAAGGATGGCAGCTTCTTCGCCGATTCCGACCTGCGAAGCGGCGCAAGAGTGTGCGTCCTCGGGGCAACAGTCGTCGATCAGCTCTTTACAGGCGAGGACCCCGTCGGCAAGACCATCCGCATCAAGAATATGCCCTTCGTAGTCCTCGGCACACTGGCGAACAAAGGCAGCGCGGCATTTGGCCAGGACCAGGACGATACAGTCCTGATCCCCTGGACGACGTGCCGCCGCGTCCTGCAGAATTCGCCTTTCAATAACGTAAACCAGATTCTGGTCAGCGCGGTGAGCACAGAAGCAATCCCTGCCGCCAGGTTGGAGATCGCCGCCATTCTCCGCCAGCGGCATCGCCTTGCCGAGTCTGCCGACGATGATTTTTCGGTCACTGACATGACTGAGGTCACTGAGATGATCAGCCAGGTGTCGAGAGTGATGACACTTCTCCTCACGGCAATCGCATCAATTTCCCTGATCGTCGGCGGCATAGGCATCATGAACATAATGCTGGTATCAGTTACCGAGCGAACCAGGGAAATCGGCCTCCGTCTGGCCGTTGGCGCGCGGCAGCGCGACATTCTGATGCAGTTCCTTGCCGAGGCCGTTGTGCTAGCCGCTGCAGGGGGTGTACTCAGAATCTGCCTGGGTGTGCTGGTGGCCTACCTTGTTGCCGCCTGGCAGAACTGGCCAGTACTCATTTCAACCGGCGGAGTGGTGGTGGCGCTGGCGTTCTCGGCCGGCGTGGGGATCGTTTTCGGCCTCTACCCCGCGTGGCGGGCTGCGCGCCTCGACCCGATCGAGAGCCTGCGGCACGAGTAGCAAGCCACTCTTTCACAACCTCCCTAGGCAGACCCATGATGTTCGTCCGCGAACCCGAGAACGACTCGATTATCAAATCACCCTGTTGGTCGATGTCGTAGCCGCCCGCCTTGTCGAGGGGATTGACGACGGCTATATACTCGCGAATCTCCCGGTCAGTCAGCTTCCTGAAAGACACCTCCGACTCGACAACATGAAGTTCGGTGCTGCCGGCTGGAATGGCAATCGCAACAGCCGTTATGACGGTGTGCCTCGCCCCGGAAAACCGCCTCAGGAATTCATGCGCCTCCGCGAAATCGGCAGGCTTGCCAATGACACGCCCCTTGAACCCGATCACCGTATCCGCCGTTACAGTTGTACAGTCAGGATACCGCGTCCGCGCCCATTTACTCTTAAGCAGTGCGTTTTCCGCCGCAGTCCGCAGAGGGTCATCAATATGTGACACTTCCCGGACATGGGGCACAGCAATGTCAAACTTCAACCCAAGCGACTTCAGGATCTTTCTCCGCCGCTCAGACGCGGAGACAAGAACAAGCCCGCTTGCCGAAGGGCGTTTTGAAACCAGCTTTGACATCCGACCTCTGTATTTCGACTCACGTCCTCAAGGTGCCGGTGTTGCCTGGGGCTGTGGATTCTCCAACAGCCTCAGCCTTGTCCTCATGTCGCGAAGCTCGGCGTCTACCTTCGCCTGTTCGACAAGCAACTCTTTGATCCCTGGGAGGGAGTTGATGTGCTCTGCCAGAGCCGCATCCTTGGCGGCAATCCCGGCGGCAATCGCACCAATTTCAGGGCTTGTCTCCCTGGCCCGTTGAACTAGCCTCCTTTGTTCTGTGAGAGCGCGCTGGAACTCCTTCTGCACTTCCGCGAGGCTGATATCAATGTTCCTCAACTGCTCCGCCTGGTCAACCTGGGCTCCTTCAGCCGTCCCGCCTCCTTTTCGTTTTCGTTCGGCAATGGCGGTCCTCTGAGCCAGCAGGTCCTTTCTCTTCCCCTCGATTTCTTCAGTCCTTTTCCTGGCACCTGCGATTTCAGGCAGTTCTCCCAACCGCTTCACCATTGCTTCGCGCATGGTGCCGATTTCAGCGTTGATTTCACTGATGACCGCGTCACCGCCGGATAACGCGTTCAATCGCAATTCACCCAGCCGGCCCGAGATGCTTCCACGCCTGGCTGCAACGTCGACAATCTGGGTCCTCATCGATGCGATCTGGTTAGTGACCGACACGACGGCGTCAACTGTCCCGGTGGACGCCTGGACCGACACCTGACTCTGTGTATGTCCCTGGTCGCCGTGGAGGACAGGTGAATCCGGCTTCGCGCCTCTGGTGGCAGGTGGCTGCTCAGCCGGCTGTTTGCTGCAGGACACTGCCAGAACAAGCAAACACCCGCAGACTGCGATGCCGCCCAACCAGCCGACGCGACCACACCTCTCCGGTAGATATTTCATGATAATGTCCTTTGTTTTGCGCAGTTTCCGGAAGTGTGCCAAAACCGTAGCCGGACTGCCAACACAAAACCGGAGGCGCTGGTGCGCAACTTGCGGCCGTTGCGCAATTGCCGCAGTCTTTGAAATGCGTGGAACAGAATCCAATGCCATCAGGGGTGCGTCAAGCCGGGCATTGCAGCGCCGCCGGGCGAACGTCGTATCTCTGCCAGCTCCGCTTCCAGTCGAACCACTTCAGCTCTCGCAGCCGCAAGCCGGCCACGCTCCTGGCTCAGCTCCTTGTTCGCGTGGTCATTCAAGTATTCCAGCGAGGCTGCCTTCTTCTCAAGGGCACAGATACTGGCCGCCAGCTCAGCCTTCTCATCAGCCGCACGTTTCGTGGCGTCACTGCCCGTGCCACCGGCATGCGGGAGACTTCTTTCTTCCTCAAGCTCTATTGCGGACTTGCCAATCTGCCTCTCGAGACTCTCTATGCAGCAGATCAGCTCCTTCTCACGTGAGCATCCCGCCTGGTCAACCGATGACATGCGTTGCTCAAGCCTTGCCATCGCGGCTTCGGACAGCGCTGCGGCCGCCGTCAAACTCCCCACCTCACGCTCGAGCTCTGCTTCGCGTCGCAGGTGCTCTGCTTCACTTTCGTCTGATAGCACCTTCCGGATCTGCAACTCGTTCGATACCTCGTCAAACGGATCCAGTGCCCTGCCCGCCTCAGTACGGGCATCCTCTGCACGTCTTGCCAGCTCCTTCTCTCTCTTCTGCCTGGCATCACTCAGCCGCCGCTCACTCTCCAGTTCCCGGCGCATCTCCGCATTCACTGCTGCCATGGATGCAACCTGCTTCTCAAGGGCGCGGATGGCCTTCTTGAGATCCGAGTTCTCGCGAGACAGTTCCAGCTGCCTGGACCTGGCCATCCCCCTGCCGAGGCTGCCATTGAGTTCTTCCGGGGGGGCTTTTGTTTGTCCACCCGATGCGTCTGCTCTTTCACGCCACTGTCGCTGAATCTCCGTTTGTTCGAACAGGCGTTCTTCAATACTGCGCAGGCGGATCGCATATTCGTCGTTCTTTTCGCGCGCCACCACAAGATCACGAAGGCACCCCTCAAGGTCGGCCTTCTGCACACGGGAGAGCTCCTCCAACGTGCGGCAGTCCTCCCCCTTTGAGACAAGGTCTTCAACGGCCCGCCTTGCAGCAGCTCCGGCCTCGTCCAACAGTCGGGAAAGCCTGGCAATCTCGGCAACCTGGTCAACGGCAGCAGCCCCCCCGCCGCCGCTTTCAGAATACTGACAGGCGCTTTCCCGGGATACCTGGGGAGTGTTCGATGTGTCTGAAGGAACTTCTGACATGGCCCCGAGTGTGCCAAAGAGGCAGCTTCCCTGTCAATCCCGCCTCACTGATCCACCCTCAGGATCAGCCAACAACAGCACGGCGCGGGGTGCACACCAGCACTCCGCCCTCCTGCTCGTTGCTATTCGCAAAAGTTTCCTCCAAAGATGATTGCATTGGAGGCAGTGCCCATGCATACATATTGCCAATGATGCTCGAGTGGATGAATTCATCACCGGGAAGGCGTGACTGTGGCCAGAGTGCTGCTCGTTGACGATGAAATGACGATTCTAATGGTTCTGCAGATTCTACTTGAATCTGCGGGGCATGAGACTGTTGCCTGCAACGATGGCGTGCAGGCTCTGGCTCTCCTTGGGCAGTCACACTTTGATCTCATGATATCGGATGTCAGGATGAAACCTGTCGACGGTCTTCAGCTCCTCAAGACCGCTTGCTCACTCAAGCCACCCCTTCCCACCATACTCGTGTCCGCCTATGAATACCCTGTTGCCGGCCTGTCTGGCACCGACCTTGGCGCCGCGGCGCAGATCCGCAAACCTTTCAATAACAACCAACTCCTGGCTTGCGTCGAACAAACGCTTCACCAACACTTGCAGGATAGGAAGTAACCTGCCCTTCCGGCGGGCTCCTTGGCAGATTAGGACGGCAGAACCGCCCTGGGGCATAACGATGAAACATGCACGCAGAGAACCGACGGAGACGAGCGGGCTAACACGCCGTCTGACGGTCTTGAAGGCAGCCATCGCTCGTCACCAAGCAGGTTGCAGGCTGCTTCGCACTCAAAACCATCAGTTACAGGCCGAAATTGCGGAGCTCAGACGCTCACGCGAAGAGACCATTCAAAACGAACGTCTCCACGCACTCGGCCAGATGGCCAGCGGCATTGTCCACGACTTCAACAATTCGCTCACACCGATCCTTGGCGCCAGCGACTTTCTCATCGCAAATCCCCAGATTCTCAGCAGGCGGGACGACGCCGTTCGTCTGCTCGAGAATATCAAGATTGCGGCATACGACGCCAAGAGCATAGTCTCGCGCCTGCGCGAGTTCTACCGCCCGCAGGACACCGCCGACATCAAGATCCTGGACGTCAACTCCGTGATCGAGGAATCAATAATGCTGACGAGGCCGAAGTGGCGACAGCAAGCCGGGGCCGCGAATATCTCCGTCCGCATCCGGAAAGACCTGGGCAAGTCCTGTTTTGTCCGCATGAACGACTCCCAGCTTCGCGAAGTACTCACAAATCTCATAATCAACGCCGTCGACGCGCTCGACCACAGCGGATTCATCTCGATTCGCACCAGGACTCGGGGCGGATTCGTTTCCATTCAGGTTCGCGACACCGGGCGGGGAATGACACGTGCGACCCGGAAGCACTGTTTCGAGCCTTTCTTCTCCACAAAAGGCAGGAACGGTACGGGGCTCGGACTCTCTGTCGCTTACGGAATAGTGCGCAAGTATGCCGGCACACTTCGTGTCGCAACCAGCGTCCCTGGCAAAGGCACAACCATCGAGATCAGGCTGCCTGCGGTCGATACGGCCCCGGATTCCAAGCAGGCTGAAAAGCCGGCCCCGGCGGTCACAAAATCCCTGAGGATTCTCATCTGTGATACGGACCGCATAACCAGGCATACCATGGCCGAATACCTGCGGGCTGACGGGCATCACATTGACATGGCCGCCACAGGGCGTGCGGCCCTGTCAAGAATGTCCAAGGAATCGTTCGACCTCGTGTTCCTTGATTCCCTGATGCCCAGCGGCAACGGTGTCGCAATAAGGACAATCCTCAGGAAGGCCGCTCCGTCATGTGCAATCATCATGACCGGCAACCCCGATCTTGAAAACGATGGTCTTGGGACCAGTGAAAGGGCGGCGGCAGTCCTGAGCAAGCCGTTCACACATCGCGAGGTTCGCGCTGCGATAGTCGAGGCCCTTGACTGCATGGCAGTCAATGCGGCCGAATAGCCGCCACATCGAGACAACAGGATGTGGCATCTCGAGTGTCGGGCAAATTGACAGTGTTCGCGGGCGGCTCCGGCGCCCACAGACTGCGTGCTTGGAATGGCCGGGTTTAGAAAGGGGAAACATGATACCTACACGAGTGTTCTTCACCAAAGGCGTCGGGGTTCACAAGGACAAACTGGCGAGTTTCGAGCTAGCCCTCCGGAAGGCTGAAATCGAAAAGTGCAACCTGGTCCACGTCTCCAGCATTCTTCCGCCCAACTGCAAGGTGATATCCCAGAAGGAGGGTGTGCCATGCCTCCAGGCCGGGCAGATAACGTTCTGCGTCATAGCACGCCAGGAGACAAATGAACCCAACAGACTGATCTCCGCCGCCATCGGGCTTGCCGTTCCCTCAGAGCGCAGCACCACCTATGGCTATTTGTCCGAACACCACGCTTTCGGCGAGACCGATGAAAAGGCCGGCGAATACGCCGAGGATATCGCCGCCACCATGCTTGCAACTACCCTCGGCATTGAATTCGATGCCGAAAAAGCCTGGGAAGATCGCGAGCAGGTCTACAAGACGAGCGGAAAGATCTTCAAGACAACAAACATTGTGCAGTCGGCAGAGGGCGACAAGAGGGGGCTGTGGACCACAGTCATAGCCCTGGCCGTCTTCCTTGATTGACCCTTCACCATGTGCGGGGCCCGGAACCGGCTGTTCGTCTCATTCAGTTCGTAGATTCATGAAGCAACAGCTCAATAGGAACATCTTCTTCGTACGCGAGCACGCGGGGCTGCTCAGGGCTGCCATCAGTTACGACATCCTCGACCCTGCTTCCGGGGAAGTTCTCATGGAATGCCGCGAGGAGAGTATTGGGGCTATAACCAGGATTCTCCGCTTTACCGACTTGAAGCGCACAACCCCCTTCACTCTCAAGGTCCGCACGCCCGACGGGTCTCAGGTCCTCAGGATATCACGCGGCGTGCCGGTGTTCGCTTCAATCGTACGCGTCTTCGACGAAACCGACACCCCCCTCGGCAGCATCAGGCAGAAGCCCTTCTCGGTGAGCGGCGCCTTCGACGTTCTCGACGCTGCCGGCCGCAGAGTCTGCCACCTGAAGGGTAGAAAGGCCGGATTGGACTTCGGGTTCCTCTCCATGAACGACATCGAGCTGGCCAGGGTCACAAGGAGATGGGCTGGTCTTGGCAAGGAACTCCTGACGAGCGCAAACGATTACGCACTTGAAATCGACGAATGCGTTCCGGCTGACAGCGTGATTCGCCAGATTGTTCTCGCGTCGGCCCTTTGTATCGGGCTGATCCAGAAGACCGATATTCCATGACAGGCGTCACTTCGCTTTGGGCCAATTGAGGATTCACCATGCTCGGTGGGCCGAGACGGGCATATCTCGTTCTAGAATTCATAACGCTGTTCATTGGTCTTCCTGTCATGGTTGCCATCGGACTGAGCGAAGCCCATCTCCTGATTGTGCCCGTGCTGCTATTCGCCGCCGCGCTGTGTCTGGCCCTTCTCCTGCGCGACCCATCGTTCGACCGCTCCCATGTCTGGAATGTCAGTGGCCTTAAGAATGACCTGCCGCGGCTTGCTGTGATGCTCGCTTGCACCACCCTGTTGCTTGTTGCAACAGTCATGTTGACTGCGGCTGAATCGTTCATGGATCTTCCGCTGAATCATCCGGTCATATGGCTTCTCATCCTGCTCTTCTATCCCGTGATCTCCGTTCCGCCTCAGGAGCTCATCTACAGGGTCTTCCTGTTTCACCGCTACCGCGAGTTGCTCACCTCACCGGCCATGCGGATAGCAGCCAGTGCCCTCGTGTTCTGCCTCGCCCATCTGGTCTTTGCAAACATCCTGGCGCTCATCCTCACACTGGGTGGCGGACTGTTGTTCGCCTACACCTATCACCGCACGCAATCACTTGCCGCGGTGTCACTTGAGCATGCACTGTACGGATGCCTGGCTTTTACTGTCGGGATTGGGAACTGTCTGCTCTACGGCACGCGTCTGATGATGGAAACACTCGCCGGAATGGCCTGATATCGTAGCGGCCTGTAGCGTATTATCCGCAGGATGCCTGGGTCAGCGTCTGCTACCGAAGTCGATCATGGCCTTGACGACGCCATCCTTGTAGCCGGCCACCAGATCGAATGCGTCCTTCGTTTTCTCAAATGGAAACCGGTGCGTAATCATGCCTGCAGCCCTTGATCCGCGCGACGACACCATATCGATGGCCGCCTGTGCGCAATCGACCTGGCGCCGGATGTTCTGTATGCGGATCTCTTTCCTGCGCAACTTGTCTATGCAGAAGGTCACGCGCTCAACAGTGGGGATCCCAACAAGCAGCAGCGTCCCGCCGGGCTTCAAAAGGTCAACGGCCTGATCCAACGCTTCCTGCTGACCGCAACACTCGTAGACCACATCCAGTCCCAGCGGTTCCCGCTTGAGTATCGACTTCACGACATTGTTTCGCGAAACATCACCGGTCCAGGCGGCTCCCATCATCCGGGCCATGGCAAGACGCGCGGCTATTCTGTCGGTGACATAGACGCGAGCCTTCCCGCGTGCCTTTTGAGCCAGCAGAACGCTCAGCCCGATCGGGCCCGACCCAAGGATCGCGATGCCTGCTTCACCTCGCGCCTCGGCCACCTTCGCACAGTAGATTCCGATTGCAAGCGGCTCAGACAGCGCTGCCAGTTCCATTCCAACGCCCCGTCCCACGGGAAGGCAGCTTGCTTCCGGCATTACCACAAATTCAGACAGGCACCCCTCAGACTGTCCCGGGCAACCAAGGAAGCGCAGATTCCTGCAAGTATGATGCCTTCCAGCACTGCATTGGTCGCACTTCCAGCACGGCATGGCGGGCTCAATCGCGACACGATCCCCTATCTTGACCCTGGTTACCGAAGACCCTGTTTGGATCACCTCACCCGCGCCCTCATGCCCGACGGCAAATGGATACTTCACGACCTGGCTTCCAATCCGGCCCGTCAGGTAGTAGTGGACATCCGACCCGCATACACCTACAGCCGCCATACGGATGAGGACATCATCCCTGCGGGTAACGGCCGGAACGGGCACATCCGCCATGCGCATCTTTCGAATTCCGGTCAATTGCATCGATTTCATTGTTCCATAGCTCATAAGGGCAACCGCTCACGTACCACTCGCTCCCGTGGCCTGTCAACAGCATACCAGACCGCTCCATCGCCTGGAGTATCACCCGCACCCCGGCAGACACCATTTCAGGAATGACGCATGACGCCTTCAACCTTAACGGAGCTCCCAGCGGCCTTATACCAATATGACCGCGCATGCACAATGCCTTAAACCACTCCCACGGCCCGGAATGAGCTTAGCCGTCTGCGCCACTGCCAGAGCCGCGCCAACACGAGTCCTTCCACATTCCGCCAGTTTCGCTTGGTTTGAGATTGAAGCGTCAGCCGCTTTTCGTATATTCTGAAATCGAGGTAATCGGTATTTCAGCACGGGAGACGGAAAATGCTAGTCAGTATGCTTAAGTCGAAGCTGCACAATGCGGTCGTAACTGGCTGCATGATCGACTATGAGGGAAGTATCGAGATAGACAGTGCCCTCATGAAAGCTGTGGGTATGGTGCACTACGAAAAGGTGCTCGTGGCAAACCTTTCCAATGGAAACCGGTTTGAGACCTATGCCATACCAGGAAAGAAGAACTCCGGAACCGTTTCGCTGAACGGGGCCGCAGCGCTCCTTGGCAAGAAGGGCGACCACGTAATCATCCTGTCATTCGTGCTTGTACCGGTAAAGAAGAGCGCGCGTCACCAGCCTAGCATTCTCCTGCTGGGCAAGAACAACAAGCCTGCACCGCAGATCAAGCCGCACTAATGTAAACACGTCCGCGGGGACGTGTCTACATCCTGGATACAGGTGCGTTTCCTGACTGATCCTACGCGATCTTCTCGGCTCCTGACGTGGTCGCGGCCAGAAGCGAGGAATTCTCCACCATGCTCCTGGTAACACGGATCTGCTTCAGATCCGACCGCCTCGGGGCCTCGAACATCACATCAAGCATCAAGTGCTCCAGAATAGCCCTGAGGCCGCGGGCGCCGGTCTTCTTCCTGTGAGCCTTCTCAGCAAGCGCACGCAACGCGCTGTCGGTAAAGGTCAGGTCAACACCTTCCATATTCATGAGCTTCTGGTATTGACGCACCATGCAGTTCTTGGGTTCAACCAGAATGCGGACAAGCTCATCCACACCCAATTCCGACAATGCGGTCGTAACTGGCAGTCGCCCAACAAATTCCGGTATCATTCCGAACTGGAGCAGGTCTTCCGGCTCAACCACATCATGGAGCTCCTTCTTTCCGGCATGCACCGCCTTGTTGCCATGCTTGAAGCCGATGGTCTGCTTGCCCAGTCGCCTGTTCACAATGTCCTCGAGCCCTACGAACGCACCGCCGCAAATGAACAGGATGTTCTCAGTCTTGATCTGTATGTACTCCTGCTGGGGGTGCTTCCTCCCGCCATGCGGCGGGACATTAGCAACGGTTCCCTCGAGGATCTTCAACAGTGCCTGTTGAACACCCTCGCCCGACACATCCCTGGTAATCGAGACATTTGAAGTGCGGCGCGCAATCTTGTCGATTTCGTCGATGTAGATTATGCCTATCTCCGCCCTGGCAATGTTGTGGTCCGCAGCCTGAATAAGACGCAACAGGATGTTCTCAACATCCTCGCCCACGTATCCAGCCTCGGTAAGGGTCGTTGCATCCGCGATACTGAAAGGTACGTCCAGGTACCTGGCCAGGCTTCTGGCCAGCAGCGTCTTGCCCGTCCCCGTCGGCCCGATCAACAGAATATTGCTCTTCTCGAGCTCAACCCCGGCGTACGGCCCGGAACTCTTTTCCTTGATATCGCCCTGCCGGACACGTTTGTAGTGATTGTGCACTGCAACTGATAGAACCTTCTTGGCGCGGTCCTGTCCGACAACGTACTGGTCAAGAAACTCCTTGATTTCGTGCGGCTTGGACGCCTTGACCTCACGGTCGCCCTTGACGACCTTGCCATTCTCCGGCTCCGGCTTCGGCAGAAGCATCGAATTGCACAGCGCAACGCATTGATCGCATATACACGCGCTCTCACCACCTATAAATCGCGTATTCGGATCCGGCGGCTTGCCGCAGAAGGAACACTTTTCAGCCTTTCGCTTCTCAACCATTTTTCTTCTTCGCTTCCTTCCTCGGACCGGCAAGAACCTCATCAACTATGCCATATTCCTTTGCCTGTTCGGCGGACATGAAGAAGTCGCGATCTGTGTCCTTTGACACTGCCTCAGGGGTCTTGCCGGTATGCTTTGCGAGAATGCCGTTCACCATGTCTTTCAGTCGCAGGATCTCGTTGGCCTGGATGCTGATGTCGGACGCCTGACCCTGAACACCGCCCCAGGGCTGGTGGATCATGATCCGTGCGTTTGAGAGTCCAAACCGCTTGCCGTGCGCACCGGCTGCCATGAGAAGAGCCGCCATGCTGGCCGCCTGTCCAACACAGTAGGTGGCCACGCTGCAGCGAAGGAACTGCATCGTATCGTAAATCGCAAGGCCGGCCGTAACCGATCCGCCAGGCGAGTTGATGTACACGCTGATATCCTTCTCCGCATCCTCGCTTTGCAGGAACAGCAACTGCGCAATAATCAGGTTGCTTACATCATCGGTGATAGCCGTACCTATGAAGATGATGCGATCCTTCAGGAGGCGGGAATAGATATCGTATGCCCTCTCCCCGCGGGCAGTCTGCTCCACAACAAACGGCACAAGAACCTGAGCT
>JBAXKQ010000045.1:0-19009 GCA_037135275.1 bacterium
AAGCAGTGGGGGAGTTCGGGCTACCGGAAGCTGAGACGCCTTGGCGTCAGTCGGGTGGGAATAGTGACAGGCCCGATTGGGTGAGGAAGCGAAGGAATAGTGGAGAGGGATGCGCAAACCGGCGGATTCGGGAGTTGTCACGGCGGGGTCCACAAGTCCGATGACGGCCTCGAATCCTTCCGCTTTGGTGGTGGGCGGTACAGGACTTGAACCTGTAACATCCAGCGTGTAAAGCTGGCGCTCTGCCAATTGAGCTAACCGCCCGGCCCGAGAAAGGAGACCACAATAGTAGGATGCGCGGGTTCTGTCAAAGCTCTACGTCAGTGCTTTTAGATATTGCTGTGTGCCGCTGACGGTGTGATGCGCTTCACGACGAGCGCAGTCCGGCAAGGCAGGTATACGCTCAGGCGGTGATGAAGGACGTTGTGCTTGATTGTTGGAATGGCCGCATAGCACTGGCCGGGGGCAATCCTGCCATGGCCGCCGAACCTCGTCTCGTCGGTGTCAAGCTGGAGTGAGTAGTCGCCAGGCGGGACATCGACAGGGTAGTCCGCTACAGACTTGGTGGGATGCCAGTTGAATAGGAGAAAGTACCCGGCCCGCTCCATTACGATGATTTTGTCGTCCTCACGGAGCGTGAGCAGGCGCGCCGGGGCCTTGTCTATCGCACCGCTCTTGCCGAGAATCTCGATCATTGCCTTGTCAAAATCGGCGAGGAAGTGGTACTTGAGGTTCTGGTCATCCCTGAGGTGCGACAGGCGGCGGGCGTGGTGATAGGACCAGTTGTTGCCTTCCCTGGGAAAGTCGACCCACTCCGGATGTCCGAATTCATTGCCTATGAAGTTCAGGTAGCCGCTTCCTGCAGAGGCTATTGTTGCCAGCCTGCTCATCTTGTGAAGGGCCATGCCGCGGTCAACCAACGGATCCGTGTCCGTGGCCTGCATTGAGTGATACATGGCTGCGTCGATCAGCTCGAAGATCATCGTCTTTCCGCCGACCAGCGACTGGTCATGCGACTCGACATAGCTGATGGTGCGCTCGTCGGCCCTGCGGTTTGTGAGCTCGTGCCACAGGTACCCCATGTTCCAGTTCTCGTCGGGCACGTCGCACGCAAGTTTGAACCAGCAGTCCGGCACGCCCATTGCCAGCCGATAGTCGAAGCCTAAGCCGCCGTCCTTGATCGGCGCGGCTAGCCCCGGCATTCCACTCACGTCTTCAGCTATGGTGATGGCGTCAGGGCGGAGTGTGTGTATGAGCTTGTTGGCCATGGTGAGGTAGGCGATGGCGTCCTCGTCCACAGAGTCATTGAAGTAATCCCCGTAGTTGTTGAACCCCGGCCCCAATCCGTGGTGCAGGTAGAGCATGCTCGTGACACCGTCGAAGCGGAAGCCGTCCATCTTGAACTCATCCAGCCAGTACCGGCAGTTGGACAGGAGGAAATGAAGCACCTCAGGCTTCGCGTAGTCAAAGCAGCGGGAATCCCATGCGGGATGGTGCCCGCGGGGCAGGTCATGGAAGTACTGGTAGGGTGTGCCGTCGAAGCGTGACAGGCCCTCGACCTCGTTGCTCACTGCGTGTGAGTGTACAAAATCCATTATGACCGAGATACCCTTGCCGTGGGCTGCATCTATGAGCGATTTCAGCTCCTCGGGTGTGCCGAACCGCGATGTTGCGGCGAAGAAGCTGGAAACATGGTAGCCGAAGGAGCCGTAGTAGGGGTGCTCCATCAGCGCCATGAGCAGGAGTGTATTGTATCCGGCATCCGCTACGCGCGGCAGGATACCGTCCCTGAACTCGGTGTATGTTCCGACCCGCTCCTCCTGCTGGGCCATCCCGATGTGGGCCTCGTAGACCAGCGGGGTGGCATGGGGGTGCTGAAACCCTGGATTGGCCCACCGGTAGGGCTTTGTCGGCATCCAGACCTGTGCATTGAAGATCTTTGTTGATGCATCCTGTACGACGCGCCTGGCGCAGGATGGTATACGGTCACCGGCGCCGCCCGGCCACCTGATCCGCAGGCGGTAGAGGTCACCGTGTTTGAAGGTGTCGGCCGGAAACGTGGCATGCCACTTGCCGTGGTCGTCGCCCCTGGTGAGCCTGAACTTGTCGGACTCCTTCCAGTCCGAGAAATCCCCGACCAGGCAGATGCCCTCGGCATTTGGCGCCCATTCGTTGAAGTGCCACTTGCCGTCACGGAAGTGCAAGCCGAAGTACTCATGCCCGCTTGCGAAGTCCTCCAGCGATATCTTGCCGCCGGTCAGCCGACGTTCGAGCTCGGAGGCGTGGTGCTGCCTGCGCAGCATTATGTGGCGGTATGGATCCAGCCACGGGTCATCCCGAAGCGACGCGACCCGTCCGGCAGCGGGATGAGAGGCTGGTTGTGTCCTAGAAGGCATTGATAAGTGGGCGCTTGAGCATGCTCTCGTAGATTGAAACATACTGACGGGCCTGCGCTGGCAGGCTGAATGCCTTGGCGCTTTCTGTCATTATCCTTGAGATTTGCCTGGCCTTGTCCTCACGTGGCAGGTGATGGAACTTCATCGCCTCGTCGATAGCCCAGCGCAGGCCGTTGTGGTCATAGACCTTGAACAGGAAGCCGTTGCCGGTGTTGGCGGCCGCATTTAGCGGTAGAACAGTGTCATGCAGCCCGCCGGTATCATGTGCAACCGGGAGTGAACCGTATATTGAGCTGATCATCTGAGGCAGACCGCACGGCTCGAACAGCGAGGGCATGAACAGGAAGTCTGATGCCGCGTAGGCCAGATGTGAGAGTGTTTCATCGAAGTTCCTGACAGCCACGCGTTTGTTGATGTTGTGGAATCGTACGATGTCATGGAAGTGGCGCTGGTATGCACCGTTTGCGACTACAACTATCTGCAAGCCGTCATTCCAGTAGCGGGATACTGTTTCAAAGAGAATGTGCGTCAGGAGCTGGCAACCTTTCTGGACCGGATCCAGACGCGACGGCCAGAAGAAGAGGGGGGCATTGTCCTGCTGTTCCAGTCCGAGCAAGGCCTGAAGGGCGCGCTTGTTGGCAAGTTTGCCCTTTACGTGGGAATCAGGCGTGAACGTCTGCTTCAGGCATGAGTCAGTCTGAGGGTTGATGGTCTGGTCAGGTGCATTGACAATGCCAACGGCACAGCCGGCCTGATGCTTGCTGCATATCTCCGCTCTCACATGTGGGGGTATGAAGTCGTGCTGGCCGCGCACGATCTCCTGCAGAAACGTCGGGCTGACCGTGTTAATGAAGTGTGACGCGAAGACTCCGCTCGCCAGCGGGTCGACAGGGTTGCTGTCGCGGCTTTCCTCGTAGTTGCCCGGCTGGCGTTTGAAGTAGAGGTAACGCCAGAACTCCGCCGCGTCAATCCCCGCATCTTCGATACTAGCCAGAGTTGTGTCGTAAGTGTGGATGTTGTGAATCGTGAAAAGGCACGGAATTCCACGCCGCCGCGCCGCTGCTGGAATAAGGCCGGTCATCCAGTCGTTGCAGTGAATAAGGTCTGGCTGAACAAGGGGGATGATGTTGTTGATGACCTCGCGCTGGAAGGCGAGGGCTATCTTGGGGTTCTCCCAGTCGGAGTGACCGTAAACCGCATCACGGTAATAGAAAATCCGGTCTTCAGCGAGGTGTATCCGTGTGTCAGGCAGGGTGCTCTTAAAGACCCGGAGCTCGTCCTCAATGAGGTTTGCAACCTCGATGTGGAACATCCGCCGGTAGTGTGGAAGGGCCACGTGTACGTCCGAACCCAGCTCGAACAGGGTCGAAACGAGGGCCGCAGACACGTCTGCAAGGCCACCCGCCTTTGCCGTGAGGTGATTGCCCATGTTCCCCATGCCTTGGGGAAGATAGGTGATCTCAGGCGTTACTATCAGTATGCGCGGGTTGCGCGTCTTCTTCTTCTTTGATGGTCTTGGCATAGTTAGCCGCCGCTTGCCCAGACTATGAATCCAGGCATGACGTCCTTCCATTCACTGCCACGTGGTGTGACCCGTGCCGTGAAACCGTGCCGCCCTGTCGCCTTGCACACCATTGTCTGTCCGTAGGTGTGGGAGCCGTCGGTCTCGGTGCTCTTCAACTGCATCAGGCTGACGCGGCTCTCGGTGATCTCGTTATCGGCATTGACGATTCCGGAGTAGACCTCGACGTCTACGTCGCCGGGCTGCAGCCGTCCCAGATGCACCTTCGCCGTGACCCCGATGCTGTCGCCAACGTGCAGGCCTGCCAGGTCCCTGTCGGCGCGCGGCACTTCGATGCGAACCTCCGGCCACAAGGCAGAGAGGCGGTCGCTGTGGGCAACGAATTCCCGGGCTTTCGCCCCTTCCGACGCGACAAGGTTCTCGTACCGCTTCAGGGACGGCTGGTAGAACATCGCGTTGTATTCAGACGTCATCCTGTGGCTCGTGAACTGGCCGAGCGCCATCTTCATGGATGCCTTCATCATCTTGAGCCAGCGGGCCGGCGCCTCGCCGGGTTCCTTGTCGTAGAAGGCCGGAATAACCTCGTTCTCGAGCATGTTGTAGAGAGCAAGCGATTCGACAGTGTCCTCATACTCGTGGTCGGAGCTGTAGTTCTCGCAGTCTCCTATGGCCCAACCGCAGTCGGGGTTGTAGCCTTCGCACCACCAGCCGTCCATCGAGCTCAGGTTGAGAACACCGTTCACCGCGGCCTTCATGCCGGATGTTCCGCTGGCCTCCAGGGAACGCCTTGGTGTGTTCAGCCAGATGTCCACGCCCTGAACCAGATCTCGCGCGAGGTACATGTCGTAATCCTCCAGGAAGACGACACGCTTGCGGACGTTGCTCTGCCGTGCGAACTGCACGATCTGCCTGATGAAATCCTTGCCGAGGTCGTCGGCCGGATGGGCCTTGCCGGCGAACACAAGCTGGATGCCCCTGTCGGGGCTGCCGAGAAGCGCTTCAAGGCGGCGCCTGTCGCGAAGGATCAGTATCGCCCGCTTGTAACTTGCGAACCTGCGCGCAAAACCGATTGTGAGGGTGTTAGGTTCAAGAACCGACTTTGCCTGTGAAATCTCGCTATTGCTGGCGTTTCGCGCCATGAACTGTTGCTCGGTGTGCACACGAGCGCGGCGCATGAGCCTCGCTCTGGCAAGTTCATGAGCCCTCCAGAGCTCCTCGTCGGGGATCTGCTCGATCGCCGACAGGACATGCTCGCTGGCGGGGGCATCCCGCCAGTCGGGACCGAGGTACCGGTCGTAGAGCATTGTCATGTCGGGTGACAGCCATGATGCCACGTGGATGCCGTTCGTGATGTGCCTGATCGGCACTTCACTCTCGGGCTTGTCAGGCCAGAGGTAGGCCCACATTTTCCTGGCAACGCGACCGTGGATCTTGCTGACTGCATTGACAGAGTGCGACATCCTCATTCCAAGGACAGTCATCTGCAGTTCATGTGGCTGGCCGCCGCCCGGCGCCTGACCCCACGACAGAACCTGGTCCGGGTCCAGCCGCAGGGTGTGACGCAGGCTTTCGAGATGTGGTCGCAGGAGGCCGACCGGGAAGGTCTCGTTGCCGGCAGACACCGGTGTGTGTGTGGTGAACACGCATGTGCGCTCAACAATCTGTCGCGCCGTCTTCAGGTCCAGTTTCATCTCCGAGCAGAGATGCGCGAAGCGGGCGAGGGGAACGAAGCTGGCGTGTCCCTCGTTCATGTGGCATACCGCCGGATCGAAACCCATTTCCAGCAGGATGTTGTGCCCGCATATCCCGAGCAGCAGCTCCTGCAGAATCCGGACCGTCTGGTCCCCGCCGTAGAGGTTTGCAGTGATTCTGCGGAGTTCCGGAGGGTTCTCCGGGACATTGGTGTCCATCAGGAATAGTGGAACCCGGCCGATATCCATGCGCCAGACACAGGCGCGGAGTATGCCGGAAGGAATCGGCAGTTCAACCCGTATCGGCTGTTTGTGCTTGTTGTAGGCCGGAACAAGTGGCAGGCGGTTGATCTCGTTGTCTACATACTTCTCCTGCTGCCAGCCATCGTTGTTCAGGTATTGCTGGTGATATCCCTGGCGGTACAGCAGGCCGACTGCGACCAGCGGAAGGTTCATGTCGGAAGCCGACTTCAGGTGGTCACCTGCCAGAACACCGAGTCCGCCCGAGTAGAGCCTGATGCTTTCGTGGATGCCGTATTCGAGCGAGAAGTAGGCGATGCACCTGTGGGGGATAATATGCGGTTTGCCGTCGCGGTCACTTAGAACTTCGGCTTCAAACCGCTCCTGGACCTGCTGGAGGTGGCTCATGAAGCCGTCATCTTCAACAAGCGCCTCGAGTCTCTTCTGTGGAATCCGGCTGAGAAAATCCAGCGGGCTGTGACCGGACTCACGCCAGACAGTGGGGCTGATGCGGCGGAAAAGCTCCACGGCATCACGGTTCCAGCACCACCACATGTTGCGAGACAGAGTCTCAAGGAACTGGAGCTCGGCGGGTACCGCGACAGCAACGTTGAATACCTGTATTCTTGATGAGACGTTCATATGATAAGACCATAACACACGGAACACTGGCTGTATCGAGCTGACGCGCGTCCCTGTTCCGCGACACACGCACGCCATTCGGGCTGTGGCTAGAACAAGCCCGGTTTATCCGCACCAATAATCGTCCCGCCAGAACCGGATTGTCAGCCCACAACAATGACACTGTTCAACGAGCCCATTCCGTTCGGAACCCACTCCTGGCATTCGGGATCAACACACCATATTCCGTCGACCACGAACTTGTATTCATGCCTTCCCTTGGGAAGGAGGATTGTGCCTGAATACAGGCCGGCCTTCAGGGCGAGCTTGTTCTTCTTGGGGTTCCAGCCGTTGAATGTCCCGGTCACATAGACCTCGCTGCCCGGTTGGGCCTTGATGGCAAACTTGATCCGTTTCTTACCGGCGAGCGTACCTTCCATGATCCACCTCCGCGATACGCGTTATCGGGTTCGATAAACGCTACTTTTTCAAAATACTACCCGTTTGAGAGAATTGCAAGCACTCTATAGAGCTCGGTTGCGCTCCATGCCTGGGCGCCACAGCCGCGGTGGGCGTGAGGGGCGTCGCCGTCCATGATCTCAGGGAGAAAACCAAGGCAACCGTTGCCTGCGGCCTGTGCGCCGGATGACAGGATGGCAAGGGCTGTCTCCCGGACAGTTGGGCCGTAGGTGATGAAAAGAGCCTCACTGTAAGATGGTGCAAGCCAGGCCCAGGCTGTGCCGTTGTGGTAAGCAGGCTTCCGGTGCGTGTCCTCATCGCCACGATAGTGACCCCAGTAAGGCCTGTGAGGGTCATTAATGAGCGCACCGCCGTTGCGGACTGCAAGTGGATGCCTGACCGGGCGGTCTGCCAGTGTGCGAATCGCGCCCGGTATCATGAGCTCCTCACATGATGCGACGATGGACGCGCGAAGAGCCTGTTCTTTCACAGCGCCAAGGGTAATTGCCAGTAGTTGGTTGGGGCGCAGCGCGTCGTCGGCATCCGCATTGCGGGCGCCTGTGCCCGGCGCACAGTGCAGGCAGTCGCAAAGATGGCCCTGTCCCGGCCTGACAAACAGCTCTCTTATCGAGGATCGCACCTTTTCGGCCAACTCGCCCATCTTCGGGTCAGCGTCCGCATCCGCAAGCGTCTCAAGTGCGGCGCACCAGAGGGCCTGGATTTCGATCGGGTAGCCCTGGCGGGGGCTGCCTGCCGGATAGTTGGTGTCCATCCAGGTGAAGTGCGCCGGACTGAAAACAAGGCTGGTGTCAGGGTCCATGATGACGCCGTTGGGCGTTCCGTTCATGCAGGAAGTTACGATCGAACGCATGACGTCCCGGACAGTGCGGCCGCCTGCATCTGAATTCAGCACTTGGCGGGAGGAGGTGGTTCGCATGAGGTCGGCGCATGCCGTGAAGAACCAGAGCGGCGCGTCCGACGTGTCGCGATTGGATGCGTCATTTCCGCGGAGCATGTTCGGAAGCGTTCCGCGGTACTCAAACCTGGCGAACTGCCGGATGATCCTGGTGGCTTCCTCAACCATGCCGCCGGCTATGAGCCCGCGCAGGCAGATCAGTGTGTCCCGGCCCCAGTCAAGGAACCATGGGTAGCCGGCGATGACGGTGTCGAACTCATCACGCTTGACCACAAAATGCCGCATTGCCCCGAGCATGGCTTGGTCAAGGGGTATGTCGTCGTGGCTGTGGACGGTCCTCCTGGGGGGGGGAGCCGTCGCGGTGTCCTGCGCATGGCCCCCCGTGACGATCTCACCATGCACAGTGAATGTGTGACCTCCGGAGATGCCCAGGGAAAAGAAACCGGGGCTGAACAGGTCGGAGCATCCGTCAAAACCGCGGTCAGAGTCGAATGGATGGGCAACCATGTATGACCATTCAGGCTCATTCGTAAACATCCCCTGTTCGCAGGACATTCGCAGGCGCCGGTCCTGTGCGGGGGCGAAGATGAAGCCGCGGGGGTCGGATGTAATGGCATGTCGCCATGCCGTCTCAGGTCCGGCGTATGCCTTTGTCTGGCTATGGTTGGACCGGTCTTCTATGTCAGGCCGCAGAATAATCCGTACCGGAACGTTGTCGGGAAGATCGTCCGACTCCGGACGGGCGTGCTTGCGCAGTATTTCCAAGGCTACTGCGTTTCTCCCCTGTTGCATCCAGAATCTCACCTGCAGGTTGACGAGTGTTCCCTGGCCTGCAGGAACGGCAAACAGCCATTCGAGGACTCCGTCCCTGCCGGCTGTGAACTTCTCCAGGCAGTCGATGTTTATCGGCAGTGAATAGCCCTTGTTCACAAGCCAGCCGCGGCACCTTGTGAGCATCACGTGGCGGTCCACCGGACAGGCCGGGTGCAGGTTGCCGGCCAGGAGCGCATCGTATCGCGACCTTATTTCGCCCCATGCGCCGCGCACCTGCGCCATGGCTCCACGACCGTTTGTGCAGAGGCCGTAGCTGTCGTTGTGGCGCAGGTCGGCGGCCCCGACAGCCGTCCTGACCCTGGCCTTCTTCCAATGGGTCAGAAACAGGACGGGGGAATTGGCCCTGGTAGAACTGTCAGGCGCGTGGACGGTGATGAGAAGAGAGTACTCGCGGGGAGATGCGGGCTCCGGCAGGGGCAGCATCAACGCAAAATGCGAGCCATTCGCGAGTGGAAGACCCGGTTCATGGCGGAGGGTTGCATCGCCGTCGGTGAGTTCAGCCGTGAAGCGGTGAGGGCATCGCACGAGCAGGAAGTGCCCTGGCGGGACCATGACCGTGCGCCGTGCGTCACGCGGCCACTCCCATACTGCCACGGGTGGCATGCCTGAGGCAGATTCGGCCTGACGACTGTCATTACCAGTGTCATCCGCCAGTCGGCCGGCAGCCGCAGCCAGACAGAAATGTGACGGATCATGCATAATGCGTTGCACGGCCGCGGGGAGGTCCAGATGCGAGAAGTCACGGGTCCCGTGGAAGAAGGAATAGACTTCAAGGGTCTTTGCCCGCAGCATCTGGTCGAGTTGGCGGTCCTGCAATGATCGAGGCTGGCCGAGTACGCTTTCCACGGCCGTGAGGTCCGCAGGATCGGTTGCGAGGCAGAGAACCTCGCCGGGTTGCAGGCTGCATCGCACCTTGCCGTGACTGACCTCAGGAGTGACCTGCCTGCCGGACAGAAGATCTAACACAGGCCCGCCCGACGGCTGCCAGTCTTGGTTCATCCATTCTGCCGTGTCTGGCCGGTCGGTGTTGAGATTGGCTATGACCAGGAGGCTGCCGGCTTTGGCGGCGGGCTCGCGCAGGAGTACAAGCACATTGCCGGAACCGCTCTGGATCATGCGCAATCTGGCGCCTGCATGGAATGCCGGGTGTACTTCAAGAATGGTGTTCAGCCTGGCGATATGGTCAACCTGATTCTGACTGGCGCCCCAGTTCAGTGGTGATGCTTCATGCACATCAACCCGCCTGTCGGCGAACCATTCCACACCGTTGGTGATGCCGAACCCGCCGTTCAGGGAGAAAAGCGCGCTGAGTGCTGTGCGCATCCTGGAATAGGGCTGTGAACGCGCAGCAAGGCGCGTGTTGTCGTGGGTCTCGGCGAAATTCACGAGGGTCCCCTTGGTGAGGGACGTTCGTATCGCGCCAGGCAGATAGCCTTCGATCTGGTTACGGTCGTAGTTCTGGAAAAGCTCGGAGTAGGCCCAATCCATGCCAGCTCCTGCCAGAAGGTTTTCCACAACCTCAAGCTTGCCTCCAAGCCCCTCCAGCAGGAAGACCGTGTCCGGAAATTCGCTGCGGACCTTGGAGACAATGTATTCCCATGCGGGGTAGGGGATCATGTAGCCGGCGTCGCAACGAAAGCCGTCAACGCCATGTTTCCGCCACAGCCGGATGATCCTGGCCATGTATTCCCATAGCTCGTGGTGATTGTAATCGAGCTGGGAAAGGTCCTCCCAGGTCACACCCCAGGCGCCGGGTGACTGGAACGTGCGGTCCCCGTTGTGTGCGAACCACTCAGGATGCCGCATCTGCAGATGTGACGCCCAGCCGGTGTGGTTGAAAGGGATATCCATGAACACGCGGCCATTCCGTTCATGCACTGCGTCGATCAGCTCAACGAACTGGTCGAGGGGTGTGGTGCGGCGGTCGAACTCGGCGAGGCCAGGGTCAACCTCCTCGAAATCCAGGGCGGCAAAAGGGCTGCCAAACCTGCCCATACGGGCGTAGGTTGTCGGGATGGGATGGATGGGCAGGAGTTGAATGATTCGGAAGCGGAGCTTGCCCATGATGAAATCCAGCTGGCCAATGAGGTCACGGAACGTTCCGGAGCGAGGGATCACGGTGTAACCCTGTTTGTCCAGGGCTGAGATGAGGCCGGGTTCATCCGCTGGGCCGCCAAGGTTACGGGCCGGCCCGAACTGGCGGACGAATGCGCAGTATATGGTGTTCGCGCAGCAGCACAATGCCGGCTCGACCTTGATACGCGCGTTCTCACCGTCAGGCCACACGGGTTCGGAATTGCCGTTGGGAACGAAGAATGCCTTGGCCTGGAATGAGCCAACCTCGACAAGCGGGAGGGTGAGGGTGTACCTGCCCGCGGTGACATGACGCATCGGTATGTCATGCCAGTCGCGCCCAAGAATTGCACGCCCGTTCTCGGCGAAAGCAATTACCTCGGCCCGGCGGGCCGGGGCGCGGGCGATATTGGTCCTCAGCCAGGCTTTGCCTCGCCGGGCATCGCCGATATCCAGGCTGACATCAAGGATGTCGCCCTGATACTTCAGGGTGAACGTCGCTGGACCGGGTGTCTGTTGTGGATGTTGCATGCGGTCATCCGCGCTCGTATTGCTTATGCCAGTACCAGCTCTTCACTGACCCTGGACCGATTTCCCTTGTACCGCAAGCCTGCCGAAAAATCAAACGAAACACTTCCTTCTCTTATCACACGCTGGCAAAACGCACGGCCATGCCGTAATGTCCGGGGGTTGACGCTGCCCGGGCGGTTGCGCCACCATGATCTGGATTCCAGGCCGGAGGTGATTGTGAGGATTGGCATGTTCTACGTCGTGGCGGTTTTGTTGGCGTTCAGCCGGCTGCAGGCCTCTGACGCCGGTACCGGGTCTCTGACGGTGGTCCAGATCTGCGACCCGCAGCTTGGCATGACTGACTACCGGGAGAATGTGTGCGCCCTCGAACAGCTTGTTGAGCAGGTCAACCTGATCTCCCCAGACTACGCGGTGATATGCGGCGACATGGTGAACACTGCTAATGAAGCGTCGCTGTCGGACTTCATCAGGATCAGGGAGGCGTTTGCCGTCCCCGTCCTGTGCGCCCCGGGGTACCACGACGTCTGTGGACCGGTTACCAACAATCTGCTTGAAACGTATCGCTCGCGCATAGGTGCCGATTACTTCTCGGTGCGGCGGTCAGGATTGCGGTTGATAATACTCAATACTCCGCTCCTGAAATGGCCGGTGGCTGGAGAGACGGAGAGGCAGATGGTGTGGCTGAGATCCGAATTGAAGGCTGCGCAGTCCGCGAAGGAGGCGGTCTACGCGTGCGTGCACGTCCCGCCGTTCGTCCGGACGCCTGACGAGCCGGAGAACTGGCAGAATTTGCCGGAGCCGGTCCGCACTGAGCTCCTGGATCTCTTCCGCTCCCACGGTGTGAGGGCGGTCCTGGCCGGACACCTGCACAATGTCATGGATTGCCAGGACAGCGGAATAAGGTTTGTGGCTGGTGAGACACCGAGCCTGAATTTCGACAAGCGTCCACAGGGGTTCCGCCTGTGGAAGATAGCCGGCGACTCATTCACCAATACTTTTGTACCGCTCTACAGGAAGAAGGATACGGGCCGCGGAACTACCGTGGCGACGGGGCCGGTATCGGGTCCCGCGTCGGAATGCGTCGGGAATCTCAGATTTCTTGACGCGGCTAAGGAGGCGCTAGGCATGTCCTGCGGGCTGACAAATGGATCGGCTGTGGCCGGTGATGAGCTTTCGCGATGGATCAGGGGCGGGCTGGATTCAGTGAGGTGCCCGGCGGGCGGCACCTACTCCTTGAAAACGCTGGCGGAGGATCCAGTGTGTTCCGCGGGCGGCCATGTCCTTCCGAGTCCCTACCGGTTCGATGAGTTCCGCGCCAGGGCAGCGGTCCGGAATACGTTCAGGGACAGGCTCCTCCGGCCTGATGGTGTGTTGAGGAACTAGCGGGCGTCAGAGGCGCCAATTCCTTCGGACCGGCTATGACACGTTGAACGGCGTCGTGCCAACCGTCAAGAAGTCGTTGCCTGTCAGCCTGCACCATGCGTGGTTCAAATCTGGCACCAAGACGCCATAGGGCGGGCAGATTATCCAGCGTGCCAAGCATACCGGACTGGATCCCGGCAAGATAAGCCGCCCCAAGAGCTGTGGTTTCCATGATCTCCGGGCGGTTCACAGGCAGGTTAAGGATGTCGGCCAGAAACTGCATCATCCAGTTGTTGGCAACCATGCCGCCATCCACACGCAAAGACGATGGCGTGACGCCATCTTCCACCATGGCGGCCAACAGGTCATGAGTCAGGTAGCAGGCCGATTCCAGGGCCGCGCGCACAAGTTCCGCGCGGCCAGTTGACCGGTTGATACCAAAGAAGGCGCCGCGCACGTCCGGCCGCCAGTAGGGGGCGCCCAGACCAGTCAAGGCCGGAACCATGTAGACGTTGCCATTGCCGGCCGCCTGTCGTGCCAGCTCCTCAGTCTCGGCGGCGCATGAAATGAGCCTCAATCCGTCACGCAACCACTGCACGGCCGCGCCGGCCGAGAAGATAGAACCCTCCAGAGCGTAGGTGGTCTTGCCATTGATGCGATAGGCGATTGTCGTAAGCAGGCGATTTCTTGAGGTCAACGCTCGATCTCCGGTGTTCACGAGGACGAAGCAGCCTGTGCCGTAGGTGCTCTTGATGGCCCCGACATCAAAGCAGCATTGACCTATTGCGGCGGCCTGCTGGTCGCCTGCGACGCCAAGGATCGGGATCGCGCGACCGAAGAGCCCGGGTGCTGTCTGCCCGAAATCGGCAGTACAACCGAGTACTTTCGGCATCATCGCTGCGGGAATATTGAAGATCTTCAACAGAGTCTCGTCCCAAGTGAGGTCATTGATGTTGAACAGGCTGGTTCGGGCGGCGTTCGTGACATCCGTGACATGCTCGCGGTTGCCCGTGAGACGGGAGATCAGGAATGTGTCGATGGTGCCGAAGGCCAGCTTGCCGGTCACGGCCAGTTTGCGCGCGCCATCAACATGATCAAGGATCCAGGCAATCTTGGTGGCTGAAAAGTACGGATCCAGTACCAGACCCGTCCTTTGGCGGATATCCGGGCCGAGGCCGGAATCGGCGAGATCTTTGCACGTGTTTGCTGTGCGTCTATCCTGCCAGACAATGGCGTTGTGGATGGGTTTGCCGCTCGAGCGGTCCCAGACAACAGTTGTTTCGCGCTGGTTGGCAATGCCTATGGCGACGATGCGGCCACCGTCGGCCTCAGCCTTCGCAACAGCCTGTCTGGCCGTCCGGAGCACCGTAGACCAGAGAACCTCGGGGTCGTGTTCCACGCAGCCGTCTGCCGGATAGACCTGCGGAAGCTCCTCCTGTGCGGTGGCCACAACCCGTGCGTCAGCGTCAAACACGATGGCCCGGCTGCTGGTGGTTCCCTGATCGATTGCCAGGATGTATTTGCGTGTCATAGAAACCCCTTCAGGCCTTCTCTGGCGACATCTGGCCGCCCGGGCTGGGAGATAGCGTTACGTCCCATCACGCCACGTTGAGGGACATGCGGTCATTTGCCCGATTGTTGTGAGCATCGTTGCTCTGTTCCATGGCATTACCACAAACCACCTGGACAATGCGGCTATTTTTTCAGTTGGCGGAGCTTTTCGCGGGCGCGTTCGCAGTAGCGGTCGCCGTCGATTGCGATGCGCAGCACTTTCTCGTACGATGCAATTGCGAGGTCTGTCTGTCCCGTTTCCTCGTAAACCAGGCCTTCGCGGAAGACCCTCTGGCAGTCAGCGGAGACTTCTGTGCTGATGGTGTCCATGGTCTTCCGGAGTGTCACATTGCCAGGGTTTATCGAGGCAGCTTGAGCGTAGAACTTGTAGGCCTCACGTTTGTTGCCGTCCTTGGCGAGGGCATCTGCCTTTACGATTGCTGTGCGTTCAGTCTCGCCCAGCGCCTGGTCGAGCTGGAGTTTGAACTGATCAGCCTGCTGCCTGAAGTAGTTGTCGGTATCGGGCTCGCCCACGGCTATCCGCCCGCAAATATCAAGGGCGCGACGGATTGCCCCGATGTCATCGGAATTGATGACATCCTTGCATTCCTGCAGGCCCTTCCACAGCGGTTCGATATCGTTCAGACGTTTCTCGACGGCAAGCAGATCGACGTTGCCCGGTGAAAGTTTCATGCCCTTTCTGGCGGCCGCCCTTGAGCCGGCGATGTTCCCGCGGCGATATAGCGCCAGGGCCTCCGTGATGGATGATGCAAGCAGGTCGGCGCTTCGCATGCCCTGGAGAAGTTCCTTTGCTTCGGTTGTGTAAACGCTTGTTTGAGGGATCGCGACCAGGAGCTCAGCGGCGTTCTCCGGCTGTGACTGGCCAAGGAGTTCCCTGGCCTTGGCAAGATTGTCCTGGGCAGTACGCTCTGCTTTTGCGAGATCCAGCCGTCGTGCGAGCAGGGTGGAGTCAGGGTAGGACTCCACGGCCTTTGACAGGAGGCCGGCGGCATCAATCCAGTTCCTGGCATCGAGTGCCGTCTGGGCGTCGCGAACTTTTCCGATAATCAGCTCGAGCTCTTTCGCCTTCCTGTAGGTTGGATGCTTGATCAACAGCTTTGAGCAGATCTCGATGGCTTTATCGAATTGCTCGCTCTCGGCGGCGGTCGCTGCCGTGAGGAGGATCTTCTCCCGCTCAATGCACTCGTCGATGTCCCGCAGGTACTTCTGCGCCTTTTGATTATCCGGTTGCCGGGCCAGCACGTTCTCAAAAGCTTCCTTTGCGCGAACGAACTCTCCGTTCTTGCCGAGGGTTACGCCCTGTGCGACAAGCGGTTCCACCTGATCCTCGGGCGTCATGCGCACGACTATGCCGACCACCACGGCCGTGAAGACCATTGATATGGCGGTGATCGTCAGAATGAACTTCTTCTTCTCCTGATCAACCACGGAGAAGACGAAGGTGGATGTGCCGATACGAATGCGCTGGTTATTGCGCAAGCGGGAGGACCGCACCCTTGTACCGCTGAGGAAGGTGCCGTTGCTGCTGCCGAGATCCTCAAGCACGAAACGACCATCCTCCTGCTTGATCCTGGCGTGGGCCAGCGAAACCACGTCTTCCTGCAGGACTACCAGGTTGTCAGGCCCCCGGCCGAACGTGAGGTTCCCGGTCCAATTAGCCCATGAATCGCCCCTGAGTGGGCCGTCCAGCGCAGTCAGCTTGAAAACAATACCGCTGCCGCTCTTCTTCCTTGCGGCGGCATTGTTCTCCGCTTTGTCCTGCCTTGCGACGTCATCCATGCAGCGGGTCCTTGATAACTCGCACTCGCCCTGGGCTGGTTCGCCGGCATCTTCCAGGAAACTGAGCTCAAACGGCCCGATCTGTATCCGGTCGCCCTCCTTGAGGATAGAAGGCGCGGTGAGCTGGACTCCGTTCAGGATCGTACTATTCCTGCTGCCGCGGTCGCGGAGTTCATAGCGCCCGGAGATTCTCTCGATGACCGCATGTTCGCGTGACACGTTCTTGTCGTCGAGGACGAGGTCGCATCTGGTGGAGCGGCCCACGACAAACGTCTGCTTGCTTATGATTGATTTACCGGTCTGTCTGCCGCCGGTCGTCACTATCAATGCCACTGTCATTTTGGTCAGCGCTCCTGGACTCTGCTATTGCTCTCGAAGTTTCCCGTAGAATTCAACGCGTTTCACCGCAAACTGATAGGCGTCGCTCGTCTTCTCAGGCAACATCTGTGAAAGCTTGATGGCTTCCCAGTAGGCCTGGTCGATATCCCGCCTGTGCTCGGCCATGATCACCTTGAACTTCTGGTCGCGGAGCGCATCATTGAAGGCGCGCGTAGCTTCTGCCAGGCGCGCCGCAGCCTCGGCGTAGAACGCGGGGCGTTCACTCAGCGCCGTGGCCGTGGTCATACAGTTCTCGAGGGTGCGTTTGGCAAGGTACAGGTTCTCGGGCCGGATGTCGCGCTTCTTGAGCAGGTCGTTCCCGGTGTCAAGATCGCGCCGGGCCATTGCGGAGATATGCTCGCGGTTTGAGAGGGCGAGGCGCCGTATCGGTTCGCTGGGCTGGGGGAAGTCGATGAACTGTTGCGGTTCCGTGAGGCGCAGTGTCCTGAGGATGTCCGTAAAGGGTTTCGCAAACAGGTCTTTGTATGCCGTTGGGCATGAGCACTCGGCAACGATGCGCTTATTGCCGGCAAGAATGAAGAGTCCCTTGCCTGTGCGGTCCTGTGATCCGAATGCATAGAAGACACCGGTAACGTTGTTTACGCTCATCGTCATGCTGCCGCTGATCTTTACGCCAGGATGCCTGGCAACGAGGGTCTCGAGGTAATTGTCGAATCCGGTACGCAGTCCGGTGAAGCTGTGGCCGGGGTTGTGGTCGGCGTAGACGTTGACGAGGGCAAACGCATTGGCGTCGGGGATCCTGGTTTCAAATCCGAAAGCTGCATCCTTTTCACCCTGAACAAGCTTCCATCCTACCGGGGCTGAGATGCAGACGGCGTACTGCTCGTCGGTATGCGATACCCCCCTGCCTCCCGTTGAGGTGCCTTCGACAGCGGCGAATCGCCAGGCCGCAGCGGCGGCAACCAGTACCAGCACAACCGCAAGCGCGATGAGGACCCGGCGACGTGAGGCCGGGACGGTGGCTCGTGGTGAGGCCGCCTTCAGGCCGCGCAGTTCCTTTTCGTCCATGATGCGCGTTTCGCCGTCGCCGATCACCCTCGTCCTGTCAGGGGCGTCCCCGGCAGGCTGCTTCTGTGGAGGCATGAACCGGGTCTCGCCGCCGCTAGGGGCCTGGGGACAAACAGTTGCATTGCTTGGCGCGGCAACCGGCTCGTTCCCGTCAACAAAGGCTGTGCATGTCTCGTTTTGAGGCAGAGCGATCGCGAACTTCAACTTGGCGTCGCCCAACTGGAGGATATCGCCGTCGTTCAGGGAAACTGTTCCGCGCACGCGTTTGTCGTTTAGGAATGTGCCGTGGGAGCTGTCCAGATCCTCGGCAATGACCTTGTCGCCCCCGACAACCAGGCGCACATGCTTGCGCGAGACAAGCGGGTCCTCCAGGACCAGTTGGTTGGAGCGGGAACGTCCTATTGACGATTCTCCGCTCGCCAGGGGCAGAACCTCTCCGGCGCGCGGCGTATTCATGAAGACCAGTGTGAAGATACAGTCAGGCATAAGTCCTATCTCGTCAGATTTTGCCACATCTGGATGAAAAGTGGTGCAAAAATGATAATGAATACCGCAGGGAAGATGCAGGCCAGCAGCGGGGCCATCATTTTGATGGGTGCTTCCATGGCCTTCTTCTCGGCTCTCTGCATGCGCCGGGTTCTCAGGACATCGGACTGCGTCCTGAGCACCGGCGCAATGCTGGACCCGAGGCGGTCGGCCTGTATCAGCGATGAGCAGGTGTTTGAGAGATCATCCAGCTGGACGCGATTGGCGAGTTCCTTGAGAGCGTCGCGCCTGGTACGGCCGAGTTCTATCTGCCTGAAGAAGCGGTCGAGCTCGTCCTTGAGGGGGCCCGGGCGCTGCTTGTCGACAACGCGCCGCAGGGCGGTCATGAAGTCCAGTCCGGCTTCGACGGAGATGGTGAGTAGATCCACGGCATCGGGCAGGGCTACAGCCACAAGTTCGTGCCTGCTCTTGATGCGATCGCGCACGCGGATTGTGGGGAAGAAGAAGCCGCCGGCTATCAGCAGCAGGTAGAATACGACCTGAAGGGGCCCCTCGAACACGAAGGCGAAGAACTCGAGCTGTGAGAACACGTACAGCCAGAATGCCGGGAACAGGACAAGGCTGATCACCTGTTCCCCGAGCATGTCCACCCCGGTCATGGTGTGCTCCATGCCTGCGGCCGTGATCGTGCGGTCGAGCTTGCGCACGTATTCATACGCCGAGGTGCCTGCGGCACGCCGCGTGGCCTCGCCGATTCTCCGCCTGATTGACGATGTCGCCGGCATCAGTATTTCACCATTGCAAGTTTCCGCACCCAGAAATACCCGGCGACATCCAGTATGATCGCCAGTGCCATGGCAAGGATGCCGGGGATCGTTGTCCACAGGAGCTGCATCAGGTCCGGGTTGATCTTGGTGCAGAAGAAAGCGAAGACCCAGGGAAGGATCGCAACTATGCTGGCCTGCAGTTTGCCCTGGGCGGTCAGCGCATCGACCTTGCCCTCGATGAGCTTCCTGTCGCGCACCATCGTGACGATCCGGTCGAAGATCTCGGGCAGGTTGCCGCCGACCTGCCGGCATATCGAGATGGCGGTAACCGCAAGGTCAAAGTCATCGTTCTT
>JBAXKQ010000046.1:0-18842 GCA_037135275.1 bacterium
CCCTTCATGATCAGGTCCGCCGCCTCGCCCCAGCCCATGTAGCGGAACATCATCTCGCCGGACAGGATGAGGGACGACGGGTTGACCTTGTCCAGGTTCGCATACTTGGGGGCCGTGCCGTGCGTGGCCTCGAAAATGGCCGCGCCGGTGTCGTAGTTGATATTCCCGCCCGGGGCGAGGCCAATACCGCCGACGCATGCGGCCAGTGCATCGGATATGTAGTCGCCGTTCAGGTTCGTGGTGGCGATTACCGAGTATTCCGCCGGCCGCGTCAGGATCTGCTGGAGGAATGCGTCAGCTATGACGTCGTTCACCATTATCTTGCCGGCCGGCGCCTTCCATCCGCAGTCCTCGGCCACAACGGCAACATCCTTGAACTCCTTGCGGACAAGCTCATAGCCCCAGTTCTTGAATGCGCCTTCGGTGAACTTCATGATGTTGCCCTTGTGGACAATCGTAACCGTCTTGCGCTTGTTCTCGATGGCATAGCTAATGGCCGCGCGAATCAGGCGTTTCGAACCATCGCTCGACACGGGCTTGATCCCGATGCCGGATGTCTCGGGAAAGCGGATCTTCTTTACACCCATCTCCTTCTGCAGGAACTTCACCACCTTCTTTACCTCAGGAGTGCCGGCTGCCCACTCGATTCCCGCGTAGATATCCTCGGAATTCTCCCTGAAGACCACCATGTCGGTCAGGTCCGGACGCTTGACCGGCGATTCCACGCCCTCAAACCAGCGTACCGGCCGCAGGCATACATAGAGGTCAAGTTCCTGCCGGAGTGCGACATTCAGCGACCTTATTCCACCGCCGACGGGCGTTGTCAGGGGGCCCTTTATGCCCACCAGGAACTCGCGAAATGCCGCAAGTGTCTCCGCCGGCAGCCAGGCGCCCTCCCCGTACACGGCGTTGGCCTTTTCACCCGCATACACCTCCATCCACGCGATCTCTCTCTTGCCTCGGTACGCCTTCCTGACCGCGGCATTCCACACGGCCATGGCCGCGCGCGTGATGTCAGGCCCGGTCCCGTCGCCCTCGACAAAAGGGATGACGGGCTTGTCAGGGACATTGAGCTTGCCCTTCTTCCCCATCGCAATCTTCCTGCCGCCTTTTGGCACCGTGATCTTGTCATAGCTCATGGCTTTTCTCTCCCCGGGTTATGGATTCCTGATCCTGACTTTTCCCTCGTCGGACCACTCGTTGTGGCCGCCCCTGATCAATACGAACTTCGAGCCTTGTACGCCGGCTGCCAGCGCACGTGCGTGCCGCACGTCTATTATCCCGTCACTCTCCGCACCGAAGATCTCCACCGGCCCCTTGTACTTCGCCAGGGCGGCAAGGTTGTCCCAGTTGTTCTTCAATACCAGATCCATGATGAAGCAGGGGAAGCGGTCTTTGACCACCTCGGACAGCTTCCCATAGGGGACAATCAGCACAATCTTGTCCGGCGGTGGCAGGATCGTGGCCAGGAAGGAAGCCGGCCCGCTCCCGATCGACTCTCCCGCCACGCACACCGGCACATTGGTGTGAGTTGCCCGGAGGTGAAGGTATGCCTCGCTTGCCGCCCGGTTGAATGATTCCTCTCCTGGCACGCCATCGCGGCTGCCGTAGCCGGGATACTCCAGGACAAACACCGCATCCTTCGCCGAGAAGCTGGGAATGGCGTAGTTGCGGCCGGCTGCCTGGCCGCCGTTGCCATGCATCATCAACCATACATTCTCCGGCGCCTTCACCGGCCGGCAATAGCCGATGACCCGGCCGTCAACCACCCATGGCGCCAACCCGCCGTCTGAGGGATGGTGGCTAGGGAAGAAAAGCATCTTCCGCTCAATCGACGAGCATCCGAGCCCGAGAAGAAGAATAGTCACGCCGACAACGGCCAGTATCAATGCAATCTTCTGTATCATGACAGCGCCTGTCCGCAGCCAGCCAGGTTGTGGGCCATCCCACCCCATCCAAGCTACAGCAATTCCGCCTTCGACTTCGCGTAGTTCAGCAAGCCCCCGGCAAGAATGATCTCCTTCTGCCTGTCCGACAGCTTCACCTTCACCGGGATATTCACACCCTTGGTATCATTCTTCAGCATCGCCTTGCCTTCGCCCTCGACCGCCTTGCGGATGCCTTCAATGCTGAGCTTGTCGCCTGCGGCAAGCTTGTCGTAGTCGGCCGGATTGGCAAACGCGAACGGCACGATCCCGAAATTCACCAGGTTCGCGAAATGGATCCGCTCGATCGACTTCGCGACGACCGCCTTGACTCCGAGGTACATCGGACACATCGCCGCGTGCTCGCGGCTCGATCCCTGACCGTATGACTCACCGGCAATAATGAAGTTGACGAGCCCCTCATCCCTTGCTTTCGCCGCGCGAGCCGAGAATTCCTTGTCGACGTTCTCGAACACGAACTGCGCGTAGGCCTCGATGTTCGACCGGTACTTCAACCGCTGCCCCGCCGGCATGATGTGGTCGGTAGTGATCTTGTCACCAACCTTGATGGCTGCCACGCCGGCAATGTTTTCCGCAAGGGGCTTCGCCACAGGCAGTGGCCGGATTCCCGGGCCCTTCACAATCTTCACGGACTTCCTGTCTGCCGGAGGTTTGTCGAACATCGAGTCATCGACTTCAAAGCTCTTCGGCATAGTCACACGGGGATACTTCAGCTCGTCCATCGACCGCGGATCGATGATCCGCCCTGAGATAGCGGCCACTGCCGCTATTTCCGGGCTCACAAGGAAGACCTTGGCCGTCTGTGTGCCGGACCGTCCCTCAAAGTTGCGGTTCGAGGTCCTGAGCGACACCGCATTGGTCGCCGGCGACATCGAGTTGCCGATGCAGAACCCGCAGGCATTCTCGAGGAGCCTGGCGCCTGACGCGAGGATGAGCGGCAGCAGGCCCTCCTTCGCGAGCATGGTGACAACCTGCCGTGAGCCCGGCGCCAGGCCGAGACTTACGTCCGGATGCACCTTCCGTCCCTCGAGGATGCGGGCCACCATCTTGAGGTCCCTGTACGATGAATTCGTGCACGAGCCGATCATCACCTGGTCGACCTTGGTGCCGCTGAGCGACGTAATCGTCGCGATATTGTCGGGGGAATGCGGCTTCGCTGCCATCGGCTCAACCTGCGAGAGGTCGATCTCGATTGTCCTGTCGTACTCCGCATCGGCGTCCGCAACCAATTCACGCCACTGGTCGCCCCTTCCTTGCGCATCAAGGAACTTCCGCGTCTCAGCGTCGCTGGGGAAAACTGACGTTGTGACGCCGCACTCGGCACCCATGTTGGCAATGGTTGCCCGCTCCGGAACGTCCAGATTCTTGAGTCCCGGTCCGGCGTACTCGAAGACGCAATTCACATTGCCCTTCGTCGAGAATGTCTCGATGACTTTCAGCACCACATCCTTTGCTGAAACCCATGCCCCCAGCCTGCCCCCGAGGACGATTCTCACAACCTTCGGCGCGGTCAGGTAGAAGAACCCGGTACCCATCGCAACCGCGACATCAATGCCCCCCGCACCGATGGCCAGCATTCCGAGTCCACCGCCTGTCGGCGTGTGGGAATCGGAGCCGAGAAGCGTCTTGCCAGGCGCGCCGAACCTCTCGAGGTGCAACTGGTGGCAGATGCCATTGCCGGGCCGGGAGAAAATGGCGCCATAACGGGCAGCTGCCGACTTCAGATAGGCATGATCGTCCGCGTTCTCCTGTCCGACCTGCAGCGTATTGTGATCGACATAGCTCACCGCCACTTCGCTGCGGATGGAATCCAGACCGATCGCCTCAAACTGCAGGTAGGCCATGGTCCCGGTGGCGTCCTGGGTCAGGGCCTGATCAATTCTGATCGCTATTTCCGAGCCAGGCTTCAAGTCGCCTGCAACGAGGTGTTCCCGCAGAATCTTTCCAGTTACGCTCAAGCCCATGTCAGTATGCCTCCATTTGATGAACACCCGCGTCTGGTGCACCGTGAACAACAGGGTGCCACGGCAGACACGCTATCTACGCCATCGCCGGTCGAAACTCAAATGCGCACATAATGGCGACTTCCCCCTTCGGGATCAAGGCGATAGATATCGTCCCAAACCATCGTGACGTTCATCCTCTCCCATGTCGCAATCCTGGGAGTAAGCGGCGGGGGCCCCACGGCCATCGATGAACTCGACTTCCTGACCGCAATACCTGACTGGTGGTTTGTCTCCAGGGGTTACCAGCAGATTCTGTTCATTGACCCGGCCGGCAAGCTGCCATGGTATGAATCCATCGGCCAGACCGCCGATCCTGTGCGGGTCATGGTGCGGATACTGCTGGTGCTTCTCTTTGCGGCCATCTGCTTCATGGTGTGGCCAGCGGCCAGGCCCGATCGGAGTGGTAATCGTGAACCGCGGTGCCCGCCGTCCCGGCGTCATGCCGAACCGACGCGCCTTCTTGCCGCGACGGGAGCTGATCATAAGGTCCGTTCAGCAACCAAAGAACGGTCACTTTCCCTGCTTCAGCGGGTCAACTGCGGCCGGCATCCCCTTTGATTTGCGGATACCGTACGCCCCACGCATCCAGGTATTCCAGCTCCTTGTCGCGCTTCTCGTGCCCGCTCCAATGCTGGTGGCTGAGATCGAAATAGTGTCCCGTCGCCAGCCCATCCATCCCGAACAGCGTCGGTCGGAATCCCAGATCCATCAGTAGCACAGTGAGAGCAAACCCCGTCGTTTCCACGTGCTTGCGGCTCGTAAAACCGAGAAATCTGCGGGTAACGGCCGGGGCGCGCGCCTTCAGCCTCCTCACCATCGATGTTTGGCAGAAAAGGATATCATCGCGTCCTCCGAACCGGCGCGAATCGGCTCTTGCGTAGGGAGTAAATGGCTGGAGATGTCCGCCCCCCTGAGGTAGTTCGACGTGAAAACGAACACACCAGTGAGTGGTCTTGGCTCCGCAGAATGGCTCAAAACCGGTTGTTGTGAAAAGGTTGATCCGGATGACAGACGCGTACCCGTCAATGATTCCACCAATCTCGGGCAGCTTCCCGTTCCCAACAACTGCAATGGGCTCCCGCAACGTGGCAAGAAGATAGTCTTCTGTGGATTGCTGACGTGCAGCGCGTACCTTTGAGCCGGCAGGGAACCGGCGCACTTTGTCCCAAATGCTTCGCATAGAATTCACCTGAGCGCGAATGGTCGGCATCTCGCGCCTGCGTTCCTCCACGCCAGGCAGCTACGGCAGGTGACAGGCGACGCAGACCAGCGTCACGCCTGTCGCCATGCGACCGGCCTGCCCGACCTTGGATGTGCCGTGAGGCGCGTGACATGCAGTGCAAACCTCGCCGGCGGCAACGTAGTTGAGCGGCTGGAATGCACCCATCGTGACGATTGCACTCTTGTGGCACTTGAAACAGGTGTGCGCCTGGATGCCCTCAAGCATGTTCCGTTTCCCGCTGTGGCCGTCATGACAGTCCAGGCAGGACAACTGCTCTTCCTTCCCTTCGAAGCCGACACTGGTGATGAACCCGTGCTCATTGTTGGGGTTTATGGCATCCCAACCCATCAATTCCTTGTTGAAATGACATTTCCCGCAAACCTGGTTCAGGGCGGTCTTGTCGATCTTTGCAAGATCGGTGGGAGTGGCCTTGTCTGGCGTCTCAAGGTGTGCCGCGAGGTTGTCATGGCAGGCACCGCACTCCAACAACTGGGTGACGGTAATCTTCTTCATCGACTCCGCGTCTGAATGATCGGTCTTCTTCCACGTCTCGTACTCGGGCTGGTGGCATTCTGTGCAGCTGGTCGCAGCGGGGACCGTTTTCTCCACGGGCAGGCTGTCCAACTTTGTGTACTGCCATGTGCCTGTGCTGGAACACCCCGCACCGATCAGGATCGCCAATATGTATGATGCTGTGCGTTTCATCGTGTATCCTTTGAGTTCATCCTTTACACATTCCAGTCCTATGCCAGGTCCTGCCGGCGGCGCCTTCCACCGCCGGCCACACAAAAGCAAAACAAACAAACCAACCTCGTGTCCTACCGATCCTTCAGCGAGCGCAGTTGCAGGGCGGCGTCCCAGTTCTTGAAGACCGGTTCGAGTCCCTTCCTGCCAAGCGCCCGGCAGAATGTCTTCACGTCCCGCGTGTCACCGATATCGAATTGACCCGCCTTGTCCGGAGCCGGCTCCGCAGCGTAGCCACCCACCGTGGTCCTGCTGGCAATGCTCATGCGCGATATTCCGACCCCCGCCATGTGGTCCCTGAATTCCGGCTTCTCACGGGTTGAGAGGACAAGTGGAGTGTCGGGCAGGCAGATCCGGAAGGCGAAGACGGCTTGCGCAAGGAACCTGTCGCTGACCGGGTATGGCGGCTGGTACCCGCCGAACTGGGCGCACACCCGGGGAAACGACACAAGAACACCCGCCCGCCAATGCTTCTTCTTCAGCCTCTCAGTGTGCTGGTACAGGCAGACAAGGTCTGTCACCGGTTCTGAAATCCCGAGCAGGACCCCCACCCCGATGGTCCGCATACCGGCAGCCAGCGCCCTGTCCGGCGCATCCAGCCGCCACGCGTAGTTGCTCTTCTCACCACGCTTGTGGAGGATCCTGTAAAGCACCGGGTCGTATGTCTCCTGGTATATCGTTATGCCACTGCAGCCTGCCTTCTCAAGGCTGGCGTACTCCTCAAGGGTCATGGCGAACGACTCGATCGTGACGTTGTGGAAATAGCCGGCGACAACCTTCACACATGACAAAAGATACTCAAAGTCATCCCGCCTGCAACGGTCACCGGTAAGGAGCAGTACGTCCTCAAACCCCATCTTCCTGATTGCACGGCACTCGGCGGCGAGCTCCTTGCGCGTCAGCCTGCTGCGCGGTTGATCACGATCAAGCGCAAAACCACAGTAAGCGCAGCCGCCAGTGCAGTAGTTGGAGATGTATAGCGGCACGTACAGGCCGACGGTTCGTCCAAACTGGCGCCGCGTGATGTCTTCAGCCCGTTGCGCCATCAGCTCGAGGAGCCTGTCGTCAACCGGCGATAGTAATGCCCTGAACTCGTCAACGCCGGGATTGTCACAGTAGACGGCCCTCTCAACAGCTTCGGCGGGGATCGCCTTGCCATTGGAGGACTTCCTGCCGACTGGAGCCTTTGCGCCGTGATGCATCAGCCCTTCTTCCCACGACTGTCCTTGCCACCCAGGAACGATGTGAGCGGACTGGTCCCGGAGGCCGCTGCATTCCTTGTCATGATCCCCGCGACCCGCGCACCACGTCCGGCCCTGACCGCAAGCGCAAACGCTTCGGCCATCGCCACAGGGTCACCGGCGGCGGCTATGGCGCTGTTGACCAGAACCGCCTCGCAACCCATTTCCATAGCAGCGGCGGCCTCGGAGGGCGACCGTATCCCGGCATCTACGATTACCGGAATGCCGCTGTCGCGGATTATCATCGCGACCATTTCACTCGTCTGAAGCCCGCGGCCGCTCCCTATGGCGGACCCCAGCGGCATCACCGCGGCACAACCGGCGTCCTCGAGCCGCTTGGCAAGCACGGGATCCGCCCCCATATACGGCAGAACTGCAAAACCAAGCTTCACGAGCTTCCTGGCAGCCTCAAAGGTCTCGATCGGGTCAGGCATCAGGTGGTGGGGATTCGGGTGAATCTCGAGCTTGACGAACGGACTGCCCGTTAGTTCCCTGCCCACCTGCGCAGCCCTGATGGCTTCCGCGGCAGTCCTGGCCCCGGAGGTGTTTGGAACAATCGTTATGCCCGGCATCCTGGTCAACGGACCGCAAAGGTCATCGGTCTTGTTCCCGGGATTGAAACGGCGGATGGCAACGGTCACCAGTTCAGCTCCGGATGCCCGCACCGCCCGCAACATCGTATCGAGGTCCGGAAACTTGCCGGTGCCGATAAACAGGCGCGAGGAAAACCTCTTTCCGCCCAGGACATACTTGTCGCTGCTCAGGTTCATTATTGTGCTCTCAGTTCCTTTTTTCACATGCATCAGCCGCCAGCAGCATACGTCAGGATCTCCACCCTGTCGTTGTCCTTCAGGTTGCGTGAAGCAACCTCATCCCTGCCTACGACTTCGCCGTTGACGACCACGGCAACGCGCCCGCGCTGCGCACCAATTTTCCTTATGAGCGCAGCCACAGTCACCTTCCCCTTATAGCTGCGGACCTCCCCATTGACAATGATCTTCATGTGTCCTCCTGAAAGGAGCGAAATCACCACAAGGCGTCTTCCCTGTGCTGTGCCTGGACAACCCCGCCCGGTGCGCGGCCATGGCCGCCCGTCCTGCCGTCACTCGATCCACCCGCCGCCGACAAGCTCGTCGCCGGCATAGAAAGCGGCGACCTGGCCCGGCGCAATGGCAAACTGCGGTTCGCCGAACTCGATCCGGACCCGGCCCTCGCCCACAGGCGCCAGCGAGCATGCTGCAGGCGCGTGGTTATACCGGATCTTTGCCTGCAGCCCAAGAGTTTTGTCCGGCGCCAGGCCAGACACCCAGCTTACGCCCTTGACCACGGCAGTCCTGCTTTCCGCATCAGCCTCAGTCCCGACAACAACCGTATTGGTTGCCGCATCGAGCCTGACAACATAAACCGGCCGGCCCACGGCGATACCAAGCCCGCGACGCTGGCCTACAGTATAGCGGTGGATGCCGCCGTGGCGGCCAAGCTTGCGGCCGCCGGTGTCAACAATGTCACCCTCAACAGCAACCCCGGGCCGGCGCAACTCAACGAGGTGGTGATGCTTCCCGAAATCGGCAAAACACAAATCCTGGCTCTCCGGTCGATCCGCGGTCACCAGTTTCCCGGATCGCGCAAATTCCACCACAGCCTTCTTGTCCATGCCGCCAAGGGGAAAGACCGCCCGCCCAAGCTGTTCCTGCGTCAGGCAGAAGAGGAAGTAGGACTGGTCCTTTCTCGCATCGACACCCCGGAGCAGGTGCCACACCCCCGCCCCGTCCTTGAATGTTCTCGCGTAGTGGCCGGTGGCAAGCTGCTCCGCCCCCAGGGCCGCCGCCTGGTCCATCAGCGCGCCGAACTTCACGAAGCGGTTGCAGAGAGCGCATGGCGATGGTGTCCGCCCGTTGGCGTATTCATCAACAAAATCGGCGATCACACGACTCTCGAAGACCTCGTGGAGATCAACGACATGATGCTCAAAGCCGAGTCGCTCCGCCACGCAGCGGGCGCTCTCGATGTCGTCGTCAGAGCAACAGCGGGACCCCTCCGGCCACATGCGTGCCGTTATCCCGATCACCCGGTATCCCTGTTTCAGGAGCATGGCGGCGGCAGCGGAGCTGTCGACTCCGCCGCTCATCGCCACTGCAATTGTTTCGCTCATGACGGATTCCCGTCAGCGGACACTCAGCGCAAGCGCCTGGTCGAAATCAGCCTTGATGTCCTCGACATCCTCAAGACCCGCGGCAACGCGTATGAACTCAGGCGTAACCCCGGCCGCCCGCTGCGCAGCCTCCGACATTTGCTGATGGCTCGTCGACGCCGGATGCAGCACAAGCGTCTTCGCGTCACCCACGTTCGCAAGGTGGCTCGCAAGCTTGACGGAGTTGATGAACTTCTCGCCAGCCTGCCGCCCGCCCTTGATGCCGAAGCCAAGGACCGCCCCGAAGCCCCCTGACAGGTACTTCACTGCAGCAGCGTGCCACTTGTGCTCAGGCAGCCCGGCGTAGTTGACCCATTCGACCTGCGGATGCCGCGAGAGCCACTTTGCCAGCTCAAGGCAGTTGGCGCTCTGCTGGCGGATACGCAGCGGAAGGGTCTCCAGCCCCTGCAGGAAGAGGAACGCGTTGAACGGACTCGCGCACATTCCGATGTTCCTCATTCCATCCACCCTGGCCTTGATTATGTAGGCCACGTTGCCCATCCCGGGTACATTCTTCAGCGCATCCCAGAACACCACGCCATGATAGCTCTGGTCAGGCGTTGTGAAGGCCGGGAACCTGCCCGTCGACCAGTCGAACTTGCCGCTGTCGACGATCACCCCGCCGATCGACGTCCCGTGGCCGCCGATCCACTTCGTGCATGAATGCACCACGATATCCGCCCCGTGCTCGATCGGACGGCAGAGAATGGGCGCGAAGGTATTGTCTATTATGAGAGGAACCTTGGCGTCATGTGCAACCTTGGCAATCTCCGCCAGGTCCGGAACATCCCCCTTCGGATTGCCGACGATCTCCGCGTAGACGGCCTTCGTATTCGGCTTTATTGCCGCCTTCACATTAGCCGGCGTGAAGTCGTCAACAAAGGTCACGTTGATCCCGAATCTGGGGAACGTATACCGGAAGAGCGTATCGGTGCCGCCATAGAGTGAGGACGAACTCACAATGTGGTCACCGGCGCTTGCAATGTTGTGGATGGCCAGAAATATGGCGGCCATTCCGCTCGACGTGAGCAATCCGCCTGTACCGCCCTCGAGTGCCGCGATACGCTTCTCCACGACGTCGTTGGTTGGGTTCATCAGCCTCGTGTAGATGTTCCCGAACTCCTTCAACGCAAACAGATTCGCCGCGTGTTCGCTGCTCTTGAACACATAGCTGCTCGTCTGGTAGATCGGTACAGCCCGTGCACCGGTCGCCGGATCAGCCGACTGACCAGCGTGTAAAGCCAATGTCTCGAAACCTGCTTTCCTGACGCTCATGCTCTCCCCCTTCCGTTAGTATCTCGTTATATCTCGAAACTCATTGCCCCAGATGCCGCCAACTTCCTGTCCTCCTCCGCAAGCTCCGCAATCGTTGTGCCGGCAAAGACCGCCTCCAGCGCGGCATTCGCCTTCTCCCAGACCTTCCGTGTCACGCAGATCGACCGCCGCCCGCAGTCGCCCTCCATACAAGGCGCCAAGGCGCTGTCACCATCCATCGCCCTCAATACATCGGCAACCGTTATGCCGCTCGCCGGCCTGGCCAGCGAAAAACCGCCATCCCTTCCACGATGGCTCTTCAGGATGCCACCAGCCTTCAACCTCACGCAAATCTGCTCAACGTAGTCGGCTGGTATGTTCTCAGCCGCGGCTATCTCCTTCTTCCTCGCCGGCCGAACCACACCGTTACGTGCCGTATTGACAACTATCCTCACGGCGTATCGCTGTTTTGTTGGCAGCCTCATACTTCAATATTTCCTCAATACACTGTTGACATGACCAACATACTCACCTATAGTACGGGCATTGGAAAAAGGATGCAATAGGAAAATGAACAAAATAATCGATAGGATGAATGAACGGTACTCGCGGCAGATCGCACTTCGTGAAATCGGAGTGTCGGGACAGAGGAAGCTCGCGGCTTCGAGCGTCCTCGTGATCGGTGCCGGCGGCCTCGGCTCCCCGGCCTGCCTCTACCTGGCGGCTGCAGGAGTGGGAACGATCGGCCTCGTCGACGATGACAAGGTGGAGGTGTCCAATCTCCAGAGGCAGGTGATGCACACCACCGGCAGCGTCGGCAAGCCCAAGGTCCAGTCGGCGGCGGCTGCCCTCAAGTCGCTCAATCCGGGCGTGAAGATCAGGTGCCATCAGGAAAGGTTCACCGTCAGCAATGCAGCGAGACTCCTCGGACCCTACGATTTCATTATAGACGCGACGGACAACCTGGCGTCAAAGTTCCTCGTGGCAGAGGCGTGCCATGCATTGGCCAAACCCTACTCACACGCGGGCATCAGTGAATTCACCGGTCAGACAATGACCGTGGTACCAGGCAGGACGTGCTGCTACAGCTGCGTCTTCCATCCTGTCCCCCGCCCCACCGGCAGCACCGCTCGGCCACGCGGGCCCTTCGGAGCTGTCCCAGGGGTCATCGGATCCGTGCAGGCCATGGAGGCGATCAAGCAGATCCTGGGAATAGGGACACTGCTGACCAACCGGCTCCTCGTTTTCGACGCGCTGCAGGCGACTTTCAGGGTCGTCACGTTCAAGCGCAATCCGAACTGCCACGTTTGCGGCCGGAAGAGAAAATGACAGGAACATGAGCGACACCACCGAACAGAAACACGGGAAGCTGATAATCGCCGGCAATCCCAATGTCGGAAAGAGCGTGCTTTTCGGCGCGTTGACGGGACGGTATGCGACCGTATCCAACTATCCGGGAACAACGGTCGAGGTTCTCCGTGGCCCGCTCCATATCGGCAACACCGAGTACGAGGTCGTGGACACGCCGGGCATGTACTCCATCTTCCCCGTTACCGAGGAGGAAAGGGTTGCAAGGCGGATCCTGTTCGCCGAAAGGGCCGACGCGGTGGTTCACGTGGCTGACGCCAAGAACCTTGAGCGAATGCTCCCGCTCACTCTCCAACTCATCGAAGCGGGCCTGCCGGTTGTGCTGGTTCTCAACATAATGGACGAGGCTGAGGCCGAAGGGATCTCCATCGATATTCCACAACTCGAGGCCAAGCTTGGAATACCGGTGGTCGGCGCGGCATTCGCCAGGGGCCGCGGCATCGATGAACTCAAGAAGCGAATCGCATCATACACGCCGCCGGCAACGGGCCACATTGCCGCAGTTGACTATCCGGCAACAGTGGAGGATGCCATAAAGGCGGCCGCCCCGACGCTGCCACCGGGCTTCCTGCCAAACCTGTCTCGCCGTACTGCCGCCTTGCTTATGGCTGCAATGGACCAGGAACTGCTTGATGACCTGAACAAGGCATCCCCCACAGCCGGCGCAGCCATGAGGAAGATTGCCGAGGGTCTCGCAGATATCAACCCCGCTGAACCCGTTGCGTACCGTGTGGTGGTACGGCAGCGCGAAATGACCCGCGCGATCGCCGACAGTGTTGTCACGACATCAAATGCACGGATCGGATTCCGCGAACGGCTCAGTCGAACCATGATGAATCCGCTTACAGGCTTCCCAATACTGGCCATGGTCCTCTATTTCGGCCTGTACAAGTTCGTCGGAGGCTTCGGGGCCGGTACCCTGGTGGATTTCATCGAGGGCAGTCTTTTCGAGAAGTACGCAAACCCGTTCTTCACCACCCTGTTCAATAATCTCATCCCATGGACCGCATTGCGCGAGCTGTTTACAGGCGAATACGGAATGATCACGCTCGGCCTCAGGTATGCGTTCGCGATCATACTGCCCATTGTCACCGTGTTCTTTGTTGTTTTCGCGGTTATAGAGGACTCCGGTTATCTCCCGCGCCTCGCCATGCTCATCGACAACATCTTCAAGAGGATAGGATTGAGCGGCCGGGCTGTGATTCCAATGGTGTTGGGACTCGGCTGCGCAACCATGGCCACGCTGGTCACCCGCACACTGCCGACTAAGAAAGAACGTGTGCTCGCAACCATGCTCCTGGCCCTTGCGGTGCCATGCTCCGCCCAACTCGGGGTGATACTGGCCCTGCTGGAGGACAAACCCGCGGTGATAATGGTGTGGAGCACCGTCATGCTGGCTGTATTCCTTGCCGCTGGCTACCTGGGAGCACGGCTCATACCCGGTGCACCGGCATCTTTCTTCATGGAACTGCCGCCCCTGCGCGTGCCAGGCATTTTGAACGTGATGACCAAGACCTTTGTGAGGGTCAAGTGGTACCTGCAGGAGGTCGTCCCCCTCTTTCTGCTTGCAAGCCTTCTGCTCTGGGCAGGCAAGATGACGGGCGTGTTCGGCCTCCTCGAAAAGGCCTTCCGGGCGCCAGTCGTGATGGCCGGCCTGCCGCCGGAGTGCGCAAAGGTCTTCATCTTCGGATTCCTCCGCAGGGACTACGGCGCCGCCGGCCTGTACGACCTGAGCAAGGAGGGGCTCCTCACCAACGTGCAGGTCGCCGTCGCCTGCGTCGCTCTCACCCTCTTTCTGCCCTGCATAGCACAGTTCCTCGTCAACATCAGGGAACGTGGCCTGAAGACCGGGCTGGCCATCTCCGCGCTGACCGTGGTCATGGCCTTCACGGTCGCCGCCGGCCTCAACGCGCTTCTGCTGGCAACGGGGGCAACACTATGAAGTGCACAATGTGCGGATACCAGTTCGAGCAGAAGGCAGGCAAGGCCGCCTGCAAGGACTGTCCCCTCGGCAGCGGATGCGGAATGGTGTGCTGTCCGAACTGCGGATTCGAGCTTCCTGTCGAGCCCGCGTGGATCGGGAAACTGGTTGAACTTGTGAAGGGGAAGAAGAATGAAACTGACGGCAAACGCTGAAGAGATACTCGAAAGCCTGTGGGCGGAACTCGTGGAGGGCCGGAAGCGCTCGTGCGACACCGCGCTCATGCGCCGAGAGGGCGCCCTGGCAGAGCTCGTGAAACACTCGCTGGTGGACATAACCGCCGGACAAGCCACCCTGACCCGGAAAGGCAAGGATGCTGCCCGCGACTGCGTCCGGCGCCACAGGCTGGCCGAACGGCTGCTCGTGGACCTGCTGGACATGAAGAAGAGCCTCGTCCACGAGCCCGGCTGCCTGTTCGAGCACATGCTTCACCAGGGGCTCGACGAGAACGTCTGTACGCTGCTCGGCCACCCGAGACGGTGCCCGCACGGCAAGGAGATTCCCGAAGGCCGCTGCTGCATCGAATCGCGCCGGCAGGTGGACAAGCTCATCGTACCCCTCCACGAACTGGAGGTCGGTTCGAACGCGGAGGTGGCCTACCTGCAGACGCACGATACCGCATCGCTGCAGAAGCTCATGGCAATGGGCATCCTGCCGCGGACGGATATCAGCCTGCTGCGGAAGACGCCAACCATCGTCTTTGAAACAGGACGGACTCAGTTCGCAGTCGACAAGGAACTCGCTTCGCAGATTCTGGTTCGCAAGACAAGATAACGCAAAAGGAGACAACCATGAGGTACTTCGCAGACAATTCACTCTCGATCGGCAATACGCCGCTGGTGCAACTGAAGAAGGTGGCATCCGGTGGAAACACCCTCGTGCTCGGCAAGGTGGAGGGCAGGAATCCGGCGTATTCCGTCAAGTGCAGGATCGGCGCATCAATGATTTGGGACGCCGAGAAGCGCGGCATCATGAAGCCCGGCGTGGAAATCATCGAGCCAACGAGCGGCAACACCGGGATAGCACTCGCATTCGTCGGCGCCAGCCGGGGCTACAAGGTCACGCTGGTCATGCCCGAAACCATGAGCATAGAGCGTCGCAAGATCCTCAAGGCGTTCGGGGCCAACCTGATACTGACCGAAGGCGCCAGGGGCATGATCGGCGCGGTACAGAAGGCCGAGGAACTCGCAGCCGCGGACCCGGACCGCTTCTTCATGCCGCAGCAGTTCAAGAACCCGGCCAACCCGGCCATACACGAAACGACAACCGGTCCGGAGATCTGGAACGACACGGACGGGAAGGTCGATGTCCTGGTTGCCGGCGTCGGAACCGGCGGCACGATCACGGGAATCTCGAGATTCCTGAAGCTGACGAAAGGCGCAAAGGTCACCTGCGTCGCGGTTGAGCCCCTTGACAGCCCCGTCCTGTCGCAGAAGCGGGCCGGCCAGGAAATCAAGCCCGGCCGCCACGTCATTCAGGGCATCGGCGCCGGGTTCGTTCCGGACGTCCTTGACCTCGCCATGGTCGACAAGATTGAGAAGATCAGCAACGATGAGGCAGTTGACTATGCCAGGCGTACGACCAGGGAGGAAGGGGTCCTGATCGGCATTTCTGGCGGGGCGGCAGTGGCTGCGGCGGCAAAGCTGGCACGCAGCGGCGAGTTCGACGGCAAGACGATCGTGGTCATCCTGCCTGACTCGGGTGAACGCTACCTTTCAATGCCCGTGTACGACACGTAGGAGGCCAGCGCCTGCGGAGGCTCCGGCACGGATAGGCCGGAGCCTCGCCGTCAGCGGCAGATGCACCTGCGGCTACGCGTAGCGCCCGTGCTCCTGTATCGCCGCCATCAGAAGCCGCATGCCGGTGAGCTTTGAACCGGCATTGATGCTGCCGGCCGTAGTGAACACCAGGCCGCGCTTCTCCCGCGCCATCTCCACATCACGCAGGAACTCGGCAACCATGTTCACCTCCTCATTCCTGCTGAATGTGAACGGCGCGAGCTGGCCCTGGATCACCGCGCGCGGCAGATGCTCGCGGATCCCCGTCACCGTCAGGTTGGGCCCGAGATTGCAGGCTGTCAGTCCGAGCCTGCCCAACAGCGGGAGCAAATGCCCCATGTCGGAGTCGGAGTGCTGGAAACGCAGATCAGTGGCGGCCGGGCTGTAGCGGTCAAATACTCCCTTCAGGATCGGCCACCCGAAGAACTCGTACATTTCGGCATTCAACAAGGCACAGTTATCGTCGGCCCACCACCAGCCGTGTGGTGCCGTGGCCGGTGTGTGACCGGCCTCTTCATCAAGGATCCTCGCCCGCTCCAGTATGGCCCGAAGGATGAGGTCCCGGAAACGCCCGGCCAGCCCGGGATTGTCGATGATGAGGAATATCAGCGGCTCCGGCCCGTAGACGGAGGTTGCAAACGTCACCGGTCCCCGCTGGCCGCGATAGAGCGGAACCTGTCCGCCCAACGCCGTGATCCGGGCCTTCGCTTCGGCCCAGCCGGGCGGCAGCAGGAATTCCCTGAGGTTCTCCAGCCGCTTCTCGACCCGGTCGAGCAGTGCTTTCAGTTCATCCTCTCCATGCGCCGACTGCTGCAACCAGTAGGACCAGTCGTGCCAGACATTCCTGGCTTCAAAGATATCGTAGAGTTCCTTCACCCCCGGCCAGGCATGCCGGGGATCGCTTCGCACTTCTCCCAGCAGCCGCCTGCCGACAATCAGCTCCGCCTTGTCGTTGTACCGGTGTTCAAGATCGACGCGATACGCCTCGTCGTGTGCGAGCCGGTGCCAATCCGCAGGAACACCCAGTTCGTCAAAGACGCATTCATTCGACATGCGGATACCGAGCGGAACCTGGGGGCAGTCATCGGCCCATGGATTGCTGCCGGCTTTAGCGTCATCGGCCCAGAACCGTTCCACATCAAGCTTGGCGAGCCCGCCATTGGAATGCGCCTTTGCAACCAATCTCTCCGCCAGGCTGAGATGCTGCTCCAGCAAATGTACACTCATCCCCCACCCCTCCCCGCACAATTGAGCTCAATGAGCGGCGACACTATCACGCCGGGAAGGAACGAGGCAATCACAGTTGCGACCATCGTAGTGCCAACGCAGCTTCACGCCCCCGCGCCCCGCCTCATTCCCATCGGGGTCGGGGTCGGTATCGGCCTTCGCCCAGAGCGGCTACGGCCCGACACAGTCGGGGTCGTTCTGCTCTGCTCTGCTGTCATGTCACCGTCCTCGCACCGGGAACGTCGATGCCGACTCCTATGCCTCCCCAACTCAGCAACCCAGCAACTCAGCAACCTAACAACTTCTTTTCCTCCGCCATGCCATTGGCGGTGATTGACCGGCAAACCTGCGCCGCCGCCCCGTTTGCAGTGATACGGCGGAGCTCTGCCCGCGCATCCGCCAGACGAGCAGGAAGTTCCACTTTCTCCTTCCCTCCCAACCTGTAAGTGCTAATCTCGACGCGAAAGTGGTGCTGGCCATGGTACCCATGAACGGCCATGGCGGCTCTTCAGTGCTCAGCACCGGGCAGATTTCTGCATTAGCGCAATCAGCCGTCTAAATTCAACTGTTCGCATAAGAAAGAGAGGAAGCATCAATGCCTGCAAACCGTATACTCAGCGTCTTGATCGGGATCACGGCCTTCGTGGTTGTTCCTGTACAAATCATCACAACACTTGTTCTTGGACTCTTGGTCAGCATTACCTTTGGGCTTCTCTTGATTCCCATCTCCCTGATTTGGATTCTCCTCGCCTTCCCGATGATTGGGGCATCATGGCTGACAGCAAAGATCGGATGGCTCCGCAATCCGATCGGCCTTCTGGGAATCCCATGGGCAATCGTGGCAAATACATTTGTCGCCCTGATGCCATCTATGGGTGAACTCGAAAGTCGAGCGGCAAAACTGATGTTGACAGAATCCTGGCCATACTCTTGGGAGTGCTGGCGATTTCAGGGCGGGAAGGTTGATCTCTACGACCCCGAAAGCGGTGACCTTTGTGAAGTGATTCAGAGGGTATCCAGACGAAACCCTCTTATGGAACAAACTGTGGCCCGGATCCAATCCGGGGAAGCACTGGACCCGAATGTCTGATCATAGAAAGCAATGACAATGCGAACAACACCTTGCACACCTACAAAATGACCCGCGCTGACGCGGGTCATTTTGAGAGTGAAGGTGGGCGTTGGCAAGGAGGGTTGAGATGGCACGACCGAAAGTCAACAAGCCTGCGTGGATAGCGTTCGCCGGAGTGATTCTCGCCGCCGTCATTGCCGGACTGTTCGGGTTGTTCAAGCACATTCCTACCTCGAATCAATCTGCCGTCACGGGCACAGGGGAGGCGACCGCCAACACCGTTGGAGAGAATATTTCAGTCACTAGTCACAACCAGTCAGGCGGCATTACCGCCGGAAAGATCATCGTTGGTCGTCAGCCTCGCAAGCTTGATCCGCAGTTTAAAGCGCAACTCGAACGGTTGCTTACCCATGACACGAACCAAGTGATACTAGTTGATGCTCAACTTGGTGATCAAGAAGCTGTCCAGTTTGCAGAAGAGATAAAGACGTATCTTGAGTCATGCGGTCGGAAGGTCAATGGTGTTCGTGAGGTGGTAGGGCCACAGCACTTAAAAGGACAGATGGTGACGCCAGACGGGAAGACGATTACGATAGGTTCAATGGACAGAGACTTGTGACCCTGCCGCCGACGCGGCGGTCTAATACCAGTGCCACCACACTGCGAGGGCGCTCCCCAGCAATGTAATATGGCGCAAACGGAGAGGCGTCTGGCGCCGGGGTGCGTAAATGCTGAGAGAACTTGAATGAAGCAGCCAACAAGCGCCCGCAACACTACGGCGCGAAGCGCGCCGAGGTTGAGGCGCAACGTTG
>JBAXKQ010000047.1:0-18265 GCA_037135275.1 bacterium
CACTCGGCGCCTGCGCGGAGCACAGCGGGTCGCCTCTTCTGGCGGCTGACTTCTACTCAAGATCCATCGAATCAGCCCCGGGCTATGCAAAGCCAAGGACGAACCTTGCTTTCATCCGGCTCAGGGAGGGACGCATGGACGCCGCCCAGAGTCTTCTTGACGGCTCACTGCGCCTGTATGACGGCGATCCTGAAACCTGGCTTGGCCTGGCGCTCTGCAGCGCCCTTGCGGGCGACCAACAGGCGTCGACCACAAGCCTCAGCAAGGCTGAAGCGCTCGGCGGGGTCGACGAATATGGCAGGAAGTTCAGGCAAATGCTCGATGAGCTCACACCCAGGTGAGACACCCGGACCAGCCAGCTTCATCCCCCCCCACTTCTGCCGGCTGCTGTATGGCCGCCGACGCCATGGGAAGCAAACAAAACAACCCGCGACCAGGGCCGGGTTATATTCGCTTCACAATCTCCCTGAGCATGCCGCGATAGTGGTCCGCAGAATCGCCAAGAACGCAGACCGTTGTGTTTCCGATGCCGATCTTGTCGCCATCTTTGAGTACGGCGATTTCTGTCCGTTGGCCATTGATCAATGTGCCGTTGTGGGATCCGAGATCACGGACTACGAAGACATCATCCCACGCCCTGATTTCGCAATGGTGACGGGACACACGGTCGTCGGCCAACTGCACGTCACATTCGGGCACACGGCCTATGATGACCGGATCAGCCCCCAGCTGCAGCACCGCTTCACGCCCGGTAGAATCCGTGTACTTGAGTTGCATGGCAATAACATCAACCGTTGTAGTCCATGACCGCCCTGCGGTAGCTGTCGGGCAGTCCAATATCAAAGCGCTTTCCCTTGACTACGTATCCTGAGAATCCCTCCGCTTGACGGAGTTTGTCAAGGCATGACGTGAGCTGGAATTCTCCGTTCTCGCGGACATTGTTCCTGATGTTCTCTTCGAGATAGGTGAAGATTTCCGGCTGCAGGACATACATTCCAAATACCGTCAGGAATGTGTCTTCCTCCATTCCCTCGACGGGGAGATACTTCCTGGCGTATTCGAGATCAGGTTTTTCTGCGAACTCAGTGATCGCCAGCACGGACCCTTCGTGCTCCCATGTGCCGGTAACACAACCGAAATTACGGACCTCCACACCCGGCGTAGCCTTCAGACCAACAATGCTGTGCCCGGCCGTGCCGTAGGCATCAAGAATCTGCGATGCACACGATGCTGTGGTCTCAGACGAATACAGGTGATCGCCAAGGAGGAGCAAGAACGGCTCATCCCCAACCCACTCGCGGGCTGAATACACGGCATGCCCGAATCCATCCTGGATATCCTGCGTAACGAACGATATCCTGCGCCCGAGCTCCTGAAGATACGTGCAGTATTCCCTGTTCTCCTTCGACAGTTTGTTGAAATGTTCTATCGGCGGCGGAGAATTGAAGAACTCCTCGAAAAGGGGACGCTCACGACTCTGCACGATCAGGCATATCTCCTCGATACCCGCCCTGACAGCCTCCTCGATAATGATCATGATTGCCGGCTTCGCGCGGCCATCCTTGTCGATAATGGGAAACAGCTCCTTCTTCATAGCCTTGCTGGCCGGGAACATCCGGGTTCCAAATCCAGCCGCCGGGATAACCGCTTTGCGCACCCTTCGCACCGACCGCAACGTCAGCTTAAGGCAGGACATACCCAGATCGCGCTCGATGATCTTCACCACCTTCTCCTGGTCGGCTTCGGACCTGACGATGAACTGCGCTGACCCGTCGCCCTGCGATCCCACACCCTTCCCGCCTAGAATGTATGGCTGGATTGCATCATAGCCCAGAACCTTGTGCAGGACCGGTGCCGTAAGTTCCGAGGCGCATGCCGGGATGAGGTGCTTGTCAAATTCCAGCTGGGCCGCCTTCATCAATTCCCCGACCTTCGCCGCGTCCCCGGCACCGAGTGCGGTGGCTGCATCGTTGACAATACCGGCATTGATCGTGCCAAGGTACTTCTGGACGCCTTTCTGGACAGGGTTCTCTGCAAAGGGGTAGCAGTGATTGAGGCGGTTCAGTATTTCCTTGGTGTCCTTCTTTGCTTTGAGGTCCACGATCACAAAGAAGAGGTCTTTTGCCACGTTCAGTTCCCGAACATCGATCCTCTCGCCATCGAACGTCATCATGATAGGGCGGCTGCCGTAGGCGCAGCCCTGGTCCATCCGGCCGCATCGGGACGGGGTCGTTATCTCGCCCATGTATGCGAATTCCATCTCCCCGCGGATTGTCATCTTGAGGTCATACACGCGATTGAATGCACGTGCCACAAGCACGCAAACTGCCGCGCTGGAAGACAATCCCTTCTTCATGGGCAGGTCGGTAAGGTAGTTGTCGATTTCCAGCCCGCGCACGCGATAGTGAGTCAACACCTGGCACGCTACGCCGGCGACATAGCTGAAGAAAGTGCCCTTTGCCGCCTCAGCCGAGAGTTCGGCAATATCCATTGGGACTTCGTACACCTTCCTCAGGCCGTCGTTGCCTGTCGAGCGGAATACAAGCCTGTTGGGATGCGGTTTCACATCGGCGTAGACACCCTGGTTGGTGCCGGCGATCAGCGTATGGCCCTTCTCAAGCTCCGCGTTGGTCCGACGGTATCCGCCTGCCCAGTCTGAATGTTCACCGAAGAGGCAAACCCTGCCTGGAACAAATATCCTCATGGCACCAACCCTTTCCTCAGTTCCATCACTTAGGACAGCTGAATCCGCAACTCATCGCGCTAATCAATATAGTGCACTTTTCCGACCATTACACTCTGCTCGCGACCCTCGCCCGCCGTGAACCGCCCGTACGCATTCCACGCTGCTGACGAAGGTGGTTCCTGCGACACGGTAGTGAGCACATGATTCCGACCCCGTCTGCAAGCTAAGTGTGGCGTCAAGATTGGAGAGCGGTTCAGCGAAAGGGAACACAGCCTGCTACCGGACAATCGCGCGGACGAGGGTCGCCCGCTGCCTCTGGCATCCTGAAAGCATCCAGGACCGCCGATCGATGACGTCATTCTGTCCCAGTGTCCGTACAGCATCATGGATACGGGTCTCGATCTCTGCCTTGGGGAATCTCCGCAGCCGCAGCCCGGGAGACGTATTCCCGCACACCGTCACGTGATGACTATGAATTCCCCGGCGTGGTCGCGGAACTTCAGATCAACGACACGGCCATCACGCCCCAGGGGGAAGACTCTGTTTACACTCCCACCAACGCCACTTCAGCCATGGTCGCGTCCCATTTGCCACAGCGTTAGGGATCTGTCTTATTTCAGCCTGCCGGCACCGCGTTCCCGCTCCTCGGTAACGCAAACCGCCATCTTCACCAGTCCAAGCTTCTTGGCGGCCCCCATGACGTCCACGACCCGCTGGAACTGGACGTCCTTGTCGGCCTCAATGACAATCCCCTGAGTGGCTGGGTCGGTCACCCGCGCCTTGATGGCGTCGCCGATGTCTTCGTCATTCAGCATCTTGCCGTCCATGAAAACCGCACCATCCGACCTTACCTGGATATCGATGGTCCGGTCCTTGGGATCCTGCTGGTCGGCGGCCTTTGAATCGGGAACAACCAGCTTGAGCTGTGACTTCATGAGCACCGGGGTCATGATCATGAAGATGATGAGCAGGACAAGCGCGACATCTATGAACGGGATCATGTTGATCTCGGACAGGATGCGGTACTTCCCGCTGTCGAGAGATTCGGTTTTCATGGTTTCTGCGAGGCCTCTTCCGATACTCTTTCCACCACCGTGAAGGACGCCAGGTCAACATCCTGGGCGATTTTCTGGATATATCGGACAAAGTAGTTGTAAGCCATCGTCGCCGGTATCGCGACAAACAGTCCAAAGGCCGTGGTAATAAGCGCCTCTGCAATTCCAATGGCAACCACCTGCGGTCCGCCCGCCACGTCGGAGGCGATACTATGAAACGCCTTGATGATACCGATAACGGTGCCGAAGAGGCCTACGAACGGTGCCGTGCTCGCGATCGTACCGAGGATCGGCACATACGCCTCCATCTCGTTAATCTCCGACTGGAGCGAATGCCGTGCAACCTTCTCGAGGGTCTCGCGATCAGCGCCGCGCCGCTCGATGATGCGAGCGAGAACCCTTGAGACCGGTCTCGAATCGCGCCTGCAAAACTCGACCGCCCGTTCGGGGCCCTGCCGCGCAAGCACATCCACTACATTTCCCACAAACGCCGCGCAATTCCCCATCATGGTGCGTCGCAGCGCTATGATGCGGTCAACGATGACCGTACAGGACAGTATCGACATGACCATCAGGACACTGAGCACAGGCCAACCGTTGGCAATCATCGAGGTGAGTGTAAAAGCATCCATGAAATGCAACCTTTCATGCAGAAGAACGTGCCGGCCATGGCCCGCCAGGGTCATCATGCATCCGCCGGAACGGCACCGCAAATATTCGCCAATGTGCCACTGAAACCATGCGATGTCAATTGAATCGGCACCCCAAATCCCGTGGCGGGCGTGGGCATCCCTCATTCTTGACCTTCAGTCCGAATCCAAGCATTATGAGCGGCATGTCAGACAACACTACCTCCTCCGGACAATCGTGGTACATTAGGGGCGCGCGAATAGTCGATCCAGCCACGAAACGTGATGAGATTGCCGACTTCTTCTTCACCAACGGTATCATTGCCGCCACTCCGCGCTCTCCACCCGCAGGCGCTGTGGTCATCAATGGGGAGGGCCTTGTCCTGACCCCGGGCTTCATCGATCTCCATGTCCACCTTCGTGAGCCTGGCGGAGAGGCCGCAGAAACAATCGAGTCGGGCTCAAAAGCGGCGGCAAGGGGCGGCTTCACGACCATCGTGTCCATGCCCAACACCACGCCGCCCATAGACACCCCTGAACTGGTGGAGTTTGTTGTGAGGCGGGCGGCGGAAGCAGGGCTGGTACGGGTGCTGCCCTCAGGCTGCATATCCGTCGGCCGCAAGGGCGTCACGGTCGCCGACCTCGCCGGCATGGCCGCTGCCGGTGCCGCGGCGTTCACCGACGACGGTGCAGTGGTAGCCAATGACGACGTAATGCGATCGGCAATGCAGATAGCCGGCCGCCTCGGCCGGCCGGTGATGGATCACGCACTTGACCCGGCGTTATCAGGCAGCGGCGTAATGCACCAGGGCCCGGCCTCAATAGCCCTGGGACTCGCCGGAATTCCGTCGTCCGCCGAGACAACGATTGTGGAGCGAGACGTCGCGCTGGCCGCAAGCACCGGCTGTCGTGTTCACATCCAGCATATCTCCGCAGCCGGGTCTGTCGATATCATACGCGATGCCCTGGCGCGCAGCCTGCCGGTCTCATGCGAGGTAACTCCGCACCATCTAACCCTTTGTGACAACGACGTGCGCCCGGACAACACGTCCACCAAGGTCAGCCCGCCGCTGCGTTCAGACGCGGACCGCAAAGCACTGGTGGCTGGCATTCAAAACGGCATCGTGCAGGCCCTCGCCACCGATCACGCGCCACACACAGCCGCCTCCAAGCGCGCTGCATTCGAGAAGGCGCCCTTCGGGATGACGGGGCTGGAAACCGCAATAGGCGTGACGTACACCACTCTCGTCCGCGGGGGATTGCTCTCTCTCTCCGACTGGGTGAGGCTTTGGACCACCGGTCCCGCAGGCATCCTCGGCATCAGGACCCCAAGCATGGAAGCCGGGCGCCCGGCCGACGTCGTACTACTCGACCTTGCGTCTGAGTGGGAAGTGCAAACAGGCAGCTTCTTTTCGAAGTCGACCAACTCGCCTTTCACTGGCCGGGTGTTGACAGGTGCCGCCGCCCGCACCTTCTGCGGCGGAAGACTCACCTGGGACCGTGAGGCCGGGCACATTGACAAAGGCGGGCGGACATGACATGATGATGACCATCGGAAGCAGTGGAGGTTATGCATGGCCTTTCTACGTGGTGTGACCGGCGAGGCGAAGGGAGTTTCCTTCGAACTGACCAGGGACGAGACGACAATCGGCCGGAACGGGGCCAACATGCTCGTAATCGCCGATGTGTCCGTATCTGCGTTCCACTGCGCCATCATCAAGGCCGGCGGCAACTACACGGTCAGGGACCTGGATTCAACCAACGGCACCAAAGTCAACGAGGAACCTGTCAAGGCCCGCCGCCTTTCCGCCGGTGATATCGTGCACGTCGGCAATGTCGAACTGCTGCTCGAAGGTGACGATATCGTCGGGCCCGACTTGGATGGCCAGGTGACCCGGGCACAACCCGCGGCACATGTCGAGTCAGGCGGCCCGCCGCGGAAACCCCCGTTCAGGGTCGCGAGACGAAATGCCGCTGCCGTGACATGGCTGTCGATCGGGGCAATCGTGCTTCTGTCAGCGCTGCTGATTGCCATAGTCGCCTACAAGATCTCCGTTCTGAAATGAAGCGGCGCATGCCACGCCGGAGCGACGCCTTTACCCTTGTGGAGTTCATGGTCGCGGCGGCCATAGCAACCCTTGTCACCATGGTTATGTTCGCTGTTTTTCGCGCGACTTCAACGACCTTCGAATCAGTCGAAGCCGACCGAAGGGTGTTCGACAAGGCGGTCAACGCCGTTGAGTCTGTCAGCCGCGACCTGACCTGCTCGGTGCGCATGCCGCTCGGCGGCACAATGTACTTCCTTCTGGATCAGGGCACGGATATTGGCGACAGCAACTCCGACCTCAGCTTCCACACCGCCACCAGTTTCCTCACACAGGATGATACGGAGCAATTCCAGGTCGAACGCATACGCTACAGCCTCCTGCCCGCACGGGATGGCGACCGGCCCGCCATGATCCTCGCCCGCACCGCACAGGTGCTGGCGGCGGACGGGACACCCGGTGAGCAAATGACCGAGAATATTGCCGTGGGTGTCGAGATGTTCAAGGTCGCTTTCTTTGACGGGACAATGTGGCACGAGACCTGGCCGACGTCTGAGGCCAAGCGCCCTGTTCCAATAGCCGCACGGATAAGCCTCTCCTGCCGGCAGGGACGCCTTGTGAGAACATTCGAGTCAACAGCAGTCATACGTTTCGGCATGCCGCTGTAAACGTATGGGGAAGAAAGGCTGGCGCGATGTTCGACAGATGCCGGAATCCTGCTATATCCGCAGGCCGTCTATCTCCGCCCTGGGTACCGGCTGAATGTCAAGGAATCGGTCACCGCCAGCAGAGGTGACGCGGACCCTTGCCGGAGTTCCGGCGGCAACGTCGCTGTAGCTGGCACATATCACCGCTGCCTGCCGCACCAGCGCATCGTCGGTCGTCAAGGTGAGCAGGCAGGTCGGCCCAGGAACCACTTCCGTTCGCAGCACTAGGTACTTCGTGCCTGCGAAAGCCTCGATCTTCCCGTTTTCGGCCATGTTTCTCCCCACGATGAGCTTGGTCCCCTGCCCCAGCCTGAGATGGCGGCCGAGCTTCAGGAGCTCAATCGCCGCGGGATCATCGAGTCCATCGTGACCCCTGAGGTCACGCAGGCGAGCAGAAAACCCCGGATCAGTAAGTAAACAGCCACCGGCCGGCGACGGAAACTCCGTAAGGCCGTACTTTCCGGCCAGCCTCAACTGTATATCGCGTCGCCTTCCGTTGATGTCGAGGAGTTGATCCCGTCTGATCCAGCCGAGTCGCTCCGGCTCGGTTTCGGGCAGAAGCTTTGCGCTGAGGGGACGCACAATAAACCCAGCGTACCCAGAACATTGTTCCACGATCTTCAGGGAGCGGAGATTCTGCGACATCGGCCGCTGGTTCAGCACCTCGCCCGTGCAGATGAACCTGCAGCCCAGCGACTCCATCAGGCCACCGGCCCTTCGCAGCATCAGCGCGTGGCAGTCAATGCAGGGATTCATGTTTGAGCCGAACCCGTGCGGCGGTTTATGGAGGAGCGAGAGCACGTCCGACGCAAAGTCCTCAACCATCAGTGGCACGCCCACCGCCGCAGCCGCGCGCCTGGCCTTGTCCGCAGTGAAAAACGGACTGGTGAAGGTAATCCCGTGGACTCTGATGCCCTGGGCCTTGAGAAGACATACGGCAAGCTGGCTGTCCAGCCCGCCGGAGAGCAGGACGACCGCACCCAGGGGCTCGGGAGACTGCTGAGAAGTCGAGTCGGTCATTGAATAACCTTGGTGGCGGCAGCGGTCCCGGCCGGCCGCCGCTGCAGTCAGGATCGTGGCGTCCGGCGGACTCGCCGGGCGCCACAACCTGCAACTGCCGCCGTTGCGTCTATACGGTACTCAGTTGGCGCCGCGGCCGCCGGTTCCCTTGGCAGAAACTGCCGCTGCTGCGGATCCGGACATCTTCGGGCGGAGGGCACGTACGGCCTTGCCGGCGCGCCACATTTCCGAATTACCCAGCTCGCTCAGCTCACGATCAAGGCGCTTGCTGTAGTCCTTGGCGCCGCACACTGACAGGACGCGCTTTGTTTCCTGCCCGGTCTTGACCGCCGTGTAGAGCGTCTTGAAGACGGGGAGCACGGCCTTCTTGAACCTTGGCCGCCAGTCAAGCGCGCCGCGTTGTGCGGTGGCTGAGCAGTTCGAGAACATCCAGTCCATCCCGTTCTCATCAACCAGCCGGATAAGGCTCTGTGTAAGTTCCTCGACCGTCTCATTGAACGCCTCGCTCGGACTATGGCCGTTGGCGCGCAGAACGTCGTACTGAGCTTCCATGACACCCGCAAGGCAGCCCATCAGCACACCGCGCTCTCCAGTGAGGTCGCTGTATACTTCGTGCTCGAACGTGGTCTCGAAGAGATATCCGGACCCGATGCCGATGCCAACCGCCAGGCAGCGTTCCATCGCCCGGCCCGTCGCATCCTGGTGAACTGCGAAGCTCGAATTGATTCCGGCGCCTGCGAGGAAGTTGCGACGGACTGAAGTCCCGGAGCCTTTCGGTGCCACCAGGATCACGTCAACGTCCTTTGGAGGAACCACGCCTGTGAGTTTCCGGTAAACGATCGAGAAACCGTGCGAGAAGTACAGCGCATCGCCGGGCTTCAGGTTTTTCTTAACAACGGGCCAGATCGTCCTCTGGGCGGCATCCGACACCAGCATCTGGATGATCGTTCCCCGCCTGACTGCCTCGTCAATCGGGAACAGGGTCTTGCCCGGCACCCAACCATCCCGAATCGCTCGATCCCAGTCCCTCTTGAAATCGGGTGACTGGCCGATGATAACATTCAATCCGTTATCCTTCATGTTGAGGGCTTGAGCCGGTCCCTGAACGCCGTAACCGATTATGGCGATGGTTTCTTTCTTCAGCACCTTGCGCGCCTTTGCAAGAGGGAACTCGCCCCGTGTGACGACATTCTCCTTCTTACCACCAAACTCAATCATGGCCATGTTCGGATCCTCCTCTTTGCGGGTATTATTCGAGTTGAGTGGTCAATAGTATCCATCATCCGGCGCGCGTCAATGCTCTTTTTCTCATGGCCATTTCTCCCGACATCCCCGGTCTGGCGTCTCGCACCGGGTGATCGCATTTCATTGTAGCACCGTGGCCGCAAATGCATATACTTGCCGGCATGAGAAGCCCCACGGACAACGGATATGAATTGCTCGACAGCGGCAATGCCCACAAACTGGAGCGCTTTGGCTCCTATGTCCTGGCACGGCCCTGTGCTGCGGCCGTCTGGGATCCAACACTTCCGGCCGCCGACTGGACTGCTGCCACGGCACGGTTCGGCCGTGACGGCGGCAATTCCTGGACATTCCGGGAACCATTGCCGGCTTCATGGAACATCAGCGTTGATGACCTTGTGTTCAAGCTTGTCCACACCGGCTTCGGCCATGTCGGCGTTTTCCCTGAGCAACGTCCGTGCTGGCGCTGGATACGGGAGGTGATCGGAAGGAACCGTTCACATCGCGCCAAGCCTCCGTCGGTACTGAATCTCTTCGCATATTCAGGCGGATCGACACTTGCCGCGGCAAGCGCTGGCGCCCATGTGTGCCACCTGGACGCATCGAAGGGCATGGTCGCCAGGGCCCGTGATAATGCGACCTTGAACGGGCTGGACAAGGCGCAGATCCGCTGGATCGTGGACGACGTTACCAAGTTCCTCGACCGCGAGTTGCGGCGGCAGAGCAGGTACGACGCCATCATCCTGGACCCGCCGTCTTTCGGCCGCGGCAAGACAGGGGAGTTGTTCAAGATTGAGACCGACCTCCTGCCGACACTCAAGAAGTGTGCCGCACTGCTCTCTCACGAGCCACTCTTCATCCTGCTGAGCTGTCACACGCCCGCATTCTCACCAGTCGCCCTTGAAAATGTTCTGCGCCAATGCACCAGGACTCACAAAGGTACGGTGGAAAGCGGGGAAATGCTGCTCGCCGGCAGGCCGGGAACCCTGGCTGTCCCCAGCGGAACATTCGCCTCCTGGAGAACACAGACCTAGGGCATATGTCATGACGAAGATGCGGAACCACGGACTATTCTGATGACAAGGACCAATGAGCCAGGGCGGGCCAACGCGGGTCGGTTCCTGCCCATGACACGCGCAGAAATGGATCAGCTTGGATGGAGTGCGCCGGACATACTGCTTATCACCGGCGACGCATACGTGGATCACCCATCCTTCGGCGCCGCCCTGCTGGGCCGCTGGCTCGCCGCATCCGGATTCAGGGTCGCAATAGTGGCTCAGCCGCGCTGGGACAATTCAGACGACATCGCCCGTCTCGGCCGCCCGGGACTTTTCGCCGGAGTGACTGCCGGCGCCCTGGATTCAATGCTCGCCCACTACACGGCCTTCCGGAAGAAGCGGCATGACGATGCATATACCCCGGGCGGCGAAGCCGGGAAACGGCCAAACCGGGCCTGCACGGTCTACACATCGCTTGTCCGTCACGCATTCCCGGGACTGCCGGTGGTCATCGGAGGCATAGAGGCTTCCATGCGCCGCGCCACCCACTACGACTTCTGGACTGATGCCATGCGCAGGTCCATCCTCTTCGACAGCAAAGCCGACCTGCTCGTGTACGGCATGGCTGAGCGTTCGATCCTCGAAGTAGCGCGGCGCCTGCGGGCTTCCGGGCTCGATTCTGCCGGGGCTGACAGGCGGGCGGCAAAGAAACTCCTGGAGGGAATCCCCGGAACCGTCTACGTCGCCGACGGAGTCCCGGCTGGCGTCGAAAGCCGCCAGCTCCCGTCTCACGAGGAAATCGTCAGTGATCCCGGAAAACTGATGACTGCCACTCTCATTCTCGAGCAGCAGGCCCACAACGGAACTCCATGGCTGACCCAGGCTCATCTGGAGCGTACGCTCGTCATTGCTCCGCCTGCCACACCACTGGCTTCAAAAGAACTCGACGAACTGTATGCGCTCCCATTCACGCGCATGGCACATCCGTCCTACGCCAAGGCACCGCCGGCGGTTGAGATGATCCAGTTCAGCGTTGCATCACACCGCGGCTGCGCAAGCGGGTGCTCGTTCTGCGCTCTCGCCCTTCATCAGGGCCGGAACATCTCGTCCCGGAGCCGGGAATCGATACTTTCAGAGATCAAGTCCATGACCTCGCACCCGGCCTGGCGCGGGAGCATAACCAATATCGGCGGCGCCACCGTAAATATGTGGGGCGCATCATGCGCTGCGAACCCCGCCGTTTGCCACAGAACAAGCTGCCTTTGGCCGGATATCTGCCGTAGCTTCCAGGCCGACCAGAAAGGTCTGGCCGATCTGATGCGTGCGGCCCGCCGGATTCCAGGCGTGAAGCATGTCCGCACCGCTGGCGGGATCCGCCATGATCTGGCACTGACAGACAGGAACTACATGGAAGCGCTGGTCGGCGAGTTCACCGGCGGCCAGCTTACCGTTGCACCGGAACATAAGTCGGACAAGCTGCTGGCGCTGATGCGCAAACCTCCGTTTGCCGTATTTGAGCAGTTCCTAGGGGAATTCGAACAGCTGTCCCGAAGATGCGGCAAGGAGCAGTACGTGATCCCCTACCTCATGAGCGCGTTTCCAGGCTGCACCGACGCCGACATGCGCGAGCTCACCGCCTGGCTGAAGCAGCGAGGATGGCGACCGCAGCAGGTGCAGTGCTTCATCCCGACTCCCGGAACCGTCGCCACCGCAATGTACTGCGCCGCAATCGACCCCAGCGGCAGGCCGCTGCACGTCGCCCGCACCGATGCAGAGCGTCTGCGTCAACACGGGATTCTCTCAGGTACTTCCACTGCCGAGCGAGGCCGCTGAAGCAACCATATGGGGCATCACGTCTCCTCATTCGCCAATTGGCTGAGAAGAGAGCGGGCAATCTTGCGCCTGTCGCTGTGATGCGCGAGACAGTCTGCGAATCGGCGCACGGCATTGCTGACGTTCTTGTACTCGACACCGTCCAGCGCATCGCCAATCTCTCGCAGTGTCAAGCCGCTCCGTTTCCGTGCCAGTTCCCTACCCAATCCCCATACCACACCATCACCAACCATTTCAAACCGCAATTGGCGAATGGGGAGACGTGCCTCTCCTGGCTGCCATACAGCTCTTTCCATTGCTTCGCGGCGGTGCCCACTCGTACAGGTTGCCGGTGTTTGGCACAACGCCCCCGTTGCGCTGCCCTCTTCTGCGTTGCATTTCCATCTGAGTTGCGGCATCGTAGCCCTCATGAAAAACGACTTCCTTCCTGTTGAAACACTCTCGAAATTGAGCGCCAGTCGCAGGCGGACCATTCTCCGCCGTTCCACAACCTCACAGCGCGACATACAACCGCTGGTCGAACGGGTCGTGGCCGATGTCGCCCGGAACGGCGATGCCGCCCTGCTGAAATACACCTCGAAGTTCGACAGGGTTCGACTCACTCAGCAGGCACTGGTCGTTTCGCCCCGGGAAATAGTGGCGGCGTACCAGACTGTATACCGGCAGAACCCGACGCTGCTGGGCGCCATACGTTCGACGATCGAGTGTGTCAGCGGATACCACAAGGGTGAACTAGCCCAGATGAAGCGTGGCCTGAAGGGATGGGAAACGACTGTCGGCAGCAAGAAGTGGGGCGCAGCCGGATCGCTCAAGGTCGGACAGATCAGGACACCACTGGACAGCGTCGGCGTCTATGTTCCCGGCGGCAATGCCGTCCTGCTCACTTCTGCCATCATGGCCCTAACCCCGGCAAAGGTTGCCAAGGTTCCACTGACCGTCGTCTGCAGCCCGCCCAGCCGCAACGGCGACATCGACCCCAGGATCATTGTGGCAGCCGACATGTCCGGCGCCGACCGGATCGTGCGCGCCGGCGGCGCGCAGGCGGTCGCGGCCATGGCATACGGAACCGAATCCGTGCCGCGGGTCGCCAAGATTGTGGGACCTGGCAACGTCTTCGTCGCCACGGCGAAGTCACTCGTGGCCTCTGCCGGCGCCTGCGGAATCGATTTCTTTGCCGGCCCGAGCGAGGTCCTGATCATAGCCGATGAGCATACACCCGTGGAATACGCGGCAAGGGACATGCTGTCGCAATCCGAGCACGACCCGAATGCCTCGGCGGTCCTGGTCACCACGTCCGTCAAGGTGGCAAAGGCTGTGCGGAGCAGGATCATTGCCGAGTTCAAGGGCGCAGGAACTTCGTCGATAGCACAGCGCGCGTTGGCCGGGTACGGGGCAATCCTGGTTGCCGAATCGTTGGACGCTGCCGTGGAGTTTGCCAACGAGTTCGCTCCGGAGCACCTTGAAATCATGACGCTGAATCCGCGAGACCTACTCCGGAAGGTCCGGAATGCCGGTGGCATATTCCTCGGCCGGTACACGCCGGTTGCTGTTGGCGACTATGTCTGCCCCAATCACATCCTGCCGACAGGCGGTGCAGCTCGTTTCACTTCCGGAATCAGCATCGACACATTTCTCAAGAAACCGTCGTTCCTGGAGGTGCCGAAGAAGATGGTCAGGAAGCTGGACAGCCTGATTGAAACGCTGTCGAAGGCGGAGGGCCTCTATGCTCAGCACGGCTTGTCGGTGCATGCCCGGGCGGAGGAGGAGTAGCGGGCCCGCGTCAAGCAATCCAAGCTTGTCGAACCTGTCGGGCCCTACCCCTGGTCCGAAGGCGCGGACCCGGAGCCGAGTTCAAGAATCCGTGCCGCGAGATCTACAACGGCAGCGGGAGTAACCTCGCGCATGCACACAACGACACCAAGCTTGCAGTTGTCGTCCATGCATGGCTGGCACGAGTTCCGCCCCATAAGCACGTGGTGAAGCTGGCCGTAAGGTCCGGTGCGTCTAGGATCTGTGGGCCCGAACACTGCAACAAGCGGCACATTCAGCGCGGCCGCCACATGCATGGGGCCTGAATCGTTGCACAACACAATGTCCATTTTCGCCAGCAGGCTGCCCATTTCCACGATCGAGGTGCGGCCCGCAAGATTGACTACCGGGCCGCCGATCTCCTCGCTAATGCGCCTGCACACATCCTGGTCCTCAGCCGAGCCGACAATGTAAAGGGATGCACCGGTCCTGCTGCGTAGCTGCCTGCCGGCAGCCACAAAGGATTCCCATGGCCAGCACTTGTTTTTCCACCGGGTCACCGGAACAATGGCAACCCGCGGTGCCGGCGTGTCAATGGACACGTCCGGGAATGCCAGGGGGAACTCGGGAGCGCCGAGCTCGAGGCCGAGGTGACGAACGACATCAATGTTCTCGTCAACTGCATGCCGGTCCTTGTTCTTTGGCCCGGTCACCGTGGTGTAGAACAGGCTGGACCATTCGCGGTGGAACGACGGCCCGATGCGGCGGGTCCCACGTGCCAGGCGCGTTATCAGAGCGCTCTTCATCAGCCCCTGGAAATCGATGATGTAGTCATAGCGGAAGCGCCAGAGCTCCCTCAGGAACTTCAACCGGCTTCCCTGCTTGCGCCTGCGCGGAAAGGGTATGACCCGCCTGACATCGGGGAAACACTCCACGAGCGGCGCGTATTCGGTCTGGGTAACCCAGTCTACTGAGGCATTGAGCTGTGATTTGAGCAGGCGGACTGCCGGGAGGACATGGAAGAGATCCCCCAGGGAACTCAATTTCACCACCAGGATCCTGGTCCTTGCAGCGGGATTCACAGGTTGCTTCATCGTCAACATCCCAGAAGATCACGCCGGAAACATGGCAACAACTTCGTCGAATGATGCACAGACGGCGTCAGGTTTCGCGCCACCTTCCGTGCCGAAACCGTAGGTCACAAACACGCTTCGAATACCGGCGCGCCGTGCTGCTTCTATATCCGTGTGGTTGTCGCCGACCGCCCAGGCACAGCCGGCCTCCACACCTGTCTTCCTCAATATCTCCAGATACATGCCCGGATGCGGCTTGAGCTCAGGACTGTTTCCATCCCCTGCGACGTGTGCAAAGAGTTCGCGTATCCCGAAATGCGCGAGGATGCGTTCACAGAAGCCGGCGGCCTTGTTTGAACCCGTTGCCAGTATGCAGCCATGAGCACGCAGTGTTCGCAGCCCCGCTTCAACACCGGGGTAGAGAACCGTCTCATCGCACATGTGCTCGCTGTAGAACCGGCGCTGCAGGTCAACCGCCGCGGCGAGATCGACATCCGAGCCCGCCAACGACCTCTTTACCAGGTTGCGTATGCCGTCACCCACAAAACCAGCTACCACCTCAACCGGCAGCGGATCCAGTCCATAGTACCCGCGAACAAGGTTCACGGCAGTGGCCAGGTCCCGCCTGGAATCGATGAGGGTTCCATCCACGTCAAAGATAACCAGGCGATGCGACATGGTGCAACTCCACGCGCCAGGCGCCTACTTCACTTTGCCGGCTTTTCTCCGCCTCTCGACAATCTCCTCCTCGAGGGAGTCAGGCACTGCTTCGTAGTGCTCGAAATGCATCGTGAACGAGCCGCGTCCCTGGGTCAATGTGCGTATCACGCCGGCATAGCCGAACATCTCGCTGAGCGGCACAGTACCGCGAATGACCTTCACGCCGGACTGATCGTCCATCGACTCGATACGGCCACGCCGCTGGCACACGGAGCCAGAAGCCGGACCCAGGTATTCCTCAGGCACTGTGACCTCAACGGACATGATCGGCTCCAGGAGCTCAGGTCTGGACTTGAGGAACAACTCCCGGAAACAGGCCCTGCCAGCTTCGCGGAAGGCGAAATCATTCGAATCAACGTCGTGGTACGATCCGTCGGTCACTGTCACGCGCATGTCCACCACCGGGTAGCCGCCGCAAGGCCCAGCCTCCATCGCCTTGATGACGCCCTTCTCGATTGACGGGATGAAGTTCATCGGGATATGACCGCCCCTGACTTCGTTGACAAACTCAAAGCCTGTTCCCGGCCCCATGGGCTCAAGAGTGAGACAGACATGAGCGTACTGGCCTCTGCCACCGCTCTGCTTGACATGCTTGTACTCGCCGTCCGTTGAAACCTTGGCTGTCTCGCGGTACGCGACCTCAGGCCTGCCGACGTTGGCCTCGACACCGAACTCACGTTTCATTCGATCAACCAGGATCTCCAGGTGCAGTTCGCCCATGCCCGAGATGATGATCTCGCGCGTCTCCGGATCGTGGCTGACAATAAATGTCGGGTCCTCATCCGCAAGCGTGTGGAGGGCGTGCGACATCTTCTCCTCATCCAACGTGCCCGTCGGTACAACGCTCACCGACATGACCGGCGAAGGGAATTCGATTGCCGCAAGCACTATCGGGTTTTCCCTGCAGCAAATGGTGTCTCCAGTCCTGGTCTTTTGAAGGCCTGCGACCGCCACAATGTCGCCGCACCCGGCCTGGTCGATGACTTCCTGCCTGTTGGCGTGCATGCGCAGGATCCGGCCGATTCTCTGGTCTGTATCCTGTGTGCTGTTGAACACCATTGCACCGGACTTGATGATGCCTGAGTAGATACGGATGTACGTCATCTTGCCCATGTGCTTGTCAAAAGCCGTCTTGAAAGCCATCGCCGAGAAATGCTCGGCATCGCTGGGCATGCGCTTGAGTTCCTCATCAGTGCCGCCCTTGATTCCAATGATGGGCGGAGTGTCGACAGGCGACGGCAGATACCGCACGATGCCGTCGAGGAGGGTCTGTATGCCCTTATTCTTGAATGCAGCGCCGCAGAAGACAGGTATGGCCCGCCTTGCAATCGTGGCCTTGCGGATGACCTCGAGGATCTCCTGCTCGGTCAAGTCGGCGCCTTCGAGGAACTTGGTCAGAAGCGCATCGCATTGCTCGGCACATTTCTCAACCAGATTGGCGCGCCATTTTTTCGCTTCGGGCACCAACGCCGCTGGAATATCACGCAGTTCGCATGTCCGTCCCTCGTCCTCGTCAGAGAAGTGAACGCACTTCATGTTGACGAGATCGATAATGCCTTCGAATTCCTTCTCCTGGCCGATGGGAATCACCATCGGCACGGCATTGGCACCAAGCGTATTGGTGATCTCTTCCAGAACACCATAGAAGTCCGCGCCCACCCGGTCCATCTTGTTGACGAATGCGATCTTCGGCACGCCGTACTTCTCGCTCTGGCGCCAGACTTGCTCGGATTGGGGCTGGACGCCGCCAACCGCGCAGAACAGTGCAATGGCCCCGTCAAGAACCCGGAGGCTGCGCTCCACCTCAGCAGTGAAATCAACATGGCCAGGAGTATCGATAAGGTTGATTTCATGATCTTTCCAGTGCAGGTTTGTGGCAGCAGATGTGATGGTTATGCCACGCTCCTGCTCCTGCTCCATCCAGTCCATAACAGCTGCGCCGTCATGCACCTCGCCGATCTTGTGCGTCTTGCCTGAGTAGAACAGGATGCGTTCGCTGACAGTGGTTTTGCCGGCGTCGATGTGCGCCATGATGCCAATATTACGGATCTTTGATATCTCGCTCATTCTCTCCACATCCTCAGCCTGATTGGCTGTCTTGCTGTACCGCCGGCACGTCGTGGGTGAAATCCCATCCGACCACGCGCCCGCGTCGCCCCTAAAAAAAAGGGCGGGTCAGTAAGCATTAATTTCGAGAAATTGGCAAGATAATAAGTAGTTGTTTGCGGGGATTTCTGGAAGAAATGGTGAATCCACCATCACTGTTTGAGTTTCTGCATAATCGCAGCCGCGAGTTCCGCCCCCAACCCCGGCAAAGCCGCAATCTCCTCGACTCCCGCTGTCTTCAGCCTCTGAAGCGAGCCAAAGCGCCTCAGAAGATCGCGCTTTCTGGCCGGGCCGATTCCCGGAATATCATCCAGCACCGACTCGCTGATACGTTTGCGCCGTAGATTGTGATGGTATGCGAGCGCGAACCTGTGGGCCTCATCCCTGATACGCCTCAGCACC
>JBAXKQ010000048.1:0-18264 GCA_037135275.1 bacterium
CTACTCGGTTGCCCGTCATATCGACGGCGGCGGCAAGGATGCCAACAAGTACTCTGCCATGGCCAAGCTGTTCGCCTCTGACGTGGCGATGAAAGTTACTGTCGATGCCGTTCAGGTATTCGGCGGATACGGATACATGCGCGAATACCCGGTCGAGAAGATGATGCGCGATGCAAAGATCACCCAGATCTATGAAGGCACCAACCAGATTCAGCGTGAAATCATAGGCATGGCCCTGGTCAGGGACGCAATACGCAAGCAAGCATAGCACCTGCGGAAGAACCAGTTGCAGAGCCAACAGGTTGTTGCCATGGCTGACATACGCCTCATTGTTGTGGATCTTGATGGAACAATGATGGGGCCGCGTGAAGATGTGCACGCTCATGCCGAGGCGTTTCGCACCGTGCTCGACAGGCTGGCTGTCGCGCACGGAACAAAGTGGGCGGTAAACACTGGCCGCGGGATATTCAGTTTCCGGCGAGTGTTTCGCGTCTTGTTTGACCTCGGCATATCTCCCGACTTCATCGTGGTGCGGCACGCCTATATCTTCAGCGTGAGGCCGTGGGGCTACATGCCACACCTGGTCTGGAACACCCAGATCGCTTTCTCTATCCTGGTGACCAGGCTGAGGACCAAGCGCATCATCAAGCGGTTCAAATGCATGATCCTGTCAATGTACCGGCGTGCCAGGTGCTGTCGAATCGGGACGAATGCCGTATCTTTCAAGTTCCGTGACAGTGAGACCACTGATGCGGCCTACTACCAACTACGGGTGCTTTCCCAGCCATACAAGAACCTGATCGTCTACGAATATGTCAAGGAAGTGATGTTGTCCACGATTCCGTTCACCAAGGGATTGGCCGTGGCCCACCTGTCCCGCCATCTCGACACCCCACGCGAGAACATTCTTTGCATCGGCAATGGTCACAACGACATGAGTATGCTTGACGGAACAGCCGCCGCAATGACTGCCTGCCCGGCCAACGCCTCAGTAGAGGTGATGCAGGCGGTCCACAGGAGTTTCGGGCACATTTCCAGACAATCCACCCTTGCAGGTACGATCGAAGCGATCCAAGCCTATGAGTCCGGAACCGTGAATAGCGAATTGCCACCTGATATCGCGCTGCTCCTGGAATCCGCACGAAGAAGGAACCCGACGGCGCGCGACTCGGGCCGCGACGCGATGATAAAGGATCTTCTGAGGGAGCTGTTCATCGTCGCACTATGCTGTTCGGCAGCATTGTTGGCGCTGGCAAGCGCTGGAATGCTCGGCTCGCTGTCCAAGCATATCATGCTGCCGGTGGAAAGAGCCGCCGAACTGGTGGCGCTATTGACGCTGGAATAGATCCCCGGACACCTGACTAGTCCGTCTCAGGAATCTTGCGGTATAGAGACGCGAGGCTGATCTGAAGGGCTGCGGCGGTTTTTGACTTGTCTCCCTCAAAGTGAGCCAGTGCCTGCGCCACGTAGTCCCTTTCCCTCTCCCTGAGAAAAGCGCGCAGTGTCTTGATCTGGAAGCTGCCGTCCGGCGCCATTCCTATACGCGCCGGGACTGTGCTTGCCTCGCTTAGGATTTTGAGCGGGAGAGTCTCCCTGGTTATCCTGCCTTCCTTGGCAAAAGCCAGGGCGTACTTGATCGCATTCTCCAGCTCCCGCACGTTACCCGGCCAGGGGCACCGTGTCAGGATGTCCGACACCTCCGCATCGATAGTGGGTATCTCCGTGCCAGGCGGCAATTCCCGCCTGAGAACATGAAACACTATGGGCAGAATGTCCTCCGGCCTCTCCCTCAACGGCTTGATTTCAATGGGGATTACGCTAATCCGGTAGAACAGGTCCTCCCTGAACGTCTTGTTGGCCATCATGACCTCAGGGCGGACATTGGTTGCCGCAATAACACGGACATCCACCTTGATGTCATCATTGGCCCCCACACGCCTGAGCTCCTTTTCCTGAAGGACCCGCAGAAGCTTGCTCTGCGTATTCAAGGTCATGCCGCTAATCTCGTCCAGGAATATGGTCCCGCCGTCCGCGACCTCAAAAAGGCCTTCTTTGTTGACCATGGCGCCAGTGAATGCACCCTTTACGTGGCCGAACATCTCCGACTCCAGCAGAGGCTCGGGCAGCGCGGCGCAGTTCACGGCGACAAACCTCTTATCCTTACGCCTGCTGTGGGCGTGAATTGCCCTCGCGACGAGCTCCTTGCCTGTGCCGCTCTCCCCGAAAATCAGCACAGAAGCGTCGGTTGGCGCGACTCGCTCGACCATCTGGCAGATATTCTTCATCGCCTTGCTCTCTGCCACAATATTCTCGAACTGACCACGACCAACAAGCTGGGCCTTGAGATCCTCATTCTCTGCAAGCGTCCGGCTGTAATCAAGTGCCCGGCGGATGGTAATCAGTATTTCATCGACCTCAAAAGGTTTCCGGATGTAGTCAAACGCACCCAACCTCAGCGCCTCAATCGCCGTTTCGACCGTCGCATATGCGGTTAGAATGATAACCGGGGAAGAGGGTCGCTTCTCTCTCGACGCCCGCAGTAGCTGCATCCCGTCGATGGGAACCATGCGGATATCAAAGATCAGGAGGTCAAAACGCTCGTCAGACTGGACAAGAGACAGGGCCTTTCCACTGTCTCTCATCGGGACAACCTCGTACCCCTCCGCGCGGAGAAGAGTCGACAGGACACTCAAAATGCCAGCCTCGTTATCCACAACCATTACGCGTTCCATACCGCTCCCCTCACACAGACTGAAAGATTCAGAACGTGACCGCGGATTATAGAACCTGCGTCTCACATGTAAAGTTCTTTTGCACATTGTAGAACCCGCCGTCGAAATCCTTGCGATTCCCGACGACTCTTGCTACTGTTTGGTTGTTTTCGGGTGGTGCTCGTATATTGGCTCCCTCAGACACCTTCCCGGGTAGAATCTGACAAACCATCACAAGAAGGAATTCTCACATGAGAATCGGTTTCGTGGGCTCCGGCAAGATGGCTGAAGCCATGGCTGCCGGCATGATTGCGGCCGGAATTGCAAAACCATCTGAAATCATGGCTTGCGACATTGATGTCGGACGACTCAAAGCGATGAAGAAACGGCTCGGTGTCGGGGTATCAAGGCGGAACAGTGATGCCATGGCGTCAGCGGCCACGATCTTCCTCGCCGTGAAGCCTTACCAGATGGGGGCCATACTTGAGGAAATACGCCCCGCCGTGTCCGACAAGCACCTTATCATCTCCATAGCGGCAGGGGTCCCCATCCAGTTCATTGAAGCAAACCTCGGGCGCGGACGCATTGTCAGGGTCATGCCCAATATGCCATGTCTTGTCGCGGCCGGGATGAGCGTATTCGCCATGGGTTCGAGGTCGAGGGCAACGGACCGGCGCACAGTAAGCAGGCTTCTGGGCAGCTTCGGGCGGGTCCTTGAACTTCCTGAGAGTGTCTTCGATTCGGTCACCGCCCTCAGCGGGTCCGGGCCGGCTTTCTTCGCCTATCTGCTCGACAAACTGGCCGGTGGCGCGATACGACGGGGCCTGGACCGCAAGACGGCCCTGGTGCTTGCTGCACAAACCATGCTCGGAACAGCCCGGATTCTCATTGAGCAGGGCATTGATCCGCGTGATCTGGTGGCCAGTGTTACCACGCCCAATGGCACTACCGCAGCAGGCCTGGCTGTGATGGAAGCACATGGCACGGAGACCATTATGGACAAGGCTGTAAAAGCGGCTGCCAAACGATGCCGCGAGCTGGCACCTGCCCCGAAAAGGAGGCGCTGAGTGCCACAGGACAAGACCGGCAAGACTGTGAACGCCGAGACAATGGCCCAGCAACAAAGGGATATCTCGGTATCCGAGTTCTTCCTCAAGAACCGGCATCTTCTCGGGTTTGACAGCCCCCGCAAGGCGCTGTTGACCTCCGTCAAGGAAGCTGTGGACAACTCGCTGGACGCCTGCGAGGAGGCTGGAATTCTTCCTGAAATCGTGGTGAAAGTTGAGGCACTGGGTGAAGGTCCAACCCCACCCCCGGCATCCCAGGCAACCCGCTTCAGGCTTACCGTGATCGACCACGGCCCGGGAATCGTCCGCCAGCAGATTCCCCGCATTTTCGCAAAGCTCCTGTACGGCTCGAAATTCCACCGCCTGCGCATGAGCCGCGGGCAGCAGGGAATCGGAATCTCCGCCGCGGGCATGTACGGACAGCTGACAACGGGAAAACCGGTGACAATCATATCGCGGGCGGGCGATCGTTCACCCGCCCACTATTTCGAGGTCCAGATTGACACCAAGAAGAACGAACCGCGAATTCTGGAGAAGAAAGAGCTGCAGTGGGAACAGCACAGCGGCACACAGGTCACCATTGAGCTTGAGGGACGGTACCAGAGGGGGCGCGCCTCGGTTGATGAATACATGGAACTCACGTCGATCGCCAATCCACACGCCAAGCTCACATACATTCCGCCGGAAGGCGAGCCACGCGTGTACGAGCGGACAATCCAAAGGCTCCCCGACCCTCCGCGCGAGATCAAACCGCACCCCTACGGCATAGAACTTGGCATGCTTCTGAAGATGCTCCACGACAGCAAGAGCCACTGGCTGAGCTCGTGCCTGTGCAGTGATTTCAGCCGGGTATCGCCGCGCGTCGCGGCGGCCATATGCGAGGCCGCCAAGCTTGAGCCCAGAATGCGCCCCCGCGACGTAATCGGAGTCGATGCTGAACGGTTGTTCAAGGCCATCCAGGGCACAAAGATCATGGCCCCGCCGACCAACTGCCTCTCCCCGATGGGCGAACAGGCGATTCTCGCCGGCCTCTACCGCCAGATCAAGGGCGAGTTCTACACCGCCGTGACTCGCCCACCCGCCGTCTATCGTGGAAACCCGTTCGTCATAGAAGCGGGCCTTGCTTTCGGCAAGCCACCTGTGGCTGAGAGTGCGGAGACTCCCGTCGTCCAGAAGAAGCCACTCGCTGAAGGCGAGGACCGTGAGGACGACCAGGTTGAACTGGCAAGAGTAATAAGGTTTGCAAACCGGGTTCCTCTGCTGCATCAGCAGTCGGCCTGCACCATCTACAAGGCTGTGCTGGACATAACGTGGCGGAATTACGGCGTTGCCCAGTCGCGCGGCGCACCGCCTGCCGGACCAATGGCTATTTTTGTCCATATGGCTTCTGTCTGGGTACCATTTACGAGCGAGTCGAAGGAGGCTATTGCCGACTACGACGAGATCCGCAAGGAAATCACCCTCGCCCTGCGCGAATGCGGGCGGCGACTGGGACTGTTCGTCAGCCGGCGCGAGCGGGCAAAGAGCGAATACCGGCGGCGTAACATTTTCGAGCTCTATATAGAGGAAGTCGCCGAGGCCTGCAAACGACTGAAGGGCGGACGACTGGCAGCCGAGAAACTCAAGACACGGCTCAACGACATCGCGAAGAAGATCACGGGCGGCTCGAAGACCGACGAATTGCTGGGAATGAAAGGCGGCCCTGAAGGTCTGCCTGACTCGATCATAGTCACTGCCGACGGCGTTGAGGGCTGTGTTCCTGTTTCGGCTCCGGAGCCCGCCGCCGCGCCACCAGTCATCATGGAGGGATCATCCGACACGCAGGCGGACGATTCGCGGCAAGCCGCCACGCAGGAGAAGAAGCCTGTGCCCAAGGCCAGGGGTAAGCCGGCCATGCGCAAGACTCAGTCCAAGCGGAAGAAGGGATAGACAGACCATGGGCAAACGTTCAAGTTCCAACGCCAAGGTGGAGAAGAAGCTGGTCAGCCTGGCCGATATCGTCATCGCAGCGGCCGATAAACGCAAGGACCCGGCGATACGCATCCCCGTACGCGCGCTCTCCAACGTGAGTTTCAACCAGCGCAAGGGCATGATCGAGATGGGCAAGAATATCCAGATGCGCACGTTCTTCAATGTGGGCATGGCCAAGAAATTCATGCAGACAATCCTGGTGGCCGATGCGCTGAGCGAGCTCCAGCGCTCAGACCTCACCACATCGCTCAGGGAAGTATACTATCGGGCGAAACATACGATCGGCGACTCTCACGAGAACACTTTCGACGCGCAGGATGAAAGCGACCCCCTTATCGAGGACCTGGAGGTCAGTCTCGCGGCGCTGCGCGAGGAACTCCATGTGCGCGCTGAAAACAGCGGTACTGTAATCGGCCCTCTGGTTTTGGAGGATGACGGGGACAAGGTTGACTGCTCACGCCTCGGGAAGGGCGGTTACTCGGTGCCATCCATTGTGGAGGAGGAGTACCTGCGCATCCGGAAGTGCACAGCCGATTTTGTGCTTCTGGTCGAGAAAGGCACGCAATGGAACCGGCTGGCCGAGGATAAATTCTGGAAGAAGTACAACTGTATCCTGCTGACCGGCAACGGCCAACCACCGCGCGGCGTGCGACGTCTCGCCAGGAGGCTCAACGAGGAAAAGCGGCTGCCGGTATACGTGCTGGTCGACAACGACCCATGGGGCTACTACATCTACTCGGTGGTCAAACAAGGCTCAATCAATCTGGCATTTGAGAGCCAGCGAATGGCGATCCCGGAGGCCAAGTTCATAGGGCTCTCAAGCGCCGACCCGGAAGGCTACGCCCTGCCTCGAAACGTCGGCATCAAGCTTAACGACAAGGATATCAGCCGCGCAAAGGAGCTGCTCAACTATCCGTGGTTCCAGAAGAAGGAGTGGCAGGCCGAGGTGAAGCGAATGCTGGCCAGCGGCCTGAAGTACGAACTCGACGCGCTTGCGAACAAGGACTTTCAGTTCCTCACAAAGACCTACCTGCCCAGGAAACTCAAAGAGAAAGACTGGCTTGACTAGTGTCGTGCCTCAGAAGCCGTGATCACGTCGCGCGGCAGGATATGTGCGGCCTCACTGCAACCTTCAAGCGGTGGAAAGAGTAAGCACCAACTAATCGAAGTGCATCGAGCACGCGTTGCAGGTTCGCATGTCCTGCCGCGGATGATCAGCCACCCGGGATCACTCAAGCCGGTCGCCAATGCCGAGATCCAGCATCTTCCTGACCGCATCCTCGAGGTCCGACAGGTCTGATATCTTGCACAACACCACGTCTGCTCCGGCCTCTGCGACTCGTCTCTGCTGGGCCTTGTCGGCACTTCCCGTGAATACTATCACCGGGATGTGCTTCTTCTCCAAACGCACGGCCCGAACAATTTCAAGCCCAGTTGCATCCGGCATATTGTAGTCGCTTATGATGAGGTCAACGTGATTTGCACCGAGGACTGCGATGGCTTCCCTGACGCTGACGGCCGTCAAGACCTCCTCAACCCCCACCAGCTTGCAGAGCCTGGAAACTACGCGCCTTACTCCCCCTTCATCGTCAACGACGAGAACAATCTTCTCAGTCTTGTTTCTACCATGATTGTCATGACTCACGTGCAGTGTCTCCCGCCCGCACAATACCGCGACCGCCACAAGCATAAGTGGCCACAGCCGCTCAAAACACCATGAGCGCCCGCCAACCCCGGCAGACACGCTGATTACCCTGAAGCATCAAACGTGCCATCCGGCTAGAATTGCTTTACTTAAGGATGGAACTGCTGAGGTTGTCGCCGCGACTGGGGGCCACATAGAACCTCCGGTCGGGGTACAGGCTCGCCATGTACTTGGCGAGTGTCACGATGGTTGGACCATATCCCTTTGAGTACATGTGGCTCTCCAGCACGTAGCCCAGGTCGCCTGCTGTCTGGTGGCGGGCTTCAGGTTTGCGCTCGAGGCAACGCATGACGATGGCGGCAACCGATTCAGGAATCTCCGCCCTCTGAGTACGGGGGTCCGGTACTGGCCCGGTGGTTATCTCTTTGATCGCAGCCGACTCGCTTGCGCGTTCAAAGACTCTCACCCCGGTAAGAAGCTCGTAGAACACGACTCCCAGCGAGAAGATGTCGCTGCGGGGATCGGTGGGCTTGTAGGACGCCTGTTCAGGCGACATATAGGGAATCTTGCCGACCATCACGCTGTCCTGCATTGATTCCGCAACTTTCCGTCTCGCCTTCGCCACGCCAAAATCGGCGATCTTCACCTCGCCCTCGCTTGTAATCATTATGTTCCTGGGAGAGATATCCCTGTGCACAACCTCGAGTCGCTCACCGTTTTCGTCGCGCCTGTTGTGCGCATATTCGAGCCCTCTGCAGATGCGGCTTGCAATGAAAACGGCTATCTCCACCGGAACCTTCTTTCCCTGGATTGCATGGCACTCCATAAACTGCTCCAGATCGATGCCGTCGATGTACTCCATGGCAATGAAGTAGCGCTTGTCGGACTTCCCGAGCTGGTAGATCTGGACTATGTTCTGATGGACAAGGCAGCCGGCAAGCTTGGCCTCACCCATGAACATGGAAACAAACTCCTGGTCGTCCGACAGCTCTGGAAGAAGCAACTTCACGGCGACGCTCTTGACAAAACCGTCGGCGCCGAACTGCTCGGCCTCGTACACCGCCCCCATGCCACCTGAGGCAACGAGACGCTTCATCCGGTAGGCTGTACTCGTCTGGATCAGGGTCTCGACCATGTTCGCCCCCACTCCGGAGGGTGCCGCATGCCCCGTCACGACGGTCGGTTCGAATTCCGATGCATTCACACCTAAACCCTCCGCCAACCCGGCATTCCAGACAGTACGCCTGCCCGCCCCTCAGCCATTCAACCCGGCAATATGCCCGACAACCTCGCGGATAGCCGACTCCGGCGTGGAAGCGCCCGCACTCACACCGACACTGCGACATCCCCTGAACCAACGCGGATCGATGTCCTTCACGGAACCGACCATGTGTGTCCGTCGATTCACGCTTGATGATATCTCCCTCAAACGCTTGGTGTTCGCGCTCGTCTCAGAGCCGATAACTACCACTACATCGTTTCCCTTCGCGAGGGACATGATCTCCTGCTGTTTCCGGCCGGTTGGCCTGCAAATTGTATTGTGGAATTCCAGGTCGCTGACAATCGAGCGGATGCCGGCAATTGTCTTCTGCACGGTGGAAGCGTCCTGGGTGGACTGAACAACCACGGCCGCCCTGGCGATCCGCTTCAAGGTGCCCGGCAACTTCCCCGACTTGCCGTCGATCACTATGGCACCGTTCTTCAACTGACCCACGATTCCCCTGACCTCATCATGATCGCGGTCGCCTATCACCAGCACACTGCGCCCCTGCTTTTCCATTTTGGCCGCAATGCGGTGGATGTGTTTAACCATCGGGCAGGTGGCATCCACAATGCTGTAACCGAGATTCCGGGCTTTCACAATCACCGCCTTCGGCACCCCGTGAGCGGATATCAGCAGGGCCCGCTTTCCCCTGCCCTTGACGAGACGGCGTATTCTCTTGATACCCCACGCTTCTATCTCCCGAAGAACGTGCTCGTTGTGGACAAGTTCACCCAGCATGTACAGCCTGCCGCCGCGGGCGGCAGTCTCCTCTGCCATATGCAGCGCCCGCTTGACTCCAAAACAAAACCCGGCAGATTCCGCAAGGTCTACTCGCATTGATCAGTCATCCGTTGAAATCATCCATTCAGGCACATCCACGTCCGGCCCGTCCTGGATACTCCCACCGCCCCGCCGCACAACTTGCCATCATTCCACGCACATGAACCGCTATCCACCCGTCCCGGCCAACATAAGGCACCATACAGTCCATGAGATGATCGGACCAACCACGTGGCTCATCACCCCCAGCCCCATCAGCGCGATGATGATTATAAACCCGAAACCGGAGAACTGTGAATACGCCCTGGCAGCTGACGCCGGCAGTATCGCTGCCAGGACGTGCGATCCGTCAAGCGGCGGAACCGGCACCATGTTGAACACAGCCAATCCCACGTTGATGGCGCAGAACAGCCAGAGGAACGACGACAGCGCATCGTTCTGGCCAGGCTCCAGCAAGCGGAAGAGTGCGGCAGCCATGACCGCCAGGATCATATTCGACACCACACCGGCAATGCTGACAAGCAGATCATCCCGCCTCGGATTGCGGAAGTACCTGGGGTCAACCGGCACCGGTTTGGCCCAGGCAAGGAATACCGGGCTCTGTGACAGCACCAGAAGGAGCGGCAGAATTATCGAACCGACCGGGTCAATGTGGTTGAGCGGATTGAGACTCAGCCTGTTCGACAGGTGTGCCGTTGGATCCCCGAGCCGATACGCCACATAGCCGTGTGCGACCTCGTGAACTATCACCGAGAACGCCAGGATCATAAGTCCCATCAGGATTTGCACAGGGTTCGAGTCCATGCCGCTTGCCTCGCAGATCAGGCCGGCACCAACCATTAAGGTGCCGGGTGTTTCAAGATGTTGACGGAATCAAACTTCGGACTTATCCTATGCTTTCTGCGCTGGAAGTGGAAGCAGGTATTGTGCAACTCAATCAGATGAGGCTGAGCAGGAGACAGGACACAAGGACGGGGGAAACAGCTCGTTCGCTGCCGCTCCGACGGTTGGAGCATCCCTGTCACAGGCACAACCCCGGCCGCACGCCCTGAGACTGCGGGGCGGTTGACAACTCGGCAAGGCACGGAGCAAATAATGAAAGATATTTTCGACCGTATCAACGGACTCAGAGCCCTGGTCGTCGGCGACATAATTCTCGATCACTACATATGGGGCGATGCAACCAGGATATCTCCCGAGGCCCCGGTTCCGGTAATAGAGATATCACGCGACACCTACACTGCCGGTGGCGCGGCAAATGTCGCCGCGAATGTAAAGGCGCTCGGGGCTGAAGCGGAAATCTGGGGCTGGATCGGCAGGGACAAGGCGGGACAACTCTTGCGAGCGATCCTGCGCAGGAAAGGTGTGGTTTTCCAGCCGGACTCATTCGTGACCAGCGCCCCGACGATCCAGAAGACACGGGTAATAGTTCAACACCAGCAATTGTGCCGGCTGGACCGCGAACCAAGCCCGGAGGTCTATCCCTGCGGCGGCGGCAGGTGGATCAGCAGCATGGCCAGGAATGTGCGCAAGCACAATGTCGTTATTCTCTCCGACTACGCAAAGGGGTTCCTCAACGACACGATCGTGGCCGACATCACGGAATCAGCGCGGAAACACAAAGTTTTCCTGGCCCTTGACCCGAAGCCATCCCGCCCGCTGAAGTTTCATGGTCTGGACCTTATTACCCCCAACCGCAAGGAGGCGCTTCAGCTCGCAGGGATACGTGCGCAGCCGCACGAGAAATTCCCGGCCAAGGCTGTGTGTCGCGCGATCTGGCAGACGTACAAGCCCAGATATCTGGTAATCACCATGGGGGAAGAAGGAATGCTCCTCAGCGAGAAAGGAGTGGTTACGCACGTAATTCCCACTGTGGCACGGGAGGTCTACGACGTCTCCGGCGCGGGTGATACAATCATCGCCGCATTGTCCCTGGCATTGGCCTCCGGCTGCGCTTTCACCAGCGCGGCACACTTTGCAAATGCCGCCGCCGGCGTCGTAATCGGCAAGCTTGGCACCGCCACAGCTTCACCCAAAGAAATCTTGTCCTACATCTCACAGCAATGAAAAAAGCTATCTTCCTGGACCGCGACGGCACACTCATCATAGACAAGAACTACCTCGCAGATCCCGCTCAGGTAGAACTGGTCCCGGGCACGATTGAGGCACTGCGCCTTGCTACAGACCTTGGCTATCTCCTCTTCCTGTTCACCAATCAGTCCGGCATAGGCCGCAACTTCTTCACCATGGACATTGTGCTGAAGATCCACGAGAGGATGATTGAGATGATAGGATTGCCGCCGCCGCTGTTCACGGAAACGTGCATCGCGCCAGAAACGCCCGAGCAACCCCAGGCCTACCGGAAGCCATCCCCGCGGTTTATCCTGGAAATGATGAGGAAATATGACCTGGATGCACGCCAGTGCTACATGGCAGGCGACGCCAATTCCGACGTCATGGCGGGATTCATGGGCGGCATCAAGCCCATCGGCATATCGGGCCCGCGTCTCAAACCGTCTGAGCTGCCCGGTGAGGTTTCAAACATCCTCCCCATCTTCCCCAGCCTGCTGGATTTCATGAGGCACCTGGACAAGATGCTGCCGAAGTCAGCCTAGTGTGGTGTCGCACACTAGAACAATACAGAACATCGTATTCCGTATTCAGAGCAGTTATTGGCGGGTTCGCACCATCCATCGGGCGACACGGAAGAGGTGTCAATGTTCCAGTAACGGAAGAACGGTTCCACCCGGATACCCAGCGCCCTGCTGCCAGGCAAGCGCCCTGATATCCCGGCTGAAACATGGAATCCGTAGCCACTATCCTGCGTGAAAGAAAGGCCCCCACTCACGTTCTCACCGTACAGGAAGACATCATACTCCTGCGTGAGGACGTACTCCCACCCGCCTGCAATTACACCGGAAATCTCGAACCCAACCGGCAGATACAAGTAATTTTGCAGTCGGGTATACCCGCCAACACCCGGCAGATCGTTGTAAAGACTCCTGAAACCCATCCCAACAAGCGGCCCAATGGCCAGATGAGGATTGCACCTGGCAACCGGCCCCCCAAGAAAACGCAGGTTTAGCACGGCGTTTGGGGTGTCCAGTTCCATCGGCCTGATGGGGTCTCCGGTTTCAGAATCGATGAGCCATCCCTTGTACCGGATTTCTCCTGCATCCAGGGACCCTTCCACTCTCACCGTCGCCACGCGATACTCCAGTCTGGCCCTTCCAAAAACGCCAAACATCGGGCCGTCCTCCCTCATCACGCCCGGTTCATCGTAATGGAAAGACACATACTCGGCGCCGGCCTCACCGGTTATCCTGGCAGCAGCGAAAGCGGAGTGAAGTGCGGTACACAGGCAGCACCCCGCAGCGAGGAACCGTACCCATTGAAAACGGCCCGGCACAATTGACCATTGCATGGCTGGATACTAGCACGCGGCCACAAACATGCAACCGTATTGCTCCTGTTTCACTGTTGAGTCTATCGTTGCGGCCATGTATCATTCCGGTTTCATGGTCAAAGCGCAGTAACAACGCGGGGAAACAATGTGGGACTATACAGATAAGGTACTGGACCATTTCAGGAACCCAAGGAACGTGGGCCTTGTCGCGGACGCTGACGGTGTGGGCCAGGTCGGCTCCCTGGCCTGCGGTGACGCGCTCAAGCTGACATTCAAGCTCGACGCCAACAAGGAGCGGATAGCCGATGTCAAATTCCAGACCTTCGGTTGCGCCAGCGCCATCGCGTCTTCTTCTGCACTGACGGAAATCATCAAGGGCATGACCCTCGATGAAGCCGCAAAGGTCACAAACCGCGACATAGCCGACTACCTCGGCGGGCTTCCCGAGCAGAAGATGCACTGCTCCGTCATGGGTCGGGAGGCGCTGGAAGCGGCAATCGACAACTACCGCAGCGGCAAGACCGGAAAGAAGCTGCTCGACGGAAAGGTCATTTGCACCTGCTTCGGCGTAACAGAAGAGGAGATCATACGCGTTACCCTTGAAAACAGCCTCTCAACAGTTGAAGAAGTTACCAACTACTGCAAGGCCGGCGGCGGTTGCGGCAACTGCAAGAAGGATATCGAACGGATCATCGCCCAGGTCCGCAAGGAGCGCGAGGCTGCCACGTCGCAGCACGGTCATGAGAAGAAGGTAACGAATCTCCAGAGGATCCGCCTTATCCAGGAAACCATGGACCGCGAGATACGTCCGATGCTCAAGAAGGACGGGGGCGATGTTGAGCTCATCGACGTCGTCGGCAGCCGTGTAATCATCTCGTTCCGCGGAATGTGCGCTCATTGCCACGTCGCCGACGTTACAATGAAGGATGTCGTCGAGGCAAAACTCCGTGAGTTCGTAGCCGGGGACATAGTTGTCGAGGAGGACCGGGCGTGAAGAACGTGTACCTCGACAACAATGCCACTTCGCCGGTGGCGCCCGAAGTCATCGACGCAATGCTCCCCTTCTTCAGGGATCTCTGGGGCAACCCTTCCAGCATGCACTACTTCGGCGGCCAGGTTCGAAAATACATCGAGGCGGCCAGGCTGCAGGTGGCGAACCTCATAGGCGCCGATCCGACCGAAATAGTCTTTACGAGCTGCGGCACCGAGAGCGACAACATGGCCATCCGTGGCGCAGTTGAATCCGCCCCAAGGGGCACACGCATTATCACCTCCAGGGTGGAACACCTCGCAGTACTCAGCCCCTGCCGCCGGCTGAGAGAACAGGGCTATGAAGTCGTGGAAATCGGCGTTGATTCCGCCGGCGCCCTTAACACCGATGAATTGCGCAAGGCGCTTGCCGCCGGACCGTCTGTTGTCAGCATCATGTGGGCAAACAACGAGACCGGGGTGGTCTTTCCCGTAGAGAAGCTGGCAAAGATGACAAAGGATGCGGGCGGCATATTCCACACCGACGCCGTCCAGGCTGTGGGAAAGCTCCGGATAGATGTCCGGGATGTCCCGGTTGACATGCTCTCTCTGTCCGGCCACAAGCTTCACGCCCCCAAGGGCATCGCGGCGTTGTATGTCAGGAAGGGAACCAGGCTTACGCCCATACTTCCCGGCGGCCACCAGGAAAACGGCCGCCGCGCCGGCACGGAGAATGTTCCCTACATAGTCGGCCTCGGCAAGGCCTGCGAACTTGCCGCCTGGAATATAAAGGCGGAGATGGAACGCGTTGCTGCCATGCGCGACAAGCTCGAACACGGCCTGCTCACCTCGTGCCCGGATACGATGATCAACGGTGACCCGGCCCGCCGGCTTCCAAACACAACCAACATCAGCTTCCAGTACATCGAGGGCGAGGCCATCCTGTATCACCTCAGCGACATTGGAATCGCGGCATCCTCCGGCTCGGCCTGCACATCAGGATCCCTTGAGCCCTCACATGTGATCCGGGCAATGGGAGTGCCCTTTACCGCGGCGCACGGTTCGATCCGTTTCAGCCTGAGCAGGTACAATACGATGGAAGAGATTGACTACGTGATCGAACACATGCCGGCCATAGTCAAACGCCTTCGCGCCCTGTCGCCATTTGTACGCTGAGGCAGGCCAGGACAATTGCCGCGCAGGAGCCGGTGTCATCACCGGATCACCTCGCGGACAACTCCCCCAGCATCCGGGCCACGCCGAAGACCCACATCATCGCGATAACCACAATGGTCGTTCGCCCGAACCATGGCGACAAGACAACCTTCCCCTCAAGTGCAGGACGGAGCCGCCTGAGAAGGGGCCGCAAGAAAAGCACGAGCGTCGCGGGATATAGGATGAAAGCCAGCGGATTGTAGTTCCACGCCGCGCCAAAGTCGCCATGCCCTATGGCGCAGAACGCGCGGGTAATGCCGCATCCTGCACACGGGAGCCCCGTCAACAGGTTGAACTGGCACAAGGGAATGGCAGGCAGACTGCCCTGCGCCAACAGCACACTGATCAGCAGCACCCCGAACGCACCGCCCGAAAGCACAATATCGAGGACACCATTGCCCCAGTCGAACCGCGGACGTTTGTCTCCCATGTGTCCCACAGCTCCATTCCGCCCCTGCTACCGCCGCTTGACCTCGCCCTTGAGCCCGCTGAACTTGACCAGGGTAACCGTCAACAAGACCGGCAAAGCGACGTACAGGCCACAGGCGGACAGCCTTCCCGGGAGAAAACACCTGCCGAGAAGCTCCACTGGAATCAAAACAGTGCAGAGAATGCAGAACGCCCATGCCGTTGACAGGCCGCAGTCGCCAATACCTTTCAGGCCGCTCGCGTCAAAATACGATTTGAAGGACTTGGCAATTCCCGGAAGGATAAAGAAACTCCAGACAATGTTGAATATCGGGATCAGCAGCAACCAGACAAGGAACGGTCGATGACGGCGATGCTTCTGGGGAATTTCCTGAAGGCAACTGACCAGAAACCAGCAGACTGCCGCGCCAGCCGCCAGCAGGATCGTAAACAGCACAACGTACGCTGCGACACCCAGCACCAGGAGTCCGGCGAGAATGCCCTCATTGCCGCCCATGCTGAACCTTCACGGCCTGCCAGTGCTTTTCAAGTTCCTCGAGCGAGCACTCCGACACTCTTCGACCCTTCCGGTGAACCCTGGCCTCAACCGCCTTGAAGCGGCGAACAAACCGGTTCACAGCGCTTTCGAGCGCCAGTTCCGCGCTTATCCGCTTGAAGCGGCTCAAGTTGACGACGGCAAACAGCAAATCGCCTATCTCGTGCTTCAATTCCTTTTCGCTGCGTCGGGACATGGCCTGCTTCACTTCGGCGAGCTCTTCCTCGATCTTGGCGACGACCCCTTCAACTTCCTTCCAGTCAAACCCCACCCTTGAGGCGCGGGCCTGGACGCGTTGAGCCTTGAGCAGCGCCGGCAGACGATTCGGCACACCGTCAACGGCTGAGCGAGTCGATTCGCCCTTGTCTTTCTTCTCCTGAGCCTTGATAGCCTCCCAGCGCTTGAGAACCTGTGCCGGGGTCCGCGCCTTCTCCGAGCCGAAGATGTGGGGATGCCTGCGTATGAGCTTGGCCGCCAGTGTCTTGACGACGTCGTCAAAAGTGAACTTTCCCTGCTCCTTCCGGATCTGTGCCTGGAACACAACCTGAAGAAGGACATCGCCAAGCTCGTCCATGTGCCTTTCGACTTCACCGGAGTCCACAGCGTCAATCAACTCATAGCATTCCTCTATGAGGTACTGCTGCAGCGATTCGAGAGTCTGCTCGCGATCCCAGGGGCACCCACCCCTGGAACGGAGCCTGCTCATAAGGTCAATGACTTGCTTCATGGAGGCGTTTGGTTCGTCGCATGGCACAGAAGTCTTTTCCGCACATTGAACAGTGATCCTTGTTCATGTCGCGCGCCGACAGGGTCTTCCGGAACCGTTCCCTTGCGTGTTTGCCGTCAATGGCCAGTTTGAACTGACCTTCCCAGTCAAATGCCATTCTCGCCCTGGCCATTGCATCGTCGATATCCCGCGCGCCTGGCAGCCCGAGGGCAACATCCGCGGCATGGGCGGCGATGCGGTATGCGACAATTCCACCCCTGACTTCATCCTCAGTCGGAAGGGCAAGGTGCTCGGCCGCCGTGACGTAGCAGAGAAGCGACGCACCGTGGTAGGCGGCAGCCGTGGCACCAATACAGGAAGTGATATGATCGTATCCGGGGGCAATGTCAGTAACAACGGGGCCAAGCACGTAGAATGGCGCACCGCTGCAAACCTTTTTCTCGCGCTCCATGTTCATGCGGATCTGGTTGAACGGAACGTGACCGGGGCCTTCCACCATTACCTGGACACCCTTTGCCCGGCAGCTCCGCACAAGCTTACCAAGCACACTGAGTTCGCCAAACTGGGCCTTGTCGCTGGCATCGGCCAGACAGCCCGGCCTGAGCCCGTCACCAAGCGAAACTGTCACGTCATACCGGTGACAGATCGCCATGATATCGTCCCACCTGGAGTAAAGTGGATTCTCCATGCGATGCGCCATCATCCACTCGGCAAGAATGGCGCCACCCCTGCTGACGATCCCCATGACCCGCTTCATTGCGAGTGGAACATGCCTGCGAAGCAGGCCTGAATGCAGGGTCATGAAGTCAACGCCCTGACTGGCCTGTTCCGTGATGACGTCAATCAGGATATCTGCGCTAAGTTTTGTCGCGTCACCGCCGACCCTCGCAACGGCCTCGTAGATGGGTACCGTGCCCAGAGCCACAGGACTAGCCGCGATCATTGCCCTTCTCAGGTCAGCCAGGCCGGTCCCGACACTCAGATCCATTACGAAATCAGCCCCTGCATCCAGGGCGACACGGAGCTTCTTGAGTTCGGCCGACCGCCCGGAACACGAGGCGGAACGGCCCAGATTGGCGTTTACCTTTGTACGAAAGGCGCGACCGACGACCGCGGGCTTCAGACCGCGGTGACGTGGATTGGCCGGCAGGACGGCCCTGCCCGACGCGATCTCCTTTCGAACCTTCTCTGGCGTGACGTTCTCGACAGCTGCAGCCTGCCTCATCGCGGGCGTTATCCTGCCTAGAACGGCCTCCTCGAGCTGAGTTCTCATTGGCTACCGCGACTGGATCATGAGGGCAACGATGGCCTCGATGGCCTCGTCATTGAACTTATCAACCAGCAGGTCCGCACCACCGAAGTCCTGGAAAGCTGTGAAGGCGTCAGGAATAGCAACAGGCTTCATGCCGCCGGACAACGCTGCCATGCATGACTCCTGGTTGGTGGTGATGACCACACACCCCTGAGGAGCAACGGCAACCGCCTTCGCAAGCTTAAGCCACGCATCAGCCGTCGGGAAGTTGTCGGCCTCCGGGGCCGCGTGGT
>JBAXKQ010000049.1:0-18190 GCA_037135275.1 bacterium
GAAGAAGGTTGCGATGCTGGATGTCCTGGTGATCGCATCCGGTTTTGTGCTCAGGGCCCTTGCGGGTGCCGCCGCGCTTGCTGTCGAGATCTCACCATGGCTTGTGCTGTGTACTTTCCTGCTGGCGCTCTTCCTTGGCTTCTGCAAGCGCAGGCACGAGAAGAACCTCTTCACGGACGACGCCTCGGAGAACAGGCCCAGCCTGATGAATTACGACGATAAGCTCCTCGATCAGGTCATCGCCATCACAGCCGCCTCCACGGTCGTGGCCTACTCAATGTACACCCTCTCACCCGACACCATTCAGAAATTCGGAACCTCCTGGCTGGGATTCTCCATACCCTTCGTAATATTCGGCGTATTCAGGTACATGGATCTCGTATACAGGCATGAGCAGGGAAACAGGCCCGAGAAGCTCCTCCTCTCAGACAAGCCGCTGCTCCTTGACATCATGCTCTACTCCCTTGTCGTCCTTGGCATTGCGTTACGGGCCCACTTCCGCAGCGACGTGTGGCCGGATTCAATGTAGTTCACACTAAGCTCTTTCAATTCTTGAAGGCCTATGCAATAGTCACGACTCTTTGACATCCGAACAAAAGTGGAGAACCTGATGCAGCAACCACAGAACATCATGACTGCCGCGCCGAAGAAAGAACGGTTCCTCAGCAAGTGGGAGTGGTGCGCGTTCTTGATTGTGACGCTGATTTCTTTCGGGCTGTACGCCTACTCCCTGGCGCCAAGTGTAACGCTCGAGGATTCCGGCGAACTCGCCACCGCGGCGGACAATCTGGGCGTCCCCCACCCACCGGGATATCCACTATGGACAATTCTTGCCTGGGTGTTTTCCAAGCTGCTTTGGTTCGTAACCTTCCGCAACCAGCCGAATCCGGCATGGACCATCGCGCTCGCATCAGCCGTTTTCGGGGCTCTCACATCAGGTCTCATTGCCATGCTGATCTGCCGCTCCGGCAGGGATATGCTTGCAGAAATCCGCAAGAAGAGCGGCGCAACGGACACCACGACCGACAATCTGATCTGCTGGGCCGGTTCGATCTCGGCAAGCCTGCTCTTCGCGTTCTCCATGGCAATGTGGACCCAGAGCAATATCGTCGAGGTCTACAGCCTCAACGCACTGGTCGTGGCAGTCATACTGCTCCTTGGCTACGCATGGATGCATATGCCATCCAACAAGTTCCTCTACGGCATCGCCCTCGCCTTCGGCCTGGGCATGGGCGATTGGTATCCGTCGATATTACTCGTGGCCTTCGCCATCGTGGTACTGATCATGATTAGGGACATCGAGCTCTTTCGCGACTTCTGTGCAGTCGGCATGGTGCTCGTCGGCATGATCGTCCTTAACATCATTCTGACTGGAATGAGCGGCGAGGCCCTTCCCGACGGCAGTCCCGTGCACCCGTGGGCCAGCGGTCTTCTCTGGATAAACGGCCCCTACCACTTCCCGTTCTGGGCCTACCTGCTGGTCAATCTCGCAGTCATAGGCCTGGGCGCCGTCTTCCTCCCGCGCGGCAAGACCGTTGCAATCTGCTTCATCCTGGCTGAACTTGGCATGCTTATTTACCTCTACATGCCCCTGGCGTCAGACCTCAATAATCCGCCAATGAACTGGGCATATCCACGGACGTGGGAGGGATTCATCCACGCCATAACCCGTGGGCAGTACGAGAAGATAGCCCCGGGTGCGGTGTTCGATCCGGCGTTCCTGGATCAAATGCGGTGGTATGGCGATTGTCTCCGCGTCCAGTACACCCTCCCGCTCTGCCTGGCTGGCACCCTTGCCCTGGCGGGATGGAGCGTCCAGGTCAGGAAATACCGCATCAGCGCGCTCATCCCGGGCCTGCTCCTCCTGCCCGTGGCGGCCGTGGTCCTGTCCATCGGCAAGCTGAGGGGCCCTGGCGCGCTGACAATATCCGGCGCATTCGACTTCGGCGACCTGATCCTCATGCCGATGGTTCTTCTCGCGGTTATGGGTCTGGTCGCCATTGTGCTCGGCATCGTCACGGAACTTGCCAGGAAGATGACCGCCGGAACTACGCTCGACACAGCCAGCAAGACCGTGATAGCGCTGATCCTCATCGGCGGGCTGCTTCTGCTGCTCTACTACGAATGGAGCGTCATATCGCTCATTGCAGGATCCACGCCAACGCTGTCAACCGCGGGAAAACTGCAGGTCGCCGCCATACTGGTATTCGGCCCCATTCTCCTCACGTCGCTTGTCGCATGGCTGATCCACGGACCTGCACGGATGCGGTTCGACTACGACGATACGTTGCAGAAGTGGATCATCGTGACCTTTGTTGCCTTCATCTTCATGAGCGTGTTCATGGTTGTCATGAGCAATCTCAAGGGTGATATCCAGGACATGTTCATCCAGAAGGTGAAGTTCATCCCGTCATATGAGTTGTTCTCGCTGTGGATCGGCTACGGGATGATACTCGGGCTCGCCCTTGTCCGCAGGCTGCTTTCTGCTGCAAGCAGGGCCCTTGCAGGCGTCGCGGCCTTCGTCGGGATAGCGGTAATGCTGGTCCTGCCCGCGTACCCGGTGGCCATGAACGCCCCCTTCGTGGAGTGCATATTCAACAGGGAAATGCTGGTCGACGAGGGCGGCGCCAACGCCCGCGGGGACGACTACGGCTGGCAGTTCGGCAACTACCAGCTGTGCGGCATGGAGGCGATCCAGAAGGAACTCGAGCGCGATGAGCCACCGCCCCCCAGCAAGAGTTATCCCCCGCCAATGGGCCAGGATGCGATCTTCTTCGGCGGGACCGATCCGGGACGTTTTGTGCCCACGTACATGATCTACTCGGCACATGTCCGCGAGGATGTCTACCTGATCACCCAGAACGCCCTTGCAGACCACACGTACATGAGCGTCATGCGGGACCTGTACGGCGACAGGATCTGGATTCCAGCCCTCGTGGACAATCAGCAGGCCTTCTCGATGTTTGCGGACGAAGTCCGTCGTGGTGTTCGGCCGGGAAATGTCGACATCAAGGGCGGGCGGGTGGTCGTCCAGGGCGTGGATCAGGTCATGGCCATCAACGGCATTCTCTGCAAGATGATTCACGACCGCAACAAGTGGCGGCATCCGTTCTACGTCGAGGAGAGCTACGTCATGCCCTGGATGTACCCCTATATGGAACCGCATGGACTGATCCTGAAGATCAATGCGGAACCCCTCCAGAATATTCCCCCCGAAACCGTCAAGAACGACATGGAGTTCTGGGACTGGTACTCGAAGCGGATGATCAAGGACGAGAACTTCATCAATAATGCCGTGGCAAGAAAGACGTTCTCCAAGCTGCGCAGCGCCATCGCAGGGTTGTACGAGTCGCGCCAGATGTGGAAGGAGGCCGAGCAGGCCTACCGCGAGGCTGTCACCCTTTGCCCGGTCAGTCCGGAGGCATCGTTCAGGCTGGCCAGCATGTGCATGAACAGGGCACAGATTGACCCGGCCCAGATGGATGTGGCGAGACAGGTGATGAAGGACTTCGCCGCGCTCGACAGCCAGAACCCGAGGCCGGCGGAGATGATCAGGGAAATCGACCGCCGCAAACAAATGCTGAAGCGGAAAGAAGAGCTCGAACTGGAACTCAGGGGGGCTCCGACAATCCAATCGGTCATGGAGCTTGCCCTGCTCTACCGGGCAATGGGAAACGTGGAAGGCTTCAGGCAACTGGCGAGGAGCATTGTCGACAACACCGGGATACCCGTGGAAGCCCAGATGCAGGTCCTCAAGTGGTACCAGGAAGGCAAACTCTACGACGACATGGAGAAGGGCGCCAAGGCGGTCCTGTCGCGTGCTGGGACAAACATGCCGATCAACCTGCGACAGAAGATCTACAGGGAAATATCCGGAATGTATGCCTCCGCCAACAAACTGGCGGAAGCGACCGACGCCCTGCAGATGTACCTCTCGCTCACCCCTCTCGATTTCATGTCGTGGCACGAACTCGGAGTAATGTTGGCCTACATCAGCAAGCACGACGAGGCCGCAAGAGCATTTCTCCAGGCAGGCAAGATTGCCGGCGACAGGGCACGGGAGGAATTCCGAAGGGACCCGCGCATGGAACAATTCCGGAACCGTCCGGAGTACCGACGGATGTCGGTCAGTGGTCAATAGTCGTCATGGCGCGCGTTCGTCACTCCGTCACGAAGAACCTGAGCTAGGGATCCGTAGGGCATGAATTCGTTCGCAAGAATAACAGCGCTTTCGTGCATTGTCGCCCTGATGGCGCACGTGCATTCATATGCAGGAATCGCTCCACCGCTGCACGCGTTGTCTCCGCCGTGTCTGCCTGCTGGAGCCACCGAGATCAGGATCGGGGGCGGGTATTCACTCAACGAGTGGAATGCCTTCGAATCAGTCGGCACCGGGCGGGAACTGTTCCGCATCCCTGACCTGACAGCCACATTCGGCGTCTCGGACAATGTCGAACTCATGTTCAACTATGCCTGGCTCCTGTTGCGGGAAGATGGCGAAGAACTCAAAAATGGAACCGGCGACATCAAGATCACCGGCATATACAATATCTTGAGGGAAAGTGATTTGCGTCCGAATTGCGCGTTGCTGATCGCAACAAAACTGCCGGACGCGCACTACGGAAACCGCTTCGGCACTGACCAGACCGACTTCTGGATCGGCGGGGTCTTCTCAAAAACCTCCGGCCCGCTGACCCTCCTCGCAGATGCCGTCCTCGGCATCCTTGATCAGCCTGGTGTGTCGCTGCCGGACCAGGATGATGTGCTCGCGTATGATATCGGAATCATGTATTCCGTTGGCGATGTCCTCGTAGTTGGGTGCGGCCTTGACGGGGTGGGTCTGAGCCGTTTTGACAATGATAGGGTATTTGTCCACGGGGGCATGGCGATCAAGACTGATATCGGAACTCTGGACCTCGGCCTCGGCACAGGACTAAATGAAGCTGCTGGCGACTTGAGGCTTACGGCAGGCTTCACAACTGCCATCAATTTCTGACGCCGGTGCTGCGGAGCCGATCGGGCAGGGAAGTTCAACTGTCGTGATTCCGTGGACTGAGCCGGGGAGGTACCTATGAAGGCAAACGCAACGCAGCCAGTGAATGTGCGGCAACCGTCAAACCGGGTTATCGCCCTGTTGATTGTCCTCTGTATTGTTTGTGGTGCGCTGGCTGCAATCTTCGGCCAGAAGAAGAGCGAACTGCAACGTGAACTCGACAAGGTGCAGCGATTGCAGGGTAACCGCGCCGCAACTGCCGGGCGGATCCAACGGGGACAGGGAGGGAGCGACGGCGGCGGCGAGTCAGAGCAGGTGTTCAAGATGGTCAACCAGCTCGCCCAGAAAGAAGCTGCCATAAGTGAACTCCGGCAACGGCTGATTGCAATCCAGGAGGGCAAGGTGCCCGATGCCAAGTTGTCGCAAAACACTCTCCCGAAGTCAGTGAGAAGCAGCCGGCCGGCCAAAGCGCCGGCTCGCACCCCCGCACCTGTTACACAAAGAACCGTTGTCAGGACACCCCAGCCCGTGCCTGCCCCGGTGTACAACAACCTGCCCGAGCAGGAGTCGTTCATCCAGTCTATCGACGTCACGACAATGCCCGTAAACGAGCAGGAAAACCACGCTGAACTCCTCAAGCACCTTGACTCGCTGAGGCTCATTGTCGATGCGCTGAACAGGAACGGTGGATCCGACCCAACCGGGGAGTTGCGCAATTCGTTATCGCGCGAAGAGAGGAACATCAACACGCTGATGCGCGCCGAAAGACTTGCCCTGTTCTCAAATGTCGGGAGGGAACTGGGCTACGATGATGAAAGCAGTCTGTTGTTCGCGGAGCACATCGATCGCATCGGCACGATGACCACGTTCGAGCCTGCCCAGCATCCGGTTGCGCCGCCCGCGCCGCCGGAACCAGCGGCATCGGAAGAACCTGATTCTGCCGAGTAGCCCCGACTGATGGGCAGGCGGCACCGGGGGTGCGCCCGCTGCTACCAGTTCCGCCTCACCGGCACACCAAGATCGACGAGCTCCTTCTTGATCTGGCTGATAGTATACTCGCCCCTGTGAATCATTCCGGCAATGATGGCCGCATCAGCGTGTCCGTCAGTCAGCACCTGCGCCAGATGCTCTGGCCGGCTGGCTCCGCCGGAGGCAACGACCGGCACACCGACACTATCCGCAATCATCCTTGTCAGATCGATTTCGTATCCCCTGCCGCTGCCATCGGCATCGACCGAATTCACGACAATCTCACCGCATCCGAGATCGACGGCCCTCTTCGCCCATTCCAAGGCATCGAGACCAGTGTGTTCACGAAAACCCCTGACGGTTATTTCGTATCCGCTCGGAAAACGTTCGCGGTCGCCTGCTCTCACGGGATCCATGCCAAGGACGATGCATTGGGATCCAAACGCTTTTGCACCCTCGGCTATTATGTGCGGCTTTGCCACGGCGAGGGAGTTGACGGAGATCTTCTCCGCCCCGGCCAGCAGGGCTCTTGACATGTCCTCCAGGCCCGAAATTCCCCCGCCCACTGCAAATGGAATGAAAATGGCCCTGGCCACTTCTTTCACCATCTCTATGTCAATCGGCCTTCTTTCCGCCGATGCTGTGATATCGTAGACGACAAGTTCATCGCAGCCGTCCTCATAATACCTTACAGCCATCTCCACGGGATCACCCAGCACCACGTTGTCGCGGAACTGTACCCCCTTGGTGACCTTCTTTTCGCGTATGTCCAGACACGGTATGATTCGTTTCGTCAGCATTTACCATCCCACCTGCTGAAATTCTGCAACAGTTTCAAACCCAGTCGGCCGGAACGCTCCGGATGAAACTGGGTGGCTATGATCCCCGCCTGTCCCAGAACCGATGCGAATGTCGTACCGCCATACGCAGTCTCCCCAAGTACGCATTGCCCGGACAGGGGAGCTGGATAGTAGCTGTGGACAAAATAGAATTCGCTACCGTCGTGCAGGCCGTCGAGCACAGGATGCCTGCTCTTGAACGTAACGCTGTTCCAACCCATGTGCGGAATCTTGGCGGTCGCGTCTCCCGGCTTCAACAACCTGACATCTCCGCGGATCAGCCCGAGGCACTCTACTCCGCCGTCCTCCCCGGATCGCTCAAGTATCACCTGCGTTCCAAGGCATATGCCGAGGAACGGGGTGCCCCTGCCGACCAGAATCCTAAGGGTCTCAACCAGCCCAAGGCCGGACAGGTGCGTCATCGCGGCACCAGCCGAACCCACTCCCGGAAATACAACTCGATCGGCCGCGAGTATCTCTTCCGGATTGCTTGTGACCACAGCATTTACGCCTATCTTTTCGAACGCAAGCCTCACGCTTGTCAGGTTGCCAGCCCCGTAGTCTACAATCGCCACCATTTTTGCCGTCCCGATTTAGATAGATGAACCTGAACGCCCATGAACCCATCAGCGGCCGCATGATGTCGAAAGTGCGCTGCGGAAACAACGAAATTCTCAGGGGCAGATACCAGGCCGTGCATTGACTCAGTCCGACGTTGGCGCTAGTGTGGCGGCATGTTTGACCTTCAAGAATACATTGGGAACAAGATTCGCATCGTCAACGCTGAACTCGATGCGCGGATGCCGCCCGAGACCGAGAGGCCGGCAGTGTTGCACGCTGCAATGCGCTACAGCCTGCTTTCCGGCGGCAAACGGCTCAGGCCAATACTGGTCATGGCCGCCGCGGAGGCGGTGGGCGGTTCCTGCGAGACGGCAATCGGCCCGGCCCTGGCTGTGGAAGCGCTTCACACCTACACACTCGTGCACGACGATCTTCCTTGCATGGATGACGACGATCTGAGGCGCGGCCGGCCCACACTGCACAAGGTTTATGGCGAGGCAATTGCCCTGCTCGCCGGCGACGCACTGCTAACCCTTGCGTTCGAATGGCTGGCCTCCCGGCAGGCGCCTCCGCCCTACCCGCCCAATCAGTTCGCTCTCGAACTTGCCAGCGCCGCCGGGTCACGCGGCGTCATAGGCGGTCAGGCTGAGGATATCGCGGGAACAGGCCGGCAGCCAACCCGCGACCTTGTGGAATACATTCACTCTCACAAGACAGGGCTGCTTATACGCGCGGCACTGAGAATGGGAGCTATTTCCGCCGGCGCCGGCGAAAGAGAGCTGTCGGCCATATCCGACTACGGCACCAGCGTCGGGTTGGCTTTTCAAATCGCTGACGACATCCTCAACGCGGTATCGTCCCGTGAGCAGCTCGGAAAACCCGTTGGCCGCGACAAGGACCTGGGCAAAATCACCTGGGTCGCGGTACATGGCCTCGAGTCGGCACAAAACGAGGCAAAGCGCCTGGCTGATCTGGCCGAAAGCTCCATTTCCGGGCTGTCCGGCGACACCGCCCCGCTGTGTGCACTGGCCCAATACGCTGTCGGCCGCAAGAGCTGATCAACCCGTATCAAACAGAGCTTGCGGGAGCGATCTGCCCGCTGATATGGTGCAGCTCCACGATAAACCAGGCGATGGAGGAACAGCCGATGAGAATTCGTGCATTCATGGCATTGAGGCCGGAGGCGGAGCTGGCCCCTGCGGTCGCGTCCGTACCCTACGATGTCGTAAACACGGACGAGGCGCGCCGTCTTGCTGCGGGCAACCCGCATTGCTTTCTTCACATATCGCGCGCCGAGATCGACCTGCCTGCGGGGACCGACCCCCATTCCGATGCGGTCTACGGGCAGGCGGCGGCGGCCTTTGCGAGGTTCCAGAAGGCCGGCGTTCTCGTCAGGGATACGCGACCGGCGCTCTTCGTCTATCGCCAGCAGATGGGCAATCACGCTCAAAGCGGCGTGGTTGCATGCTGCCACATCGAGGACTACGAGCAGAACCTGATAAGACAGCATGAGAAGACACTGCTTGCAAAAGAGAACGACCGTGCGCGACACATAAGGGAACTGAACGCCCAGGCCGGGCCGGTTTTTCTTGTCTACAGGGACAACGCTGCGATTGATCGTATCGTGGCAGACTTGGAGAAGACCAGGCCAGCCTTCGATTTCGTCGCGCCAGACGGCGTCCGTCACTCGGCATGGCAGATACAAAACTGCCATGAAATGGAAACTGCATTTGCGGGAGTGACTCGAAGTTATATTGCCGACGGCCACCACCGGTTCGCGGCAGCCGTAAAAGTCGGACGCGAAAGGCGGGATGCCAACCCTTCCCACTCCGGCAACGAGGAATACAACTGGGTGCTGGGCGTCTTCTTTCCAGCGAGCCAGCTCAGCATCCTCCCCTACAACCGCGTTGTCCGCGATCTCAACAACATGCGGCCGGACGAGTTTGTCGCCAGGGTGCAACGCGTGTTTTCCATCCGCGAAGTCACCACAGGTATTCCTGATGGTCCCGACACTGTAAACATGTATATGGCGCGAAAGTGGTACGACCTCAAGTGGAAGCCGGAGGAGCGAACGGACGGCCCGGGAATATTGGATGTGTCAATACTCCAGGATCGGCTTCTTGCTCCCGTTCTCGGCATCGACGACCCGCGTACCAGCAAGAGAATTGAATTCATCGGAGGCACGAATGCGGTCCGGGCGCTCGTGGAACGCGTTGATTCCGGCGGGGGGGCCGTTGCATTTTCACTCCGGCCCGTGGCGATCGGAGATGTCATGGCCTACTCTGACGCCGGGCTTGTCATGCCCCCAAAAAGCACCTGGTTTGAGCCTAAACTGCGTTCAGGCCTTTTCATCCACACCCTATAGAATACGAAAGGCTCAACATGAAACTAGCAATACTTGGACTTCCGCAATCTGGCAAGAAGACGCTGTTCACTCTCCTGGTCGGACGGGCAATTCCCCCGGGCCATTCGGAAACAGAACCGCTTGACGGCATCGCGCCAATCAGGGACCCGCGTGTCGATATCCTTGCAGAGATGACCAAGCCGGAAAAGACGACGTACGCGGAGAATACCGTGGTGTTGTGCCCCGATATAAAGCAGGGAAGCGACAAGCGCGAGTGGCTCGATGCCGCCAGGCGCTGCGACCTTCTGTGCGTCATTGTCCGGGACTTCGCCTCCGAGGAAGTGTACCACCCCAGCGGCTCGGTCAATGCCTCAAGGGACCGCGCCAACCTTGCGACCGAGTTTCTACTCACCGACCTCATGCTTGTGGAAACCAGGCTGCAGAGAATCGAGAAAGAAAAGAGGGCCGGCCAGACAACAGCGCAGGTCACGGAACAGAAGATCCTTCTCAAGTGCAAGGAAACCCTCGAGAGCGAGAAACCAGTTCGTGACGCCGGACTTGAGCCTCACGAACTGGCAGCAATCCGCAGTCTCGAATTCCTTACACTCAAGCCGATCCTGTGGGTGTACAACGTTGACGAGGCGAAGCTGGGAAGCGAAACGCGCAGGCATGACGACGAGAAGGATGGTGGCTTCGTGGTATCTTGCAGGATCGAAAAAGAGGTCATGGCCCTCTCGGAAAACTCCGAACGTCTCGCATTCATGAACGAACTGGGCCTGAATTCGCTCGGTCCGGACCGGCTGAACAACGCAGCCTACGACGCAATGGGCCTGATGTCATTCTACACGATAGGTCCCGATGAAGCCCGTGCATGGACCATACGCAAGGGCACCCTGGCGCCGGCCGCTGCCGGCAAGGTACACACCGACATCGAACGCGGTTTCATTCGCGCCGAGGTGATCAAGTATGACGACCTCATCAAGCTCGGCAGTGAAAAAGCCGTGAAGGAAGCCGGCAAAGCACAGCTCAAAGGCAAGGACTACATCTTCGAAGACGGCGACATATGCCACTTCCGCTTCAACGTCTGAAGAAGGTACAACGAATCCTGCGTCGGAAATAACACACAGGGAACGTGTTCTTGCAGCACTCAGTCGCAGGCCGGTTGATCTTCTCCCTCACGGCGACACTCTGTGGCCCGCAACCAGCGCCAAGTACTTGGCGCAGAAGAAGATCGAAGACGGCGCAGATGTGATCCCGCACTTCTATATGAGCTCGAGCGCAGCGCCCTCAATACGCAGACAAATCTCCTCGGCACCGTTGGAAATATCCGATCTTGCGCCCACATTCCCGAGCTCTCAGAGGCGCTGAAACAACAGGAATTCCCGGGGCTTTCACCTTGACTCAACACCGCCGAGAACATAGCATCCGTAACAGGTATGTTATGGGAGCGGTAGGGGCGTCGACATGCGTCGGAACTCCCCACCTGAACAGGTTTGTAACGTCCATGCGGAATTGGAGGATCGTCTGTATGAACCTTCCTTGTTGCCGGTTGTTAACCATCCTGGCGATTGCTTCAGTAATTGCAGCCGGCGGGCTTTCGACCACGTCACACGCACAATCAGTCAACGGCAGCGTGATCAATCAATCCCTCTGGGACAACGCGGCCATTGCGAACCCGCCCGGCAATGGCACCACCAACGGCTTCCTTCGTGTCGGTGCATGGTCGGGTGGCAGCCAGATCGTGGGGCCGCCAGCCTACTCAAACACGGCTGCCACCGGAACGCTGCCGTTCGGGGCCGGGGCCACCTTTGCCTACTCTCTCTCAATGGGCACCAACAATGGTGACTACGATGTGGTCGCCTGGATCGACGGAAACGCAGACGGCGGATACAACGTTGGCGAGCCCAGAAGCCTGGCAGTCGCAAAGACTGTAACTAACGCCATTGTGGGCGTGAACCTCACTGTCACTGACGACTCTGACAATGACGGATTGCCGGACTGGTGGGAAGTCCACTTCTTCACCGACCTTGACGAAACCGCGGCCGGTGATCCTGACAGTGACGGTTTGTCGAATTTCCAGGAGTATCAGGCATCTCAGGCCTACACCAATCTTGTCGCATTGAGCCCAGCCAACTGGGATACCGACGGCGACAGCATGGACGATGGCTGGGAGTATGCGAATTACGCCGAGGGAACGGGTACAGATCCGTGTTCATCCGATGCGGTTGGAGATCCGGACGGAGACGGATTGAGCAACTGGCAGGAATACTGCGGTGTTGATGGGCAGCCACCCAAGGAGCGCGACACCTCGATAGCCGGCAATGTCGCACGCGTGCGGGTCCTTGATACTGGCGACGCCATCAGTCCCATCAGTATTGATACAGACAACGACTACCTGATCGACAGTTTCGAGGCGGCCTATTGCGACAGGGCAAACGGCATCAACCCCATTGCAGCCGGCAGCTACGCCGCAGATCAGGATGCCGACGGCCTGAGCAACTATCGCGAGCAATGCCTGTTGGTTGGCTTGAGGGAGGGAGACGCCAACGACCTGTGGTCCGGCGGCCCGGCCAGCCTGCCGCTTGTTGACGGCAACGGGTTGCGGGCATTTTCCACGCCGCTGATTCTCACGATCATGCCTCTGTCGACCATAGAGAGCTCTCTCGGCGCTCCAGGTGTCGCCAACCGCCTGCGCGGTCACGACTGGACAGACCCGACCTACGGAAGCAGCTACCTGTCCGACCTGCCCCTTGACGACGGGGACGGCTGGGATACAGACCGCGACGAACTACCCGACGGATGGGAGACCGAGTCTAATCTGAACCCCGCCGACGGGACTGGCAACAACGGGACCTACGGTGATCCGGATGGTGACGAACTGCTCAATATCTCCGAGTACAAGGGGCAGGACGGCGACCGGTCCTCTGTGCTGTCATACGTGAACGGCACTGGTGACGAGACCAATCCAAATGAACACAACTGGCGCCCGCTCAGCACCGAGATGGAGGCTGGGATCAGCCGGGACGGAACGATCGGCGCCGCATTGCCAACCGCAAGTCTCGGCGCGGACAACGGAAAAGACTCTGACGATGACGGCATGGATGACAACACCGAGATACGGCAGGAATACGAAGGCCTGGGCGTGGGATCAAGCCCGGTTCATTCAACGCATCCCTTTGTCAGACGGTCGGCATTGATCCTCAATGCAGCCGGGATTCAAATGCCCGACCCCGAGGGGGCCGCTTCTCCGGGCTACCGGCCAGACATGCACTCGCGCAACTGGACTCTTGAGTGCAGCGTAAGGCTCAATTCCGCCGGACGCAACGGCTATCTCATCGACATTCCAGGGGGCCCCTCCGCTCCAGCACCACAAAGACCCTTCACTTGCCGGCTGTGGATCTCCAATAATGTACCTGTTGTGTCCTTCTACACCGTGGACGGCTACCTCTACAAGGTGAGTGGGCTGGAGATTCCGACCAACAGGTGGACGCATCTGGCTGGTGCATGGGATCCCGCATTGAACAGTCTCTCGCTTTACGTGGACGGCATCTTCGTGCAGGAGCAGCAGATCTTCGAAGAATGCGTTAGCTCACGCAACTACTATTGCACCAACGCACCAACAATTGGCAGATCCCCGGATGGATCATTCGTTGGAGAAGTCCAGATCGATGAAGTCAGAATATGGAATATTGCAAGGTCCCAGACCGAGGTGGAACAATTCAGGACACAACTTGTTCCCCAGAACAACATGAACCTTGTGGCCTACTACCGTTTTGATGACGGTGGAACCAAGGCAGAGGACTTCACCCGCAAGGCGAAGCACGGCCTGCTGGGCGCCTACTCCCAGGATAATTACTTCGGCGATAACGGTTACGGATTGAGCACCAACATCGCCGGGATCGACTATTTCATGTTCATCACCAACAGTTATGCTGACGTAAGAGGTGTTGACGAGCGCGGTGCCGACGACACCGACGGAGACGGCATGCCGGATGGTTGGGAAACCGTCCACCACCTCAACCCGTGGTCGGCATCCGGTGCTGACGGCGCTGACGGCGATCCCGACGGAGACGGACTCTGCAACATCTACGAATACTGGTCCCAGTGCAACCCCAAGGCCAAAGACTCCGACCAGAACGGTACATTTGATGGAAATGAGGATTACGACAACGACGACGTCGTCAACAAGGCGGAGCAGTCTCTGGGCAGCCGGCCGGACATGGTTGACACGGACGACGACGGGACAACCGACGGCGACGAGCAGGCGGATGGCTCAAACCCGGCAAATCCTACAGATCCGGCCGTGTCCCGCAGCATCATGCTGGGCGGCTCCACCAACGACTACCTGCTTGTACCTTACTCCCTTGACCAACGGCTGACCGATTGGACCATCGAGGCGTGGGTAAATCCGACCAATACGACGGACGGAGCCGGCTACATCGTGCAGCGTATTGTCGAAACACCGGTCACCGGGAGCAATGTCGTCAATTTCATGCTGGGCGTGGAAACCAACGCAGGCGGCGTACGGCCATACGCCGGATACCAGTGCAAAGATGGCACACGGTACATTGTCCGCGGCAACAACATACCTGTGCTAACATGGACTCACATAGCAGCGAGTTACGACCACCTTAGCGCCAAACTCACGATCTTCACCAACGGGGTTGCCTGTAACTCCTTGAACAAGGCCCTCAAGGCGCCACCGACCACCGGCAAGGGTGGACAGACCTTCCTGCGCATCGGCGAAGACTTCAAGGGACTCATTGATGAAGTTAGAATCTGGAGCGATGCCAGAACGGCCGCAGAAATCGAGGCAGCCTACGACAACGTGTTGGATGGGAGCGGTGATGGGCTTGTCCACTACTTCCGCTTCGACGATGGTCAGGCCGTGACGAACTCGGGATTCCCTCTTTTCACTCCCATGTTCCAACCCCATGGCCCGCAGGATTTCACCTTTTCCTCGGACTGGAGTCAGGAATGGGCCCACGCCGCCACGATGCATGGAGCTGTCCAGTTCGTCGCAGGCGGGATAGGAATGCCTCCGACCCTGACGGTCATTCTGAATCCTGCGGAAGTGCGTGACGCCGGCGCCCAGTGGGCGTTTGACTCCGGAATCTGGCGCAGCAGCGGCAAATTCATCGTCTGCGAAGAGGGCCAGCACAGCCTCCTCTTCAAGTCAGTCTCCGGATGGACCGCGCCAGATCCGGAAACAGTATCCCTGACAAACAACCAGAATGCTACCCTCACCCGGATCTATCTCCAGAACGGGGCTGTGAGTGTCGACATCGAGCCGGAGGCTGCCAGGCTTGGTGGCGCCAAGTGGCAGTTGGACGGTGGTACGTGGCAGGAAAGCGGCGATATCGTCACAGATCTTTCGCCTGGTCCCCACATAGTTAACTTCCTTTCCGTCACCAACTACACCACGCCACCAACGCAGACGGTGATTGTCAACGAAGGTGCAACCACACCCCTGACCGTCTGGTATGCGCCCATACGTGGCTCTGCCGTGATCATGATAGATCCGGCAACCGTAGTCAGCAACGGCGCGCAATGGCGCATTGACGGGGGCCCCTGGAACGACAGCGGCACTATTGTCAGCAATCTCGTCTTCGGCGATCATACGGTTGAATTCCTCCCAATCCCCCCATGGACCACACCCGACGACATCACCTTGACGGTTGCAGATGACTCAATGCTTACTGCAACAGGTCGTTACACTCAGATCACCGGATTACAGGTTGTGCTCACACCGCCCGCAGCAACTGCGGCAGGGGCACAGTGGAATCTCAACGGCGGCGCCTGGCAGAACAGCGGCACCCTCATCGCGCTGTCGCCCGGCAATTACACCGTCTCCTTCAAGACAGTCGCCAACTGGGCCAAGCCCAACGATATCTCAGTTGCAGTTTCAAACGACATGGTCTCGGTGATATACGCATCATACTATGACCTTGATGTTTTCGGAGCAGCGGGCACCGCGGCAGGACAATTCAACAAGCCTCGCGGCCTGGCCATATACAACAGGTTCCTCTACGTGGCCGATTCAGGTAACAACAGGATCCAGCTGCTGGACACCCTCACTTCCCTGTGGACCACAATGGGCAGCGCCGGAACACGGGCCGGACAGTTCAACCAGCCGTTCGGCGTAACCCTTGATCCGTCCGGCAACCTCTGGGTCGCTGATGCCGGTAATCACCGGGTGCAAAGGCTCGATGCTGTGACTGGCGCCTGGTCTGTGTTCGGATCGAAAGGATCCGCGGCCGGCCAGTTCATTGAGCCATTCGACCTCGAGGCAGACTCTGTCGGCAACATCTACGTGGTCGATCACTACAACCACCGGATCCAGAAGCGCGCGACAAGCGGGGCATGGTCCGTGGTGATCGGAGCAGGCACAAACAACGGCGCTGTCCGCTTCCCGAACGGCATAGCGATCGACCGGTGGGACAACCTCTACGTGTCGGACCGCGATCCCGCAACCGGGGTCAACCGCATCCAGAAGTTCGATAAGAGTGGTTTCTTCCTTGCCAGGTCTGGCAGCAGCGCGTCAAGCGATGGTGGGTTCAATCTGCCCCGTGGAATCGAGGCAGGGCTTTCCACGAATATATATGTCGCGGACACCTACAACAACCGGGTGCAAATGTTGACCCCGTCAGGCTGGGCCGTCGTAATGGACTCTATGTTCCTGAACCAGCCGGAGGATGTCGAGATAGACAGGTTTGACAACCTTTTCATTGCCGACACCGGAAACAACAGGATCCTGCGCCTCGCGGCAGAGGATTCAGACGGGGATGGCTTGCCAAACTGGGTGGAAAGTAATACGGGCATGTATTCCAACGTTTACAGCACCGGAACCAGCCCGACCAATTCCGACTCAGACGTCGACGGCTATGCCGACGGGCGGGAACTGCGTGTCGGAACCAACTATCCGAACAACGCCCTCGTTTTCCCGCCAAGCACGGTGAATGACTACGACAACGATGGAATGTCGGATCTGGTTGCATATTACCCGTCAACGGGCGGCTGGCGCATCAGGCAGAGCTCTGACTGGTCAGTCTTCGGTGGCGGCTCCGTCTATTGGGGTTGGAGCGCAGCCACGCCGGTTCCCGGCGACTATGATGGTGACGGCAAGACTGACGTCGCGGTTTTCTGGGCCGATGGCGGCAACTGGTATATCAGGTACAGCAGCGGTGGAACGGCCACCTTCAACTGGGGCTGGGGTGCAACCAAACCGGTCCCGGGTGACTATGACGGCGACGGAATAACCGATGCGGCGGTATACTGGCCAGCCACGGGAACATGGTACATCAGGTACAGTAGTGGCGGATCTGACGCTATCAACTGGGGCTGGAACACAACCACTCCGGCACCCGGTGACTACGACGGGGACGGCACTACGGACCTCGCCGTCTACTGGCCGGCCGGCGGCAAATGGTACATTCGCTACAGCGGCGGTGGCTCTTCGACAATCAGCTGGGGCTGGAGCGCAGCTGCTGCAGTGCCGGGCGACTATGACGGCGACGGCAGAACTGATGTCGCTGTATTCTCGGCCTCTGCCGGCAGGTGGTACATCATCTACAGCAGCGGCGGCACCGCATCAATAGGATGGGGATGGAACGCGACAGTGCCGGTTCAGGGCGACTACGACGGAGACGGCAAGACTGATCAGGCTGTGTACTGGCCAGCCGGTGGCACATGGTACATCAGGTGCAGCAGCGGCGGCGGTGGCTCCCAGGTGTGGGGAGGCGGCGAGGCTGTTCCGGTCAGGTACCGCTAGGTATATATGAAAGACAACATGAAGCGCTGCATCTGTTCCACCCTGGTCAGTGCTTCGCTGGTGGCGGCTTGCATCACCGCATGTTCAAGGGAGCGGCCACCGGCTGAGGCTCAGACACGGCGGGCCATGTCTGTTCCCAAGGAAGACATGGATCCGGAGCGGTCTTCGAACCTGCCCGTCCATCGCACAGGCGAAAGCACGCAACCGCAACACAAGGCGCCTGCGGAACTTGACGATGTAGCCCCGTTCATGGTGTGTGCGTTCCAGCAGATCGGTGGCACCAACGGAGCTCGTGTCGTTGACAGTACTGGTCTTGAATCCTTCATACAGGAAGGCGACATTTGTCATGGTTACCAGATTGTCACCGTGAACAGCCAGGAAGGGCACGTGATAATCCAGAGGAGCGGGAAACAGTACGTACTGAAGGCAATGTCCGGCTCCAGTACGGAACGCAACGTTCCTGAGCAATCCCAGATCTCGGATTCAGACAATCAGGCGCCTGTCAATCCGTCGGCGGCTGAGGGTTCCACAACACCCGATGCCCTACCCTCCGATATCGACAGAACCTTGGATCATGGAACGGTGGAATCTCCGGCTTTCGCACCGACTCCTGCCGAAACGCAGGCCGGAATAGATCCAAATGATCCGGCAACATGGCCGGACGGATACAGGGGACCGGCCATCGAGCGGGCCATTGCTCCCGAGCAGTGACT
>JBAXKQ010000050.1:0-18082 GCA_037135275.1 bacterium
CGCTGGAAAGGACAGTGAAATGGCAAAGATCACTTTCATGGGCGCTGGCAGTACGGTTTTCGCGAAGAATATCCTTGGCGACTCGATGCTCGCGCCGGCGCTCCAGGGTGCGCAGATTGCGCTCTATGACATCGACGGCGGCAGGCTCCGCGAGAGCAAGCTCATGCTGGACACCCTCAACGCCAACATCAACAAGAACCGCGCCACCATCAGCGCCCACCTTGGCGTTGCCAATCGCCGCGCCGCGTTGAAAGGCGCAAACTACGTTGTCAACGCGATCCAGGTCGGAGGCTACAAGCCTTCCACCGTCATCGATTTCGAGATCCCAAGGAAGTACGGCCTCCGCCAGACCATCGCAGACACGCTTGGCATCGGCGGCATATTCCGCGCTCTCCGGACAATACCGGTGATGCTGGACTTTGCCCGGGACATGGAACAGGTGTGCCCCGACGCCTGGATGCTGAACTACACCAACCCCATGGCCATGCTCACGGCCGCAATGTGGCGCGGGAGCCAGGTGCGGACCGTCGGTCTGTGTCATTCGGTGCAGGGCTGCGCCGAGGTGATTCTGAAGCCCCTTGACATGCTGTCGAAGGTGAAGAAGCTGCAATGGAAGATAGCCGGCATCAACCACCAGGCCTGGCTGCTGGAAATCACCGATGGCGGCAGGGATCTTTACCCGGAAATCAAGCGTCGCGCCAGTGTCAAACTCGAGGCTGCCCGCAAGAAGGGCGCCACCAAGCACGGTGACATGGTGCGCCACCACATGATGCTCACGTTCGGCTATTACATCACCGAGTCGTCGGAGCATTCAGCGGAGTATGTGCCGTGGTACATCAAGGGCGCGTACCCGGAGCTGATCGAGGAGTTCAACATACCACTGGATGAATACCCGCGCCGGTGCATAAGCCAGATAGCCGACTGGAAGCGCCAGAGCAGGGATCTCGTCCGGAATACCAACCTGAGCCACACCAGGAGCATTGAGTACGGATCATATATCATGGAGGCAATGGAGACGGATGCCCCGTACCGGATTGGCGGAAACATCATGAACACGGGCATCATCACCAACCTGCCTGCCAAGGCTTGTGTCGAAGTTCCGTGCCTCGTGGACAGGAACGGTGTGCAGGGCTGCGTGGTTGGTGACCTGCCGGAGGTGTGTGCAGCAATCAACCGGACGAACATCAATCCCCAGATACTGACCGTTGAAGCCGCATTGACGGGCCGGCGCGACCTGATTTACCAGGCGGCAATGCTTGATCCGCACACGGCGGCTGAGTTGCCCATCGACGGCATCCGCGCGATGTGCGATGACCTTATTGCGGCCCACGGCAAGATGCTGCCGGCCTACAGGGGATCCGTTGTGAAGCCGGTCCGGGTGTCGAAGCAGAAGCGCAGGTAAGCGGGATAGTTCCGCGCCTCTCGCAATCACGACATGGCTGTTTCTGCAAAGGGGGGGGCGGCCGCCGGAAAAGCGGCCGCAACGAAATCCCGCCCGTGCACTGGGGTCAGTTTTTGGTGTGTGGATCCAGCGGGATGTGCTATCGTGGCGTTTACTGAGTTGAAATTGTGACCGAATCTACCATAGACCGTCTCGTATCGCTTCCTTCTGCTGGGGCAAAGGCATTTGCCGCCATTGAACCGTTCCGGGCCCGGAATGTTTTCGCGACATCCGATCCGGTCAACGCCCAACTAGGGTCGGGCGGCGGCACGGCCCACCTGCTTGTGGAGGCCTGGCGCTCGGCAGGTTCGCATCCCGGGGAGGGACAGTCCTTCCAGGCCTGGCTGGAAGCGTCCCGCAAGCTCCTGGTGCACGGCAGCGGCGAAAGCCGCCGACTTCCGGCATATGCGGCAATCGGCAAGCCCCTGACGCCGATACCCTCCCTGCACGACACGCCGGGGCAACGGCCCGACCAGGTTCTTCTCGATCTTCAATTCCAGGCCTATGAACGCCTATTCTGGTATGCGTCCCGCGCATCCAGGGTCATGGTCACCTGTGGCGACGTGATCCTGCGGGTCAGTCGGTGGCTTCCAGAGTACCCGGAGGCCGACGTAGTGATATTCGGGCTCGCAAGCTCACATGAGGAGGCCCGCCACCACGGGGTGATACTCTGCCCGCTGGACAATCCCGGCAGGATGGAGGGCTTTGTCCAGAAGCCCACGTTGCAACGGTTGGGGGAGCTCGAGAAGACCCACGTGTTCTACCTTGATACCGGGATATGGCTCCTGAGCGAGCGCGCGGTCATGACCCTCCTGCGGAAGTGCGGCTGGGACGACCAGAAGCAGCTGTTCCGCTCAGGCGTCCCGGACAGCTATGATCTTTTCGGGCAATTCGGCACAGCGCTGGGATCGAAGCCGCTTGAGCAGGACAAGGACATCGGCGGCCTGACATGCTCGGTGGTGCCGTTATCGCACGCGAGTTTCTACCACTTCGGGACCAATGCCACGCTGCTTGCCTCAGTCTCGGAACTCAGGTACCCGGCGGCGGAGCAGCGTTCATTCGGGCATGTGTCCGCCGAGCGCCAGGCCTGTGTGACCGTACAGAATTCCGATGTCGCTTGCGAGATGCCGCCTGGTGTCAGCCATGTCTGGATAGAGAATTCCAGCCTTTCATCGGGCTGGGCACTGGCGGGGCGCAATGTGCTGACCGGTGTGCCGCAGAATGACTGGTCCCTTAAGCTTGAAACGGGCGTATGCCTGGATTTTGCAGGTGTCGTCGGTGGCGAATTATGCGTCAGGTTCTATGGCTTCGAGGACGCCTTCAGGGGTCGTGTCAGTGACTGCGGCACCCAGTTCATGGGCCGGTCGTTGCAGGAATGGCTCGACCGGCGTGGTATCAGCCTTGAAGAGGCCGGGATTCCGCCGGATGCGGACATCTTTGAGGCGAGGCTCTTCCCCGTAGCGGCAGCGGACAGGCTCCGGGCGGACTTTATCGAGTGGCTGTTCAGGGGTGAGCCGATGGCGAACCCCGATTTCAAGCGGCAGTGGCTTGCGCTGCCGCGGCTGTCTGGCCGCGCGCTTCTCAGCCGAACCGATGTCAACGCCGCGGCTGCCGGCCGCTCCAGGCGGATGGAGGCGGCCATGGGTTCGCAGACCGGGGCGGACTGGCTCGAGAGCTGTTCCGAATATGACCTTGCCGCCGCCGCGGAACTCTTTGTGGCCAGGAACTGGCCGTTGCCGGGCATTCAGGATGTGGAGGCAGTCGAGCCCGGGCTCGGCATGATCCACGACCGCATGTTCAGGCAGGCGGTCGGCACGCTCATGCGCGATCCCAAAGCCGGGCGTTACGAGGACCAGGCTTTTGAGTTGCTGCGAAAGCTCATTGTCGACCGGACAGAGCTGGAGCCGGTTTCGCCTGTGAGGAACCTTCTCGAGGACCAGGTAGTGTGGGGAAGGGCGCCGGTGCGGCTCGATCTTGCCGGCGGCTGGACGGACACGCCGCCGTTCTGCATAGAGTACGGCGGGAAGGTGGTGAACGTGGCCGTCGATCTCAACGGCCAGCCGCCGATTCAGGTCTTCGGCCGGCTCAGCCAGAAGCATGAGATTGTTATTCGCTCAATCGACCTTGGCGTTGAAGAGCGGGTCCGGAGTTACGATGATCTCAGCAGGCGCGGTGCGCTCGGCAGCGGGTTCGGCATTGCCAAGGCCGCTCTGGCACTCGCGGGGTTTGATCCGCGGTTCCACGCGAGGGGCGCTGGCAAATCGCTGGAAGACCAGCTCAGGCGGGATTTCGACGGCGGACTTGAACTATCCATGGTTTGCGCGATACCGAAGGGATCCGGGCTCGGCACCAGCAGCATTCTTGCAGCTGCCCTGCTCGGCACGTTGAGTGAGATGTGCAAGCTGGGGTGGAGTACCGAGGACCTGTTCGGCCGGACGCTGGCCCTTGAGCAGATGCTGACTTCCGGTGGGGGCTGGCAGGATCAGGTCGGCGGGATCACCGGCGGCGTGAAGTTCATTGAAACCGCCCCGGGCCTTGTTCAGAAGCCCGTGATGCGCTGGCTGCCGAACCACTTCTTCTCCGAGGCATACGCGAACAAGCAGGTTCTCCTGTACTACACCGGGCTGACCAGGGTGGCGCACGGGATCCTCGGGGAGATCGTGCGGAGTATGTTCCTGAATTCCGCGACACACCTTGGAATCATCGGTGAAATAGGCCATAACGCCGGGTTTGCCGCCGACGCAATCCAGCGCAATGACTGGGGCGGGTTGTGCGAGGCTATCAGGCGCAGCTGGGATCTCAACCAGCGCCTGGATAGCGGCACCAACCCGCCGCAGGTCCAGGCCATCATGGACCAGGTCAGCGGGTATCTAGCCGGTGCCAAGCTGCTTGGCGCCGGTGGCGGGGGATACATACTGATGTTTGCCAGGGATGGCGAGGCTGCCGGGCGGATCAGGGCGACACTGACAGACAACCCGCCGAACAATCGCGCGAGATTTGTTGACCTTGGACTTTCGACCCGCGGGTTCCAGGTTACCAGAAGCTGAAGCTTCCGGAAGTTGCGTCGGGAACCCCGGGCGGGCAATAGAAAGGCTGCGGAGATGAAGCTATCAGTATTGATGCCGGTCTACAACGAGCAGAGCTCGCTCGACGACATTCTTGACCGCGTCCTTGCGGCGCCGCTGCCCGCCGGGATGGAGCTTGAGGTCATTGCCGTGAACGACCGGTCGACCGACCGGTCGCAGGTGATTCTGGAGCGCCGTGCGGCGAATGACAGCCGCATCAAGGTGTTCTGCCATGAGCAGAACATGGGCAAGGGCGCCGCCGTAAGAAGCGCCATCAAATATGCCACCGGCGACATCGCCATCATCCAGGATGCGGACCTGGAGTACGATCCGCGCGAGTACTCGAAGATGATACGGCCCATCCTTGAGAATGATGCGGATGTTGTCTACGGATCGCGCTTCGCGTCGCCGGAGTACCGGCGCGTCCTCCTTTTCTGGCATACGGTGGCGAACGGATGGTTGACGACGTTGTCGAACATGCTGACGGACCTCAACCTTACCGACATGGAGACAGGGTACAAGGCGTTCAGGATGGCGATTCTCAAGACCATCCCGCTTCGTTCCAACAGGTTCGGCATCGAGCCCGAAATCACCGCCAAGATCGCCAAGCTGCGGCTGCGGGTTTTTGAGACTTCGGTGAGTTACAACGGCCGGACCTACCTCGAGGGTAAGAAGATAGGCTTGAAGGACGCGGTGGCGGCAGTGTGGACGATGTTCAAGTTCGCGGTCTTGGACGATCTCTACGAGGAGCGTTACGGTGCGGCGATGCTGCACAATATCGCCCAGGCAAGGCGATTCACTGACTGGTCAATGCAGCGGGTCCGGCCCTACCTGTCGGGGGTTGTGCTCGAGGTTGGCGCCGGCATCGGAAGCAATGTCAGGGCTATGCTCGACCAGGAGCGCGTGATAGCCACCGAGCCGGATCCGGAGTATGTGGCGCTCCTCAGGAACGCGTTCAGAAACAGGCGCCGCATCGAGATTGTGCAGTGGGATGCCACGCAACAGCCGCCGGCCCAATTGGCGGGTGTTGACACGGTCTTCTGTTCCAACGTGCTCGAGCATATTCGTGATGAGAAAGCCGCGCTGTCGAACATGGGGAAAGTCCTGAAGCCCGGCGGACGGCTGATCATGGTTGTCCCGGCAGGGGAAGCACTTTTCGGGAGCATGGATGTGGTCCTCGGGCATTGCCGGCGGTACAACCTGTCCTCGCTCCTCGGCCGGCTTTCTGACGCTGGTTTTGAGCTGGAGAAATCCTTCAGCATGAACAAGATCGGCATCATCGGATGGTGGGTGAACGGCAAGGTTTTCCGGCGGAAGGGCATTGGACGCTACCAGCTCAAGCTTTTCAACGCGATGGTGCCGATATTCAAGATGCTTGACCTGCTTCTGCCGTGGACCGGGCTTTCGCTCGTGGTCGTGGCTAAGAAGCGCGCGTGACGGTCGAAGGCTGGTGCGCGGCGTGAACGGGATGCATGAAGCTTGACCTGGAACATATAATTCCCCGCCGGCTCAACTACCTGCACGTTCTGATGCTGGGGCTGATCATACGCTGCGTGTACCTGGTGCAGGCGTGGAGCCGCAACGAGATCCTCGACTTTCCCATCGTGGATGCTGAAGTCTACGTCAGATGGGCGCAATCCATACTGTCAGGCAATTTGCTGTGGCATGAACCCAGCAACTACACACCGATGTATCCGCTCTACCTGGCTGTGTGGTTGTTCATTTTCGGAAAGGCAACCGCGGCTATCTTCGCCGGGTTTCTTCTGCTGGGGGCCGCGCAGGCGGTGGTAATCGGCAAGACCGCCGAATTGGTCTGGGACCGGCGGACCGGGCTGCTGGCCGCCCTGCTGGCAGGGACGTACTGGCCTTTCGTGGTCATCGAGGCCACATTCCATGCGGAGAATCTCGCCCTTTGGACCTTGAGCCTGGGGCTGCTTGCCGTCTGCGCGTATGACAAGCACGGAAAACGACGGTACCTTCTGCTTGCGGGCGTGTCGCTGGCCGTTGCATCCCTGTGCAGGGCCAATGCCATCCTCTGCATGGGGGCGTTGGCCTGTTGGCTGGTGTGGGACGCCTTCCGCCGGCGGCGTGCCGCCGTGCACGTCGCCGGGCGGCTGTTTCTGTTTCTGGCCCCGCTGGTGGCCATGTCGCTCCCGATCATGGCATGGAACTGCAAGCTTACGGGGTCGCCAATGCTGAGAACGCAGGGGCCGGAGTGTCTTTACATCGGGAATGAGCCGGACTTCGGCGGGCTTATCGTGTCGCCCGGCTGGGAATGGATCAACCTGGAGACCATGCCGCTGAAGGATGGCAAGACCCTGACTCTGGAGCGGGAGCGCTACTGGTGGGGCAAGACCGTGGATATCGTGAAATCACGTCCGCGGGAATGGGTTGCGCTCCAGTGCAGGAAACTCCTCATGCTGTTAGGCAACTACGAAGTCAGTCAGGAGATAGACATATACAGGTTCAGGGACAGTTCGCCGCTTCTTGGTTACCGGTGCTGGCCAGGGTTCGGGTTCCTCCTGCCGCTGGCAGCAGGCGGAATCATTCTTGCGATCAGGCGGCGGGAGTCCGCGGCGGTGCCGCTCTGGCTGTGCGCGGCGATCTACGCGGCATCCATCTTCCCCTTCCAGATTGCCTCGCGTTTCCGTCTTCTCGTTGTTGTGCCGTTGCTCCCGTTCGCTGCCGCATTCGTCGTCAGCGTGGTCAGGTGGGCCGCAGCCAGGCAGTTCCGGCCGCTGCTGGCGGCAGGGGCCTGGCTTATTGCCGCGCTTGCGGTTGTCCTGCCGGACCACACGAAACTGGCGCAGCGCAATGTGATAGATCACTGGCTGTATGTGGGCGTTGCAAGGCTGAAGGCCGGTAATGTCGAAGGTGCGATGGAGGCGTTTTCCGCGTCGTCGACGCAACTCTCCGGTCGCGTTGATTCGCTGCTTCAGATGGGATATGCACAGCTTTCGGCCGGGAACATTGAGCCGGCCCGCTCAAGCTTCCAGGAGGCGCTCCGGCGGAATGATGGCTGCACCGAGGCACTGCTCGGCCTTGCCGGTTGCGCGGCAAGGAGCGGGAATGACAACGAGGCCGTCGAACTTGCCGGGCAGGTGCTCGACCGCTGGCCGAACAGCCTGGAGGCCTTGAGGCTCCTGCAAGGCATCTACTTCCGCCAGGAGAACTGGGCCATGCTGGAGCCGGTGTTGAACCAGATGCGCACGTATATCAACTGGCCGCCGGACGCCGGGTTCCAGCTTGCTCGAATATCGCTGCTGGGCGGGAGGCCGGACCGGGCACTGGCGGTCTACGACGAGATTGCGTCCGCCGGGCATGTCGGTGCGTCCAGCAGGAACCGGGCGCTGTTCCTGGGCGGTGTTCTCAAGTGGCGTCTGCAGAGTGATCCGGAGGGTGCCAGAGGCCGATGGGCGAGGGTGAGTGGCGGCGGGGACGAGGCGCGCATAGCCCCGCTTGCAGCATGCCTGCAGGGGAAGCTGTCGGCGGCCGGCCTCTCTGCGGCATATCCGCTGGAGAGCTGGGATGAGGCCGCCTTGTACCTCACGTACACCCTTGCGATTGAGGCATGGATGAGTGGGGATGTCTCCTCGGCGAAGGGTCATCTTGGCAGGGCTGTGGCAATGCGGCAGGCGGACAAGCTGAAGGAGCACGAGAGATCGCTGCTGGAATCGTGGGCGGTTGAAGATCTCAGGCGAATCAGCGGTGATTCGAAGGACGGTAACGCCACACGGTGAACAGCCGACGGGGATTGTTATGGAAAGCCGTCAACAGGAAGGAGGGGGTATGAAAGTCGTAGGATTCAATGGAAGCCCGAGGAAGGAAGGGAACACCGCGCGCCTCATAGAGCGGGCATTCAAGGCGTTGCGGGACAATGGCATCGAGACTGAGATGGTGCAGGTCGGCGGCAACCTGGTTGCCGGCTGCAAGGCTTGCTACGCCTGCTTCCAGAAGAAGGATGGGCGCTGCATCCAGGACAAGGACCCCATGAACGGCTGGATATCGAAGATGCGTGAAGCCGATGGCATCATCCTGGGTTCTCCGACCTACTTTGCCGATCTCACACCCGAGCTTAAGGCCCTCATCGACCGCAGCGGCCTCGTTATGCGGGCGAACGACAATTACATGCGACGGAAAGTCGGGGCGGCGGTTGTTGCGGTGCGCCGTGCCGGCGCCCTCCACACTTTTGACTCCATCAACCATTTCTTCCTCATCAACCAGATGATAGTGCCTGGTTCCACATACTGGAACATCAGCGTGGGCAGGGAGCCTGGTGAGGTGGAGAAGGATGAGGAAGGCATGAATACCATGGCCGCCCTCGGGGATAACATGGCATGGCTGCTGAAGAAACTGCACCGGTAGGAACTACCGCGTGCGGCGGTCGGCACGGATTGTTTCGATGAAGGCAGCCACGGATGCGACGGCGCTGCCGTCATCGAACACGCCGGAGACACTACGCTTGGAATGCTTTCCGTTGCCGACGGCGAACAACTGGGCCACCGGCTTGCCGCGGTAGGTTACGACCACTGAGTTGCCGCGCAGGATCGATTGTGTCACCGCACGCCGGCGAGTCCTGAGCTCGCTGAGCGTTATCGTCCTGGACGATCGTTTCATCGGTTGGTTTCAGGACAGCCGTCTGTATCACTGCAGAGCAGCCGGCATGGCTTTATACCGTAACAGCTGGCCAGACGTTCGATGTTCTGGATTGTGGGGCAACGTTTGCCGTTACGCCACTGGCTGATCGTGGACTCAGCCACGCCGATTTGGAGTGCCACCGACTTGACCGGTACTTTCGACGCCTTCAAGGCGCTGCAAATGTTCCGCGCTACTACGTCGCGAAGGTCCCGCCGGAGTTTTGTCACTAGTTTCCTTTCAAAAAGTTACGTGTGACAGTTGCAAAATGTCGGTCACGTTGGCAAACCAGAAGTTTTAACACCTTGTGAAGGCAGGCAGTTATGTGGTCCTGCGTTGGGTTTTCAGATCACTTGGCATGACTATTCACACCGGTGGAATTGTCCGATTATTGGCAAGTCGAGCAACTGAGTGGCCGCGACGGCGGCCGCAGGGTCATCTGACCAGGAGGGTCAGGAGGACCACTGCGGCGAGGATAATACGATAGATGCCGAACGGAAGCAGACCATGTCTTGTGAGCCATTTGACAAAACCACGCACGGCGATCGCGGCAACGATTCCGCTGACGACGAGGCCGACAAGAAGCCCCGACGGGCCGGCGGATGACATGAGAACGTCCCAGCTTTTCCATCCCTCATAGAGGGTTGCCGCGCCCAGGGTGGGGAGGGCCAGCAGGAAGCTGAACTCTGCAGCCGCCAGGATATTCAGTCCCACCAGCAGGCCGGCCACGATTGTGATCATGCTGCGCGATACGCCCGGCCACATGGCTATGCACTGTGCCAATCCTATGATCAGTGCCTGACTGAGGAGCATTCTATCAACGTCGCTGGTGGTGGCCGGGCCACGACGCTTTGTGATTCTTCCGACGGCGATCATGAGCACACCGCCGGCAAAGAGCGCCGCGGCAACCGCTGCCGGGTTGAAGAGGAATTCCTTGATGGGTTTCCGCAGTGCGAGCCCGCAGACGGCGGTGGGGAGGAACGCCACGATGAGCATTACCGCCAGCCTGAGCCCGCCGCTGTCGCGGCCGATCACGCCCATGAACATTTGTCCCACGCGCCTCCGGTAGATGCCGAGGACGGCGAGGATTGCGCCAAGCTGGATGACTATCTCAAACGCGTCAAGTGCGGGGTCCTTCTCGATTCTGGGCCCGAGCGGGCCGCTTTCGCCGCTCAGCCGGCTCAGGCCCATCCATTGCCCGGCGAGGATCAGGTGCCCTGTGGAAGACACCGGGAGATATTCCGTGATTCCCTCGACCACGCCCAGCACGGCCGCGGAGGCTGTTGAGATCGAGCGGCCGCGGGTTGTTTCATGCGTTGGTGTCGTGGCTGGCAAGGAAGGAGTCACGGCTGCCGCCGTGAGAAGAAGTGCGGCCACGGCTATGCCTGCGGCCAGGGTCGGGCTCAACTTCATCATGTCACCTTCAGACCAAGGGGTGCCGCATGCCGGCGCCCGTTGTTGAAATAAGGGCGCCCCGACCTTGATCGGGGCGCCCCGGGTTTACTTCCTGGAGCAGACCATCCCTATTTGCCTAGCGAAGCGTGTGCCGCCGCAAGCCGGGCTATCGGCACGCGGAACGGGCTGCAAGACACATAGTTGAGGCCCGCTTTGTAACAGAACTTGACCGAGGCCGGGTCGCCGCCCTGCTCTCCGCAGATCCCGACCTTGAGATCCTTGCGAGTGCTGCGGCCCTTCTTTACAGCCATATCGATGAGCTGGCCCACACCGTCCTGATCGATTGTCTGGAACGGATCGGCCGCCAGAATCTTCGTGTCCAGGTATCCCGGCAGGAAGCTTCCGATATCGTCACGGCTGAAGCCGAACGTCATCTGGCTGAGGTCGTTCGTGCCGAACGAGAAGAACGTCGCCTCCTCGGCCATGCGGTCCGCCAACAGCGCAGCGCGCGGAATCTCGATCATCGTACCGAACGAGTAATCGATCTTCTTGATTCCCATGGCCTTGCAGACTTCGGCATACACCTTCGTGCAGAGCGCCTTCTGGTGTTTCAGCTCCGAAACATCGCAGGTGACAGGTATCATGATCTCGGGCTTGCACTTGTTTCCCGACTTCACAATCTCAGCCGCGGCCTCGAATATGGCGCGGATCTGCATCTCCGTGACCTCGGGGTACGTGATGCCCAGTCGCACGCCGCGATGGCCCAGCATGGGATTGTTTTCGTGCAACGCTTCGCCACGCGCGCGCACGGCCGCGGCGTCGATGCCGAGAGCCCGCGCGAGTTCCGCCTGCTTGTCCGCGCTCTGGGGAACGAATTCGTGCAGCGGCGGATCGAGCAGCCGGATGGTCACCGGCCGGCCTTCCATCGCCTCGAGTGTCGCCTTGATGTCGCGCTTCACGAAGACCATCAGCTCGGTCAGCGCCTTGCGCCGTTCGTCTGCCGTGGTGCTCAGGATCATCTTGCGCAGGAGGAAGAGCGGCTCATCGCTTCCCTTGCCGTAGAACATGTGCTCCGTGCGGAACAGGCCGATGCCCTCCGCGCCGAAAGCCCTGGCCACGCGCGCGTCTTCCGGCGTATCGGCGTTTGCGCGCACGCCCATCTTCCGGTGCTTGTCGACGATCTTCATGAAGGTCTGGAAGCGCGGATTCTCAGTCGCGCTGATCATTGCGATCTGGCCTGAGTAGACGTAGCCCCTGGTTCCATTCAGGGTCACGAAGTCGCCTTCCTTGAACGTCTGGCCCTTCACGGTCAACGTGCGGGTGTGTGCGTCCACATGAAGGTCAGAGGCGCCGACGATGCAGCACTTGCCCCAGCCGCGTGCCACGAGGGCCGCATGGCTGGTCATGCCTCCGCGTGCCGTCAGGATGCCGACTGCCGCGCGCATTCCCTCAACGTCTTCCGGGTTGGTTTCTTCGCGAAGGAGAATAACCTGCTTGCCTTCCTTGGCCCAGGCAACCGCGGCCTCGGCGGTGAAGACGATCTGGCCTGATGCGCCGCCGGGACCGGCCGGCAGGCCCTTTGCCAGGACCGCGGCATTCTTCTCGGCTGCCGGATCCACGATCGGATGCAGGAGCTCGTCGAGCTGGGCCGGTGCCAGGCGAAGGACCGCCGTCTTTTCATCGATCAGGCGTTCCTTCAGCATGTCCATCGCCATATTCAGCGCCGCTGTGCCGGTGCGCTTTCCGACGCGGCACTGCAGCATGTAGAGTTTGCCTTCCTGGATTGTGAATTCGATATCCAGCATGTCCTTGAAGTGCTTGCCGAGCTTCGTGCGGATGGCGTCGAGCTCCCTGTAGGTTCCAGGCATGACTTCCTGCATGCTGGGCAAGTGCTTGTTCTGCTCGTTCTTGGTGTCGTCATTCAGGGGGCTGGGTGTGCGAATGCCTGCCACCACATCCTCGCCCTGCGCGTTGATCAGCCACTCACCGTAGAACTTGTTCTCGCCGGTGGCGGGGTTACGCGTGAACGCCACGCCGGTGGCTGAGCTGTCGCCCATGTTGCCGAAAACCATGGACTGCACGTTGACCGCGGTGCCCCAGTGGTCGGGAATGCCCTCGATGCGGCGGTAGGACACGGCCTTCTTGCCGTTCCAGCTCTTGAACACCGCGCCAATGCCGCCCCAGAGCTGCCGCTCAGGGTCGTCCGGGAAGGCCTTGCCGAGGTGCGTCTGGACGGCCTTCTTGAACTCCTCGGCGAGTGACTGGAGGTCCTCGGTGGTCATGTCCGTGTCGGACTTGTAACCCTTGCTGTGCTTGAACAGGTCGAGCATCTCGTCAAGGATCTTGCGGATACCCCTGCCGGCTGCCGGTTCGCGCCCCTCGGCCTTCTCCATGACGACATCGGCGTACATCATGATCAGGCGGCGGTACGAGTCCCACACGAAGCGCGGGTTACCGGTCTTCTTGATCAGGCCGGGGATTGTCTTCGGGGAGAGGCCCACGTTCAGCACGGTGTCCATCATGCCCGGCATGGAACTGCGTGCGCCGGAGCGGCAGGAGATCAGGAGCGGGTTATCGCGGTCGCCGAACTTCATGCCCATGGCTTTTTCTGTCTGGGTGAGGGCCGCCTCGACCTCTTTCTTGAGGGAGGCCGGGTACTTCGATCCGAGCTTGAAGTAGTCGGTGCAGCATTCGGTCGTGATCGTGAAACCTGCCGGCACAGGCAGCCCGATGCGGCACATCTCTGCCAGATTTGCGCCCTTGCCGCCCAGAAGGTTCTTCATATCGGCGCGGCCTTCGGCCTTGTTGGCCTTGAACGAGTAGACGTACTTCTTGCCCTTCTTCGCTGTCATGACAACCAGTCTCCTGTAGATCGGCCGTCACTACGGAGGGCAACGGTGCACGCCTGGTGCACCCGCCCTGCATCATTCGGCCGAGGGTTTGTTGCAGAGGTGAAACGCGCGGACTGTAGCACACAGCCAGCAGGTGTCAAGTGCTTGTGCTGACTATGCCTGGCCTGCCTGCCCGTAGACAGTCAGGGTTTCAGCTGCCGCGCGTTCCCAGGTGAACTTTGCGGCCTGCAGGAGGCCTTTCCGGGTCATTTCGAGGGCCATGGGCTGATCGGTGAGAACGCGGGTCATGGCCGCAGCCAGCTGTTCGATGTTTGTGGGATCGACCTGGATTGCCGCATCGCCGGCTATCTCCGGGAGCGAGCCACGGTCACTGCACACCACCGGTGTGCCGAAGGCCATTGCCTCCAGCACGGGCAGGCCGAACCCCTCATATAGAGAGGGAAGAACCAGGAGGTCGGCAGTCCGGTAGGCATCGGCGAGTTCACGGTCCGAAAGATACTCTCGCCGCACGGCGTCGCCGAGGCCGAGTTCCCTGATTCTCGCGTCGATCTCCGGGTAGCGCGCGTCGGGCGGCCCGGCCATCACGAGTTTCAGCGGGAAAGAGCAGCTCTTGCGCGTGAGCGCAAACGCACTTACAAGTCCCATGCAGTTCTTGTACGGGTCGGCCCGGCCGACATAGAGAACGGTTCCGGGCTCGTTCGCGTTCCTGCAGGGTTTCGCTGTGACGCCAGTACCCAGCCTGCTGCCCAGCCCGCAGTAGACGGTCTTGACTCTCCCGCACCTCCCAGCCGGAATGCGCAGGTGAGTGATTATATCGCGCCGGGAGGATTCGCTGTCGGCAATTATCATGTCCGCGCGCCGGCCGACTTCAATCATGAGCCGGCGGTAGAGCGGGAATAGTTTCGTCTTCCGGGATTTCGGCGCGTGATCAGGGAAGATCATCGGGATGACATCGTGGATCGTGATGACTGCGGCCGCCACCCCGCTGCCGTTACGCGGGAATGCAAAGAGTGGAATCATGTAGTTTGTCGAGTGAAAGACATTGATTCCGCGTTTCTTCAACAGTCCGGGCAGGAGCAACTGGCTGGCCGGCGAGAAGACGCCGTGCGGAAAGACGACGGCCGCCACGTTCGCGGCATCGCGGAGCGATGCAAGTTCAATCGTGCGCTCGCGCATGCCGGCCGAGTCGAAGAGCAGTGTGTATTCGTTTCCGTGATCCAGGGCCGCCAGTGCCTTGATCAACTCCTGCGTATAGACGCCTATTCCAGACGCCTGTGGGGTGATCCACCGTGCATCAATCGCGATTCTCATCCTGCTGCCTTCCTATAGACACTCCAAGTCTCCAGAGCCGCCTTCTGCCATGTGTACATGGCGGCCCGGCTCCTTCCTTTTCCGGTCGCGGACCTGTCGCCGAGGTGGGAGGACGCAAGCTCGGCCCATTGGCCGGCATCGAAGCCCCCGACGAGTGTTGCCGCGTCCCCCAGCACCTCGGGCAGAGAGCCGGTTGCCGCGGAAAGGACCGGCGCGCCGCAGGCCATTGCCTCAAGTGGCGGGAATCCGAAACCCTCGTAGAGGGATGGGAAGACGAATAGTTCCGTCCGGGTGTAAAGGGCGCGGAGCTGCTCGTCTGAGACATACCGCAGGTAACGGATGTCCCCGGCACGGGACGATGAGGCCATCCGGTCCAGGATTGGCTGGCACTTCCAGCCGGGCATGCCGACGATCGCCAGCTGGCCGTCGAAGGACTTCATACGCTCGAACACCTCAATCAGGAACCTGGTGTTCTTGCGCGGTTCGAGGGTTCCCACGGTCAGGATGAACGGTTTTTCGAGCTTGAGGTCCAGCAGTGCCGCCGCAGAGGCGGCCGGATCAAGCGGTGCAAAACGTGGCGATATGCCTTCGTATATCACGTGTACCCGTTCGCGCGGTGCGCCCAGCAGGGACACAATCTCATCAGCGCTGAATTGTGAAACCGCGATTATTGCGTCGGCGCGCCGAACGGTGTCGCGGATGCGCGCCCGCAGGAAGCTCAGATTGCGCTCCTCCGCCATGCCGGGGAGGCGCAGGAAGCTCGCGTCGTGGATTGTCACGACAGAGGCGCCCTGCGACAGGGGCGGGATTATGAAATTGGGGAAATGATAGACATCGGCCTTGCCGGCGAAGATGTCGTACGGCGGCCAGGAAATAGTTTTCCAGGCGAGCTGGGCGAGGCGGCCGGGGAAGCGTGTGGCCAGCACGGTGGAGTTGGCGGCCTTCAGGGGTTCGCCGTTCCCCTTGAAATCGAAGTAGAACAAGCGGAGGCTGTCATCTCCGGCCGCGGGGCCGAGATGCTCGACAAGAGCCTTTGTGTAACGGCCCACACCGGCTCGTTGTGTTACCGCAGCCTGCACGTCCACGCAAACCTTCATCTCACGCCTCCGGTATCCAGATACACGGCGCGCATTCTAGAGCATTGGCGCAGAACGGCAAGACGGAAGGGCGCGCCGACAATGCCTTGTTTGAACTAGTCTTTTGCTTCGTGGCGTGCTACCTTTCCGCCCTTGTTTCAAAGAGGATGGTGGATAATTGATGAAGAATCACACAAAGAGCAATGCAGATCCGGATGTCGACGTGCACAACGCTGACAAGGAAGAGAAGCCCGCCGCCGGGCACGGGCACGGGCATGCCCATGGCCATGAGAAGGCTGGAAAACACGCACCCGCAGCCGCGCCAGCGCAGGTGGAAGCAGACAAGCCGGCCGGAAAGAAGGACGAGGCCATGGCTGTCAGGCTGGCGGAACTTGAGGACAGCAAGCTGCGGCTGCTGGCGGATTTCGACAACTACCGGAAGCGGAGCGTAAGGGACCGGGAGGCAGCCGTCCGGCTGGCTCGTGAAAACATGCTGGTGGAGTTCCTGCCGGTCATAGACAACATCGAGCTCGGGATCAATGCTGCCATGTCCCACAACGTGGACAAGGCTTTCGTTGAGGGGTACCGGATGGTGGCTGATCAGCTGACCGCGGCCCTCGCGAGGTTCGGGCTCAAGCCGCAGGATGCTGAAGGCGCCCAGTTCGACCCGAATCTGCACGAGGCAATCCAGCAGGTTCCATCGGACGAGCACGAGGCCGGGAAGGTGATTTCCGTGGCACGGAGGGGCTATCTCTCTGGAGACGCGGTGTTGCGGCCGGCCCAGGTGGTGGTGTCCTCGGGGCCGGTAGCGTCTGGCGGGGCGGCAGCCCCGACGAATGAGGAAACGCGGGCATCAGCCCAGGATTGCGGGCTCTAGGCTGTTTTCGGGGGATCAGACCGTGGCTGACAAACGTGACTACTATGAAGTGCTGGGCCTGGCTCGCAATGCCAGCGTGGATGACATACGCAAGTCCTATCGCCGCCTCGCAATGCAGTACCATCCCGACAAGAACCCGGACAATAAGGAAGCTGCCGAGGTCAGGTTCAAGGAGATTTCCGAGGCCTACGAAGTCCTCAGCGACGAAGGCAAGCGAGCAAGGTACGATCAGTACGGCCACCAGGGAGTGAAGTCGTCGTTCGGTCCCGGCGGTTTCGATTTCGAGAGGGACTTTACCCACTACGGGGATATCGAGGACATTCTCGGCAGCTTTTTCGGCGACAGCGGTTCGATATTGGACAGTTTCCTTGGCGGCGGCCGCCGGCGTTCGTCGCGTGGCGGGCCCCAGCAGGGCGCCGACTTGAGGTTTGACCTCGAAATTGAGCTGGAAGAAGCGGCGTTCGGCTCGGAGCGTGAAATCACGATCCCGGTGGCGGATGAGTGTCCTGACTGCCGCGGCACGGGAGCGGCGGCCGGTTCGCAGCGTGAGATCTGCAAACAGTGCGGCGGGCAGGGTGTGGTTATCTCCGGCAGCGGTTTTTTCCACGTCCGGCAGGCTTGTCCTGTTTGCGGCGGGGCCGGCAAGATCGTGCGGAATCCCTGCAAGAAATGCGGCGGGCAGGGACGAGTGAAGAATCGCAAGCTCATCAGCCTCAAGATACCCCCGGGCGTTGAAACAGGGTCGAGGTTGCGCATGACAGGGAAAGGCGAGGCCGGCACCAGCGGTGCGCCGGCTGGCGATCTCTATGTGATCATCCACGTAAAGGAGCACCAGCTGTTTGTCCGCCAGGGAGATGACATTGGCTGCACCATGCCGATCCCCTTCGACATAGCGGCGCTTGGCGGCGAGGTTGAGGTCCCCACGCTCGACGGTTTTGCGCAGTTGAAGATTCCGCCCGCGACGGAGTCCGGCAAGATCTTCCGGCTGCGGAACAGGGGAATGCCGAGGGTCAGCGACTACGGGAAGGGTGACCAGCACGTGCAGGTCGTGGTGGTCGTGCCGACCGGACTCAACAGCCAGCAGAAGAAGATTCTCAACGATTGCGGAGCGGCCATGAGTGTGGAGAACTACCCGGACATGGGCCGCGTCAGGGGGCTCGCCGAACAGTTCTACGAGAGGAAGAGCAAGTTGGGTGGTGCATGAACATCCTCGTGACCGCCGGGCCGACGCGCGAGCCGTTGGATCCGGTGCGATTCCTCAGCAATAGATCCTCCGGCAAGATGGGCTACGCGCTCGCCCGCGTTGCGGCGGCGCGCGGGCACAAAGTTACGCTGGTTTCCGGTCCAGTGTGCCTGGCGGCTCCGGAAAATGTCGACACTGTGAACATTCTGACCGCCGAAGAGATGCTTGCGGCCGTGCGCGAACGCAT
>JBAXKQ010000051.1:0-18074 GCA_037135275.1 bacterium
CCGCTTTAGAATCGGCGACGCCGACCCTCGGGCCCTGGGCCGATAGCGCTTCATTGACGGGCCGTCTTCTACAACAGCCACCTTTACAAACATACTCTCCGCCGACAACTTGGCGTTATTCTCCGCATTTGCAATCGCCGACTTCAGGGTCTTTGCGATCAGGAACGCGCCCTTCCTGTGGCTGAACTCAAGCCGATTCAGGGCGGTCGATGCCGGCAGCCCGCGGATAATCTTCGCAAGATCCTTCGCTTTTAGCGATGAAATCCGCGCAAACTTCAATGTCGATCTGATCTCCATGTCAAGTCTCTCACTTTTTCAGGCCTGCAATCTCCGTCAGCCGGTCGCCCGTTTCCGGGAGGCCTCCCTGCTCGGCACTCACAACCACAGCGCCTGCAATCCCATCTCTGACGTCAACCGTTTCTATCTCTCCGACAACTTTGTCCGCTCTAAGAACCGCAAATCTCATTCCCGGTCTGACACCCCGGCGTGCCCCCTTGTCGAGCACTACAAGCCGCAATTCCTCGCTCACTTCAATGATGTGTGGTGCAGCCGCATCATCAGCCTCAATCTGCGCTGGCCTCAGCATTACTGACGCATACCCCCGGAATTCTCTCCCGGCCAGTCTCGCCCGCAGGCCATCAGCTTCAAGCCTGACAGCAACCAACTCGCTAACCAGGCTCTCAACCTGAACCCGCAGCACAGACAGTTCGTTGCTGACAGCTGAGGCTACTTCGTTTGCGCAGCTGCCTTCCGCAGCACCGGCGCACAGCAATATCAGAGATAGCCAAAAACTACAACGCACAACACACAATCATCCCGCCCGGGACTATTGCCCCTTCGGCTACTTCAAGGTTACAGCCTTGTCAGTGTGCACTCCGTGCTTCCTGAATATGCGCGTCGGCGAGAACTCACCAAGCCTGTGCCCGACCATATTCTCGGTAATGAACACCGATATGTGCTCCTTGCCGTTGTGCACACCCATCGTATGTCCGACGAATTCCGGCATTATCATGGACCTTCGAGACCAGGTCTTGATAGGACTCTTCAGTCCAGACCTGTTCATCGCTTCCACCTTGCGAAGCAACTTCGCCTCTACGTAAGGCCCCTTCTTGAGTGAACGACCCATACTCTACTTTCTCCGTTGGATGATAAACCTGCCAGAGGTACGGCGCTTCTGCCTGGTCTTCTTGCCCTTCGCACTCTGCCCCCAGGGCGACTCCGGATGACCGCCGGTGGCTTTACCTTCGCCACCGCCCATCGGATGATCAACAGGGTTCATGGCCACGCCTCGAACCGTCGGACGGATGCCAAGCCACCGCTTGCGTCCGGCCTTGCCGAAGGACACCGCTTCGTGCTCGAGATTGCCTACCTGCCCAATCGTCGCCATGCACTTGACGCTGATCATTCTGATTTCGCCGGAGGGCAACCTCACGTGCGCAAACTCGCCCTCCCTAGCCATCAGCTGCGCAGTCAATCCGGCTCCCCGCACCATCTTGCCACCCCTGCCAGGGACCAGCTCAATGTTGTGTATATTCAAGCCCAGCGGTATGTTGGCCAGTGGAATGGCGTTGCCAACCGTTGCCTCTGCGTTCGTTCCGGACTGTACCTCCATACCGACCGTCAACCCCATAGGTGCAAGGATATACCTCTTCTCGCCATCGGCATAATTCAGCAGAGCTATTCTCGCCGAGCGATTTGGATCATACTCTATTGAAGCAACCTTGGCCGGCACACCAATCTTGTCGCGCTTGAAATCTATCTGGCGATAACGCCTCTTGTGACCACCGCCCTGATGGCGAACTGTCACACGACCCGCTGAATTCCTGCCAGCGTTCTGCTTGAGCGGCTCAACGAGCGAACGCTCCGGCTTGGACCGTGTTATCTCTTCAAACGCATACCCGGTCGCATGGCGCCTACCCGCATTTGTAGGCCTGTATGTCTTCAGTCCCATTTCACACTCCCTACATCAGTTCGATTTTGTCGCCTTGCTTCAGGGTCACTACCGCCCTCTTCCAATCGGCCGTCTGCCCGAAGTTGCGGGTGCGCTCACGCCTGTTCTTGCCACGGTAGTTCATTGTGCCGACTCTTACCACAACCACCTTGAAGAGTTCCTGAACGGCCCTCTTGATTTCAATTTTGTTGGCATCGCCGGCAACTTCGAAGAAGTACTTATTCTCCGCCCCGCCAAGTCGCGTGCTCTTCTCTGTCATCTGAACCGATCTAATTATGTCGCGAGCGTCCGTCATTGCCATTCCTTATGCTACTGTCTGAAGCCTCTCGCGCAGCAGATCCATCGCATCCTTTGATGCCAAAAGGACCGAACTCCTCAGAATGCGGTATGTGTCCAGCGAATCGGCCGACACAACCTCAAGCCCGGGAATGTTCCGCGCCGCTTTCATCACGTTTGAATCGCTCTTCTCGAGCACGATTACAGCTGACCCGTCCACCTTGAACGTTTTGAGCATCTCCACAACAAGCTTCGTCTTGGGCTCTGAAATCTCGATCTTGTCGATCACTTTCACAAAGCCGCCGGAGATCTTTTCGCTAAGCGCCCGCGCGAATGCCAGACGCCTGGCGTTCTTGGAGAGCTTCTTCTCGTAGCTCCTCGGGTGCGGTCCAAACGAGACACCGCCTCCGCGCCAAATCGGGGAACGCCTGTAGCCTGCGCGCGCGCGCCCAGTACCCTTCTGCCGCCACGGCTTCTTGTTGCTTCCAGCAACGTCTCCCTTTCCGAGAGTAGATGCGCTTCCCGCCCGCTTCTTCGCAAGGTGCGCTACAACCGCGTCATGGACCACCTGCTGCCCCTCATTAAGGACGAGCAGGGAGTCGGGCACCTCAAAACCGCCATGGGCGGCCCCCTTCATGTCGAATATCTCTAACTTGCTCATGATTTTGCAGCCACCCTTTTCACGGCCTTAGCCATCGACACCAATCCACCCGTAGGCCCTGGCACTGCGCCGAGGACAAGAACAAGGTTTTCCTCCGGAACAACCTGTACAACGCGGAGACTCTGCGTGGTTACCGTATCGTTCCCCATGTGCCCAGGCATGCGCTTATTCTTGTGAATGCGTCCGGGAAGTTCGCGACAACCCACCGACCCAACGCGCCGCTTGGACGTTGATCCGTGAGAGGCCGGACCACCGCGCATCCGGTGCCTTTTGACAACACCCTGAAAACCTCTTCCCTTTGTAACACCAGTCACATCCACGTACTTGATGTCCTTGAACACGGCGGCGGTCACGACATCGCCTGCCTTCATCTCATCCCCTGGATCAAGCCTGAATTCGCGGAGATGCCGCCGGGCTGTGATACCGGCCTTCTTGAAGCGCCCAGCCTCCGCCTTGCTGATCCTGCTCTCCTTGCATTCCTTGACTCCGAGCTGGACGGCATCATACCCGTCATTTTCCCGAGTCTTTCTCTGAACCACCACACAGGGCCCCATCTCAAGAACCGTAACCGGCAGCTGCCGGCCGTCCTCGCCGTAGACCCTCGTCATTCCAATCTTCTGTCCAATCAAGCCTGTCATAATTCTGCGCTCAGATCCTGATGGTGATATCAACACCGGCTGGGAGGTTTAACTTCTTCAGTTCATCCACCGTCTTGGTGGTCGGCTCAATAATGTCCATCAGCCGTGCATGCGTTCTGACTTCAAACTGATCCATTGACTTCTTGTCAGCATGCGGGCTGCGGTTGACCGAGTATTTCTCTATTTTGGTCGGCAAAGGTATGGGCCCTACTATCCTTGCCCCTGTCCGTTTGACCGTCTCCACAATGTCCTTGGCCGCCTGGTCCAGAACCACGTGGTCATACGCCTTCAACCTGATCCTTATGGATTGACCGTTCATTTCTTCCTATTTGCTCAACAGTTCTTTCTGCACAACATCCGAAACTATCTCAAAACAGTGCGGCTCCATCGTGTAGGCAGCACGCCCCTTGCTCACCGATCTCACTGCCGTGGCATAACCGAACACCTTAGCCAACGGGACCATCGCTGTCACTACCTGAATTGAACCTTTCGCGATAATCTCAGTTACCTTGCCCGAGCGCGAGTACAAATCGTTGAGCACATCACCCATGTGCTCGGTTGGTACAGTGATTTCTAGCAGCATTATCGGCTCAAGAAAAACCGGATCAGCCGACTTCATTGCCTCCTTCATCGCCATAACTGCTGCCGACCTGAAGGCAACGACGGATGAACTCAACTCATCGCACTGCGCCCCAACCACCTTCACCTGTATATCAGTGACCGGGTAGTTTGCCAGAACTCCCGTCACAAGAACATCATTAATTCCATCTTCCACAGCTTTTCTGAATTCGGCAGGCAGAACCCCAGCAGAAACCGAAATCTCGACCGTATTCCCCTCTGCGCGACTCATGGGGCCAACCTCAATACTCACTCCGGCGAACTGGCGACGGCCACCGATCTCCCTATCAAAAACGTACTCGGCCCGGCCAACACCACGCACCGTCTCGTGATACGCAACCATTGGAGTGCCCGAATTGGCTTCGATCTTGAACTCCCTAGCGAGGCGGTCCTTGATTATTTCAAGATGCAGCTCCCCCATGCCCTCAATAATCGTCTGTCCCGTGTCCGGACTAACCTTCAGCTTGAAAGTAGGATCCTCTGTCACAAGGGAGTTCAGGGCATTCATGAGTTTCTCTCGGTCAGCCTGCGTCTTCGGCTCAATCGCCACCTCAACGACCGGCTCAGGGAATGCCATCCGACCAAACTCCACGGGCTTGTTTTCTATACAGATTGTGTCGCCTGTCGTGAACCCCTTCAGGCCCGTTATTCCGCCCATCTCGCCCGAGAAGAGTGTCTCAACTTCTGTCCGCTTGTCGGCGTGCAACTCCAGGAGCCTCATGGCACGCTCCCTGGCCTTTGTCCTGGGATTATACACATTCTGACCCTTCTGGAGCTGCCCAGAGTAAATCCGCACCATCACCATGTTGCCGACATACGGGTCATTTACCAACTTGAAGACTACGCCACTCAAAGGCTCAAAATCACTCGCTTCGCGCGACTCGACCTCACGGGTCTTGGGATGCCTCCCTTCGACCACAGGAACATCCATCGGGGAGGGCAGGAAGTCAACTACGGCATCCAGAAGCAACTGAACACCCTTATTTCTGAGAGCCGACCCGCACAGCACCGGAACCAGTTCGTTGCCTACAACAGCCCGACGTATACCCGCCTTGAGGACGTCAGCAGGAACATCCGGATTTTGGAGATATGCTTCCAGAGTCTTCTCATCCTTCTCGGCCACCGCCTCGACAAGCTCAGCCCTGGCTTGCTCTGCCCTTGCCGCAAGCTCCGGTGGAATACCGAGCGATTCGAGCATCTGGCCGCAGCTCTTTTCGTCGAAGGAAACAGCCTTCATCCCCACAAGGTCAATCACGCCCCTGAATGAATCCTCAGATCCCCACGGTATCTGGAGGCACACAAATTTCGAAGCCAACCTGTCCCGCATGTGGGAAACAGCCTTCTCAAAGTGGGCGCCCACACGATCCATCTTGTTGACAAAGGCTATTCTGGGCACCCCATACCTGCTTGCCTGATGCCAGACCGTCTCCGACTGGGCTTGAACACCGCCGACGCCACAGAAGACACCAACCGCACCATCAAGAACCCTGAGAGAGCGTTCAACTTCCGCCGTGAAGTCGACATGCCCCGGCGTATCAAGCAGATTGATCTGGTGATCACGCCAGAAGAACGTCGTGGCAGCAGCCATAATGGTGATGCCTCTCTCCCTTTCCTGCACCATCCAATCCATAGTGGCAGTTCCGTCGTGAACTTCACCCATCCGATGGAGTTTGCCGGAGTAGTAGAGCATCCTCTCCGATATGGTCGTCTTGCCAGCATCAATGTGGGCTATGATCCCGATATTCCGGACCATGTCAAGGCTCCGCCTTCGCCCTGGGGACTCGCGCCTCCCAGCCGTATCAGCGACAGACTTTCTGCCTTCGTTTTTCAATGCTGTTGCCATGTCTTTGTCTACCGCCCGCAACGGGCAGCCTTACCCATCACCTGCGGTCTACCACCTGTAATGTGCAAAAGCCCTGTTTGCCTGCGCCATCTTGTGGGTGTCTTCACGCTTCTTAATCGCGTTACCCTGATTCTTGTGCGCATCCATAAGCTCGAGCGCCAAAGCCTGCTCCATCGGCACGCCTTTCCTGGCCTTCGAGTACGTTATTATCCATCGAATCGCCATGGCGCGTTGCCTAACCGGTCCCACCTCGACCGGAACCTGATACGTAGCGCCACCAACCCGACGTGATTTCACTTCGACCTTCGGCTTCACGTTATCAACCGCCCGAATGAGTACCTCGAGCGGGTTTTCGCCGGCCATCTTCTCCTTGATATGATCCAGCGCCCGGTAGATTATCCCCTCGGCCGTGGACTTCTTACCGCACTCCATCACCATGTTCACAAGGTGCGCAACCAGTTCGTTGTTGTACTTACGATCCGGCGCCAGAACCCGTCTTTCAGCTCTTCTACGTCTTGACATCGTTCCTCACCATCGAGTTACTGAGCTTTCTTTGGCATCTTGGTGCCGTACTTGGAACGGCCCCGGTGCCTGCCTTCCACACCCACTGCGTCCAGAGTCCCCCTCACAATATGGTAGCGCACGCCTGGCAGATCCTTCACCCTGCCCCCACGAACCAAGACCACACTGTGCTCCTGAAGATTGTGGCCCTCACCTGGTATGTATGCCGTCACTTCCTGCCCGGTGGTCAGCCGAACCCTCGCAATCTTGCGCAATGCCGAATTCGGTTTCTTCGGCGTCATCGTTCTCACGATCAGGCATACTCCACGTTTCTGGGGACAGCTCACCAGGGCCGGCGACTTTGTCTTATTGTGCGCCGATCTGCGTCCCTTTCTCACGAGCTGATTTATCGTCGGCATATTTCTTTTTCCTCTTCCGTTTCAAAACGAGCGGCACTCTACCACTATTGCGCCGCGATGCAACCTATCTCTGCAGGTCAAGAGTGGGTGGTTGATCCCCATCTTCCTGCGCGACAACCGGCTTCTCCTCCGGGATCGGCTCAGCAAGGGGCACCAGCCTGATATTCCGGTACATGTGGAATCCAGTACCACCCGGAATTAGGTGACCCATGATAACATTCTCCTTGAACCCCCTGAGGTAGTCCGCCCTTCCAAGTGTCGCCGCGTTGGTAAGAACACGGGTCGTGTCCTGGAACGATGCCGCAGATATCCAGCTCTCCGTCTCGAGCGACGCCTTCGTGATGCCAAGCAGACACGAACACGCCTCCGCAGGACGCTTGCCTTCAACCTTTGCCGCTTCGTTCACCGCAATGAAGCGATACTTCTCGACTTCATCACCCCAGAGGAAATCCGTGTCGCCCGGATCAGTAATCCTGACCTTGCGCAACATCTGGCGAACAATGATCTCGATATGCTTATCGTTGATTTCCACTCCCTGAAGCCGATAGACCTCCTGCACTTCGTTCACAAGGTATTCCTGCAGCTCATGGGGACCGCAAACGTCCAGGATCTCCTGCGGCACGACCGGACCCTCTGTCAGCTGCTGACCCTTCTGTACAGCATCTCCGCTGTATACAACGATATGCTTGCCCATTGGAATCAGATGTTCTTCCTGAGCGCTGGTTACCGGGTCGCGTATTACCAAGCATCGCCGTCCACGCTGGTTGGCACCGAATTCCACCAATCCATCGATCTTTGCGATCTCGGCTGCGTCCTTGGGCCTGCGCGCTTCGAACAGTTCTGCGACACGTGGCAGACCACCGGTAATATCCTTCGTCTTGGATTCCTTCCGTGGTGTCTTGGCCAGCACTTGCCCGGCCGAGATCTGCTCGCCTTCCTTCACGACAATATGAGCCCTCGCAGGAATATTGTACGTGGCACCTACGCTCTTGTCTGAGGGAATCCTGATCACAATCTGGGGATGCAAGTCCTCCTTGTGCTCCAGAACCACGATGCCTTTCAGACCGGTAGCTTCGTCAACTTCCCTCTTGATCGAAACATTCTCAACGAAGTTCTGGAAGGACACCACACCATCCACCTCGGAAAGGATCGGCACGCTGTACGGATCCCACTGGACAAAGCTCTGTCCCTTCTTGACCTTCTCGCCATTCTTGACAGCAATGACAGCACCCATGAACGTCTTGTGACGCTCCAGTTCGCTCCCGGAGTCATCCTCGATGCTCACTGCACCGTTCTTGTTCAGCACCACGCAAAGGCCTTCCTTGTTCTTCACTATCCTGAGGTCATGGTAGACAACTTTGCCGGCGTTCTTCGCAACAATGTGCGGTTGCTTGAAGACAGAACTCGCAGTTCCACCGATATGGAACGTACGCATGGTCAACTGGGTGCCTGGTTCACCGATGGATTGCGCTGCGATGATACCGACAGCCGTTCCAACTTCAACCTCCCGACCCGATGAAAGATCTCTGCCGTAGCATCTGGCGCACAACCCCTGCTTTGCTTCGCACGTCAGTACGCTCCGGATCCTGATATTCTCGACACCCTCATTTCGGATGAGATCGCATGCTGCCTCGTCAATCTCCTGCCCAGCCTGCAGGATAACTGCTCCTGTTGTGGGGCTGTGCAGGTCGCTTGCCAGCGTACGTCCCAGCGTGCGCGCCTCCAGAGAAACAAGTTCGTCATCACCGGAACCGACCGCTGCGACTTCAACGCCGTTCAGCGTATTGCAATCCCTCTCTACAATGATCACGTCCTGCGCGACATCCACGAGCTTCCGTGTCAGATATCCGGCATCAGCGGTCTTCAAGGCAGTATCCGCTAGCCCCTTGCGTGCACCATGGGTACTGATGAAGTACTCAAGTACACTCAGTCCCTCACGGAAATTCGATATGATCGGCCGCTCAATGATTTCACCAGAGGGCTTAGCCATAAGGCCGCGCATACCGGCAAGCTGACGGATCTGCTGCCTGCTGCCGCGGGCCTTGGACTCAACCATCATGTAGATGGGGTTCATCTCGCTACTGCCCACATTCTGCTCAATAGCCCTGTACATGGCACCCGACGTCTCTTCCGTCGCGTGGGTCCATATGTCTACAATCTTGTTGTATCTCTCACCATCAGTGATGATACCCCTGCGATACTGCTCACTGACGGTATTTGCCTGTTTCTGGGCCTGCTCGACAATGGCGGCCTTCTCGACCGGGATCATCATGTCGCCCATACCTATCGAGACGCCGGCCCTGGTCGCGCTCTCAAAACCCAGCTCCTTCAGTTTGTCAAGGAGCTCGATCGTGATATCGTGACCTGCCGCCTTGTAGAAGCGCATGATCAGCTTTCCAAGGAAGCTCTTATCAACGCGCTCATTCACAAACCCGAGTGAAGGCAGCCATATCTCGTTGAACAGCACCCTTCCAACAGTTGTCACCAGGTATGTTGGGCCAGGATTGCCATAGATCGTTGTCGTGCCGCGGTCCGGATTACGGAACCGAATGCGCGTGTGGACATCAACTGCGCCGTCGTCCCAAGCGAAATGCACTTCTGAAGCATCACTGAATAGAGACAGCGGATCTTTCTTCTCGTCTTCCGGCGTTCTGGCCCTCTTGAAGTCAAAATGCCTCATATCTTGTGACGGTGAGGTCAGGTAGTAAAGCCCCAGCGCAATGTCCTGCGTAGGAGTCACAATAGATTCGCCGCTGCTGGGCGAAAAGATGCTGTTGGACGACAGCATAAGGAGCCGGGACTCCATCTCGGCCTCAACGGAGAGAGGCAGATGAACTGCCATCTGATCGCCATCAAAGTCCGCATTGTACGCCTTGCATACAAGCGGATGTACCTGAATAGCTTCCCCCTCCACGAGCACGGGCTCAAAAGACTGAATACTCAGGCGGTGCAAGGTAGGCGCACGGTTCAGCATGACCGTCTTGGACTTCGCTACCTCCTCGAGAATATCCCATATCTCATCAGTCTCGCGCTCAATCACCTTCTTCGCGCTACGCACCGTGTGAACAATGCCCCGTTCTTTGAGGCGCCGGATGATGAAGGGCTCAAAGAGCACAAGCGCCATCTTCTTCGGGAGACCACACTGATGAAGCTTGAGTTCAGGTCCAACAACGATCACCGATCGACCGGAGTAGTCGACACGTTTGCCGAGCAGATTCTGGCGGAACCTGCCGCCTTTGCCCTTGAGCATGTCGCTCAGAGACTTGAGCGGCCGGCCACCCGCGCCGGTAACAGCACGCCCATGGCGCCCGTTGTCAAATACCGCATCCACCGCCTCCTGCAACATACGCTTCTCATTCCGAATGATAACATCCGGGGTCTTGAGCTGCAGCAGATTTTTGAGTCGGTTGTTCCGGTTGATGACACGCCGATAAAGGTCATTCAGGTCGGATGTAGCAAAACGCCCGCCTTCAAGTGGTACGAGAGGACGGAGGTCCGGCGGAATCACCGGCAGGACTTCAAGCACCATCCACTCTGGACGCGTATTGTTCTTACGAAGGCCCTCGACCACCTGCATCCTCTTTGCGATCTTCTTGCGGGTCTGCTTGCTCCTGACCGTTTCCATCTCGGTCTCCAGCTCACCCATGAGATCGTCGAGATTCACCTTCTTAAGGAGATCACGAATACCCTCAGCCCCCATCTTGGCAACAAACTCATCACCGTACTTGTCCTGGGCTTCGCGGTAACTCATCTCATCGAGGAACTGCTTCTCTTGAAGGGCCGTCTTCCCCGCATCAACCACGACGTAGTCCTCATAGTAGAGCACCCGCTCCAACTGACGGGCTGTCATGTCGAGCACCAACCCTAGCCGGCTGGGCGTACACTTGAAGAACCAGATATGTCCGATGGGAACTGCAAGTTCAATGTGTCCCATCCTCTCGCGACGAACCCTGGAGACCGTGACTTCCACACCGCAGCGGTCGCAAATGACACCTTTGTGCTTTATCCGCTTGTACTTGCCGCACCCGCATTCCCAGTCACGCGTGGGGCCGAAAATACGTTCGCAGAACAGGCCGCCACGTTCAGGCTTGAAGGTACGGTAGTTTATCGTCTCGGGATTCTTTATCTCACCATGACTCCAGGACCTGATCATCTCCGGAGACGCGAGAGACACACTGACCGAATCAAACGCCTCAGCCTTGCGCCCTGTGAGGCCATCTTCTCTTACAGTTGTTGAATTCACTCATCACCCCCCGGTCGAACCTGCTCGCCCGGTTCCTCGGCGAATTGTCCAACCTGGACATTCAGGCACAAACTCTTCATTTCGGTCATCAACACGTTGAACGATTCCGGCATTCCTGCCTCCAGCGTGTTCTCTCCCTTAACGATCGACTCGTAGATCCTTGTCCGTCCCGCTACATCATCGCTCTTGACGGTCAGCAACTCCTGCAACGCATATGCAGCGCCATAGGCCTCCAAAGCCCAGACTTCCATTTCCCCCATACGCTGCCCACCGTATTGAGCCTTGCCACCCAGCGGCTGTTGTGTGACGAGCGAATACGGCCCGACCGCCCTGGCATGAATCTTGTCGCTGACGAGATGGTGCAGCTTGCACATGTAGATGACGCCTACAACCACCCGTTGGCTGAACGCATCACCCGTACGGCCATCATAGAGAATAGCCTTGCCATCCTCATCCATCTTGGCCTGCTTCATCATCTCGCGGATCTCAATTTCGGATGCGCCATCAAATACCGGGGACTGCGCACATATGCCGAGAATCTTGCAGGCCATTCCCATGTGTGTCTCGAGCACCTGCCCCACGTTCATACGAGAAGGCACGCCAAGGGGATTCAGTACAATGTCAACCTGAGTGCCATCTGCGAGGAAGGGCATGTCCGCATCCGCGACGATTCTTGCTACCACGCCCTTGTTGCCGTGACGCCCAGCCATCTTGTCACCCACCGACAGCCTCTTCTTGCTGGCAACATATACACGGACCTGCTTAATGATACCAACATCCTCAAACTCCCCGCTCTCAAACCGGTCGAGGTCCCTCTCCTGGCGCAACTCAAGCTCATCGAACTTGTGCTTGTACTCATCCAGTATGCCCTGAATCTTCATCTGTATCGGGCTGCTCTCAATCTCAACGTGTTCGCATGCCGCCGCCAGCTTCCTGAGCAGGGTCTTTGTGATTTTCCGGTTCGCAGGTATGATGATTTCCCCGGTTTCAACATCCACGACATCCAAGGGAATCTTCTCACCAAGAAGGATATTGCTCAGCGACTCCGTCAGGTCGACCAGAAGCTTTTGCTTCTGAGCCTTATGCTCGTCCCCGACAGCCTTGGCGCGTTTCTTCACTTCGCCAGGTGACAGTTTGTCAACCTTCACATTCCTGTGCGCGGTTACATTGACATCCATCACAATACCGTACGTACCGCTCGGTACAGTCAATGATGTATCACGCACATCAGCGGCTTTCTCGCCGAAGATCGCGCGCAGGAGCCGCTCCTCGGGAGCCAGCTCCGTCTCGCTTTTGGGTGTGATCTTGCCAACCAGAATGTCACCCGGAACAACCTCGGCACCGATCCGAACAACGCCGTCCCTGTCGAGATTCTTGAGAGCCTCTTCGCTGACGTTAGGTATGTCGCGGGTTATTTCCTCGGGTCCCAACTTTGTATCGCGTGCGCCTACTTCAAACTCCTGGACATGAATCGATGTGAACAGATCCTCGCTGACCACCCTCTCGCTGATCAGAATCGCGTCCTCGAAGTTGTAACCGCACCACGGCACAAAGGCAACCAGCAGGTTCTTCCCGAGCGCTATCTCGCCATCCTTTGTTCCCGGCCCATCCGCAATAGTATCACCGGCCTCTATCTTCTGGCCCATCGCCACAATAGGAACCTGATTGATGCACGTCCCGGCGTTCGAGCGGGAGAACTTGCGCAACCTGTATGTCTGTCCGCTCGGCTTCTTGATCTTCCGATTCGGCGCCTTGCCATCAGGTGTTATGACAATTTCGTCGGCTGATACATAGGCCACCTTTCCGGCGTGCGTGGCGGTCAGAGTAACGCGCGAGTCCCGAGCAAGCTTTCCCTCAAGGCCAGTTGCAACGAAAGGGCTTTCCGCCAACAGCAGCGGAACAGCCTGCCTCATCATGTTAGAACCCATCAGCGCCCGGTTGGCGTCATCATGCTCCAGGAACGGAATCGACCCGGCCGCGACGCTCACCACCTGCTTCGGGGAGACGTCCATGTACTCGACCTTCTCCTTCGCCACTTCCAGGAACTCGCCGCGGAATCTTACCGAAACCTGGTCACGGGAGAACTGCCCGTTCTTTTCGAGTGGTGCATTGGCCTGGGCGATTACAAAACGCTCCTCCTGATCGGCCGTAAGATAGTCAACATTGTCAGTCACCCTGCCGCTCTTGACCTTCCTGTAGGGTGTCTCAATGAAACCAAAATCATTCACTCTTCCATAGATGCTGAGGGAGGAGATCAGACCGATATTCGGACCCTCTGGCGTCTCAATGGGGCAGATACGGCCGTAGTGACTGCTGTGAACGTCACGCACCTCAAATCCCGCACGCTCCCGGCTCAATCCGCCAGGACCAAGCGCACTCAGTCTTCGCTTATGTGCCAACTCCGACAGAGGATTGGTCTGATCCATGAACTGGCTCAGCTGGCTCCGCCCGAAGAAATCCCGCACGACACTTGAAAGGGCCTTGGGATTGATAAGCTTCTGTGGAGTCATAACGCCGGCCGCTGGATCAAACAGCGTCATGCGCTCCTTGACCACGCGCTCCAACCTCGTGAGACCAGCCCTGCACTGATTCTCCAGTAACTCCCCGACCGTACGCACGCGGCGGCTACCAAGGTGATCGATGTCATCCAGTATGCCCTCGCCCTTGCGGATGCTGATCATGTAGCGGATCGCCGCAATGATATCTTCCTTGTCCAACACCCTCGTCGAACCTGGGATCTTCCCTTCCAGGTTCAGCTTCTGGTTGATCTTGTATCTGCCGACGCGCCCAAGATCATAGTGTCTTTCATCAAAAAAGAGACGCTTGATGAGCTGCCACGCATTCGATGGCGTTGCTGGATCACCAGGGCGAAGCTTGTGGTAGATATCCTTCAACGCGTCATCCTTCGTCCGCACATCATCAGCGCGGATGCTCTTGAGCATGATCCCGCCGTCCCAGGACACATCAATGACGTCCACCGTCTTGTAGCCGGCGGCCTTCATAAGCTTGAGGGCGCCTTCCGTAACTGGATCATAGCGCCGGGCAAGGACAGCGGTCTTTGAATCAATATCTATCACGTCCTCCTTGAAGAGGCGACCGCTGATGTCCTCGGCCTTCACATCGACGCCTAGGCTTATCTTCTCAAACGTGTAGAACAGACTGATGATCTCCTCGTCTGTGCCGTAGCCGAGAGCCCTGAGGAATGTGGTTGCTAGGAACTTGCGCCTGCGGCGCTGACGATCCAAGTACATCCAAAGCAGGTCCGATGTGTCGAACTGAATCTCAACCCAGGACCCGCGGTCCGGAATAATCCGGAACGAGTACAGTATGGTCCCATTGGCGTGAATCGATTTCTCGAAGCAGATACCTGGTGAACGGTGCAACTGGCTGACAACCACACGCTCGGCTCCGTTTACAACAAACGCGCCCTGCTCCGTCATCAGGGGAATCTCCCCCATGTAGACGGTCTCCTCCCGGACCTCCTCACCCTCTTTCAGGCGGAACGTCACATGAAGAGGCGCAGCGAACGTCTCCCCTTCCCGAAGACAGGAATGAACCTCCATCTTCGGGCGAGCCAGCTCATACTTGACAAAGTCCAGAGAGCACCTGCCGTCATAACTCTCTATGGGGAATACTTCCTTGAAAACTTCCTGAAGTCCCTTCTTCTCTCTGCGGGCAGGCAGTACATCTCGCTGCAGGAACCTGTTATAAGACGTGACCTGCACGTCAATCAGGTCCGGCGACTCCAATGTCTCAACCAATTTGCCGAAATTTTTTCTAGCAATCATTAGTCACTCTCTGCCGCTGTCAGGAAACAATTGACCCGTACCCTGCCTCAAGGAAGCCACCAGTTACTTGATCTCGACCTTTGCGCCAGCTGCTTCCAGCTTGGACTTCATCTGGTCAGCATCCTGCTTGGATACCCCGTCCTTCACAGGCTTCGGAGCGCCCTCAACCAGGTCCTTAGACTCCTTCAGACCGAGGCCGGTAATCGCGCGGACTTCCTTGATCACGTTGATCTTCTGCTCGCCGGCAGACACCAGCATAACAGTGAACTCAGTCTTTTCGGAAGCAGCCGCGGCAGCCGCCGGAGCCCCAGCCGCACCTGCGCCACCTGCCGCTACCGGCATGGCAGCCGACACACCCAGTCGCTCTTCGAGCGCCTTCACCAACACGGACAGCTCTCGAACACTTATACCCTCGATCCAATCAACGAACTCCCCCATCTTGCCTTCGGGCTTTGCCACCGTAGCTTCTGCATCGTTTGCCATGATACACTCTTCCTTTCCTCAACTATTTCACGCTCTCACCGCCACATCCAAGCGGCAGTCAGAAATTCTGCCATCTAACCCTTCTTCTTCTCGATTGCCTTCAGAACGTAGACGAGGCTTGCAAGCTTCATATTCATGACGCCCATCAGTCTGGTCATGGGTGCCGCAATAGTACCGACCAACCTCGCACGCAATACGTCACGCGAAGGCAGACTCGCCATCTCCATAATCTCGGCTGCCTTGAGGAACGTCCCCTGTACGACACCGCCCTTTACCTTCAGCGGTCTTTCGTCATCGCGGACAAACTCCAGAATAATCCTGGCTGCGGCTACGTCATCCTTCCCAGTTACCAGCGCCGTTGGCCTGCGCATGACGTCGCCCATATCCGCCCAGCCAAGCTTGGTGCAGACCACTTTCAGCAGCCGGTTCTTTACAACCCTTGTCTCGGCTCCCGCGCCGCGCAACTTCTCGCGCAACGAACTCATCTTTCCGACGGTCAGCCTTGTGTAGTCCAAAAAGAAAGCAAATTCAGACCCGGTAAGCTGTCGCCGGATATCCTCAACCATGTACTGTTTTTCCGGTCTCACTGGGCAATTCCCCGCTATTCGCGAACCATGATACGAAGCCCCACCCCCATCGTTGAGGTGACGGTCCATTTCTTGACTAAAGCACCCTTTATCTCTGCCGGCCGCTCAGCCTTAATCGCCTCTATCACGGCATTCGCATTCTCAACCAGTTTCGCAGTTTCGAACGATAGTTTTCCGAAGGGAACATGAACATTCGCATGACGATCCATCCGGAACTCAACCCGCCCGGCCTTACACTGCTCCACGGCAGCAGCGATATCCTCGTTGACGGTTCCCGTCTTGGGATTAGGCATCAAACCTCTGGGGCCGAGAACCTTTCCAAGCTTCTTGACTTCCTGCATCGCCTCAGGCGTCGCAACCGCAACATCGAAATCCGTCCAGCCGCCCTTAACCTTCTCGATCAGGTCCTCAAATCCTGCGTGCTCCGCGCCGGCCTTCTTGGCCGCATCCGCCGCAGCACCGCGTGCGAACGCAACAACCCTGACCTGCTTGCCGGTGCCGTGCGGAAGCCGCACTATGCCCCGGACCGCCTGGTCGGTCTTGGCCGGGTCGACATCCAGTCTGGCCGCCAAGTCCATGGTTTCGTCAAAATCTGCAAAGTGATTGGCCTTGAGGAAGTTTATGGCTTCCTCGATCTCGTAGATCTTTGCCTCTACCTTGCCCTCGATGCTGCGATATTTCTTTCCGTGAAGTCGTGCCATGGTTCTATTCCACCTTAATTCCCATGCTCCTGGCCGTGCCTTCAATAATCCGCGCGGCATGTTCAATGTCGTGCGTGTTCAAGTCCTTCAGCTTTGTCTGAGCTATCTCCAAGACTTGCTTCTTCGTTACAGTGCCGACGGTCTCCCTGCTCGGGGTGGCCGCGCCCTTTGCAAGACCTGCCGAACGCTTCAACAGTACCGCAGCCGGCGGACTCTTGGTAACGAACGTGAACGACTTGTCCTGGTATACGGTAATTTCCGCCGGTATGATGAGACCTGCCTGGGACTGCGTGGCGTAATTGAACTGCTTGCAGAACTCCATGATGTTCACGCCGTGCTGCCCAAGCGCCGGTCCGACAGGCGGTGCGGGATTAGCCTGCCCTGCCGCTATCTGCAACTTGATCTTGCCTATGATCTTCTTTGCCATTCTAGGTTCGCTCCACCTGCCAGTATTCCAGTTCGACCGGGGCAACCCGCCCGAATATCGCCACCGATACCTTCAACCTACCTCTGTTTGGATCAACCTCTTCAACAACACCGCTGAAGTTCATGAATGGACCGTCCATGATCTTTACAGTCTCGCCAGGCTCAAACGAGATCTTCGGCTTTACCTTTTCCCTCTTCTCGTCGACCTGGTTCAACAGGACTTCAACTTCCTTGTCGCGCAGCGGCGCAGGCTTGTCGCCTCCAACAAACCCGATCATCCCCGGGGTCTGCCGGATAAAATACCACGCCTTCTCGCACATCTGTCGGTCGTCATCGTACAGGGCCATGTTGATCAGCACATAGCCAGGGAAGAACTTTCTGGTCGCCGTCGACCGTACACCCTTCTTGACCTCGGAAACCTTTTCAGTCGGGATCAGCACATCCCCGACATACTCATCCATTTCCTCCTGCTTCACCCTGCGCAGGATGCTCGCCCTGACCTTTGCCTCCTGCCCAGTCAGTGCGTGGAGAACGAACCATTGTTTCTGCATGATCTCCAAACTCCGCTTCTGCTCTAACCGGATGCTCCAGCCAGGAAACTTATCAATCGCTCAATAACAACATCACTTGTCGCAACAAATAGGCCTAGAGCCATCACCGAAAAAATTATCACCGCTGTCGACTCTACAAGCTCAGCCCTGGTCGGCCACGAAGACTTCTTGAGCTCGACGACAACACTCTCAATGTAGGCCTTGACAGCCGCAAACGTGCCAGATACACCACTCATGCCAGCACCCCGCCTAAAGTCCCAGTCGCTCTCACCGGCCCCCGTTCGCCCCGCACACTGCCTCGCCAGTCAGTCATGGCAGGCCAGGAGGGCATCGAACCCCCAACCCCCGGTTTTGGAGACCGGTACTCTGCCAATTGAGCTACTGGCCT